>JAFQED010000034.1 GCA_017415765.1 Desulfovibrio sp. | reverse complement strand
TTTTTTCAATCTATCCATTCGGACTGCAACAGATAAGGGCAGCCAGACTGTCAAGGGCAAAAAAAATTTTCCCCTCAGATTTTTCCAATTTTTTCTTCTTTTATTTCAGCATCTTACAATCAAAAACCATTCCTGTTCCTGCCATAAAAAAAACTCCCCGCAGTGTAAACTACGGGGAGGCTCTGTCCAACGGCTGGCCCTGAAGCAGGAGAACCACTACCTGCTTTAGAGCATTTTTTGATTGAAACACTCTGTGTTTCAATCCATACGCTGCCTACGCTTCGCGGGAAAAGCGCGGTTTTCCCGCTTGCTTACGGCGCGGGCGTCCGCTCTCGCGTCCGCCAGACCGACTGCCATTTTCAATGGCATTTCGCTCTAGAAGGAGAAGCGCAGTCCCAGCATGAATTCATTGTTGTAGGGGGTATTGGAGATCTTGTACTCCGTATTGCCTGCGGTAGCCTTCACCTCATTGTAGCCAAGGCCCACGAAACGGTAGGAGGCATCAAGGGCCAGAGATTCATTGAACTGGTAGGCTACACCGGCACCTACATTCCAGGCAAAATTGACGTTGTGGTCATCCATGGAGAAATGGTTACCATTATGATTAATGTCATAACCGCTGTAGTTGAAAGCCATGCCAAGGCCAGCACCCACATAGGGGGTCACGGGGCTGTCGTTGTGGAAGTCCCAGAACAGGTTGGCAAAGAGGGTCGTGTTGTTCCAGGTACCCTTCACATCTCCCAGGGAGCCACTCCAGCCTTTTTCGCTGTTGCCGCGCATGGCAAGTTCCAGCTCTGCGCGCAGGGGCAACAACTGCTGAGGCCAGAAATCATAGCCCACAGCCAATGCCCCGCCAAGGGTAAACTGGCTGTAGTCGTCAACACCCAAGCCACCCTGGCTGCGCTTCATATTACCGGTATCCTGAATGCTCATCAGGAACTTGGGGGCCAGATACATCCCGCTGCCCTGAGCGGCAGCCATGCCGGGCAAGGCAAGAGCCAGAACCAGGGCCATAATGGCAATGATACGTCTCATAACAGACCTCCTGAGGTTGTGCCTCTTCTTTACAGAGGCTAAAAATCGTGGAAAGTCTAAAAAAAGTCAACAGATTTTCAAGACAGGCAACACATTACCCCCGGCACACAAAAGGGCCTGCCTTGCGGCAAGCCCTTCCATCTTGTGGCAACACTGCTGTGCAGCGCGCTTATTCGATAACCGTGGCCTTTTTGATCACCACCGCTTCTCGCGGCACATCATCGTGATAGCCACGGCGGCCGGTGCTGACGGACTCGATCTTGTCCACCACGTCCTGTCCCTTGATAACCTTGCCAAAGACGGCATAGCCCCAGCCTTCCTGGCTCTGCCCCTTGTAGTCCAAAAAGGCATTATTGGCGGTATTGATAAAGAACTGGGCCGTGGCCGAATGGGGATCGGAGGTGCGGGCCATGGCTATGGTGTACTTTTTGTTTTGCAAACCATTACTTGCCTCGTTCCTGATAGGGGCGCGGGTGGGTTTTTCCTTCATGGCAGCGTCCATACCCCCCCCCTGGATCATGAACCCCTTGATGACCCGGTGAAAGATCAGGCCGTCATACTGTCCATCACGGACGTATTGCAGGAAGTTTTCTGTCGTGGCAGGGGCGCGGCGCGCATCCAGCCGAACAATGATGTCACCCATGCTGGTTTCCAGCCTGACAGCAGGTTCTGCCGCCCAGGCCGAAGCAGTCACGCCGGGCAGGAGGGACAGCGTGCAAGACAGGGCCAAAGCCAGCGCAAGACCGGGAAAAAAAACTCTAAACAGACGTTTCATCAGATATGCCTCACAGTGTTATTCTTGGGCGCAGCAGCAATGCCGCGCCCTGATGCGCTGCTTGATAGCACGCCGCCACGCCCCCGGCAAGGGGCATCCCGGCACTTGCTAAAGCCCGTCCAAGTCATATATCATAAGCACTGCGGCCAAGTATTGGCACGTTATTCCCAACGACTTTTCGGAGGACATATGTCTGCATCTCCCAGCGTCGCACAAAGCAGTGCCCTCAGTGTTGCTTCCATCTACATGCGCCACGTTTACCAGTGGATGACGGTAGGCCTTGCCCTGACCAGCCTGGTAGCCTATGGCGTGGCCACGTCGCCCCATATCCAGATGGCTATCCTTGGCAACAGCATCATCATGATCGCCCTTGTCATAGCCCAGTTTGGCCTGGTCATCGCGCTCTCTGCGGCCATCCACAAAATGTCGGCCGGTATGGCCACAGGGCTTTTCCTGCTGTATTCGGCACTGACCGGGGCCATGCTTTCCTCCATCTTTGTGGTGTATCCCATAGGCTCCATTGTCAACGCCTTTGTGGTGACCACAGGCACCTTCCTTGCCATGTCCATCTACGGCACAGTGACCAAGCGTGACCTCACCGCCATGGGCAGCTTTCTGTTCATGGGGCTCATCGGCCTGGTCATTGCCTTACTCGTGAACATCTTCCTGCAAAGCAGCATGATGGACTTTATCATCAGTTGCGTGGGTGTGCTCATCTTTACCGGGCTCACTGCCTATGACACCCAGAAACTGCGCCAGTTTGGTGAAGGGATGCCCGGCAATGACGGCACGGCAGTACGGCGCGGTGCCATACTTGGTGCGCTTACCCTGTACCTGGACTTCATCAATCTGTTCCTGATGATGCTGCGCCTCTTTGGCGGCAACCGCGACTGATCCGGCAACATCGCAGGATGACCGGCTGTGCGGTCATCCCCGTAACGAATATGCGGACTTGATCCGCAACCGCTACAGGGGCAAGGGGTTCTCCCTGCCCCTGTTTGTTTCTGTTTACCCCAATACAGCTTTGGAGCCTTGGGTGAAAAAAGAGCGTCGAGCCAAGCCCCCCAAACAGCGGCCTAGCCTGGTAGGACGCTACCAGGCCCTGCGCGGTGGTGGTGGCTTTGTTCTGCCCGCATCCGGGCCGGATATCCATGTTTCTGCACTGCACTGCAACGGGGCATGGCATCAGGATATTGTGCGTGTGGCTCTTTTGCCCGGACGCCACGGCCCTTCGCCCGAAGGACGGGTGCTGGAGGTGCTGGAACGTCCGCTTAAGGAGGTTTCGGCCCATGTGCAGGACCTGCATGGGCGCATCCTGCTTTGCGCTGCCGCCGATGCCCGGCTGCCCCTGCGCTTTAGTGTGGAGATCCCTGCGGATCACCCCACGCCGGGAATCGGCAGTCTTGTGCTACTGGCCCCACAACAGGCCCTGACCGAAGACCTTTGGCAGGCACAACTGCTGGGCAGCTTTGGCCGGGAAGACGACATTGCCGTGCAGGAATGGCTGGTCAAACTCAATCACCAAGCCCCTGCTGCCTTCCCGCCAGAGGTGCTGGCAGAAGCCGATGCCCTGCCTGCCAGCCCTGCCCCTGCCGATCTGGCCGGACGGCAGGACATCCGCCATTTACCGCTGGTCACCATTGACGGTGCTGATGCCCGTGATTTTGACGATGCCATCCATGTAGCGGCAACAGCGCAGGGCTGGCTTTTGCGGGTAGCCATTGCCGATGTAAGCCATTATGTGCGCCCAGGGCGTAAGCAGCGGTCTGGGCTTGATACTGAAGCCATGTCCCGTGGCAATTCATGGTATTTCCCCTGTTCGGTGGAACCCATGCTGCCCCCGGCCCTCTCCAATGGTCTGTGCAGTCTGAACCCGCATCAGGACAGGTTGGCAGTGCTGGCAGAGATCCCCTTTTCACCTGACGGCACGGTTGGCAAAAGCCGTTTTTCCCTTGCGGTCATGCGTTCGGCCGCGCGCCTGACCTATGACGCGGTCAAGGCTGCCATCCTGGACGCTGATCCACTGGCCCGAGAGGCTATCTGTCAACAGGCCCGTAGCGCAGATGTCGTCCCCATGCTGGAGGAGGCCTTCCGTCTTTATGCTGTGCTGCGTGTGCGCCGTCAGGAACGCGGCAGCCTGGACTTTGATCTGCCAGAACCAATGTGCAGCTTTGACACAGCCGGACGTCTTATCCGGCTGGAACGCGCCCAACGACACGATGCCCACCGCCTGATCGAAGAATGTATGATCGCCACCAATGAGGCCGTAGCCCGCCATCTGGCTGCCAGCGGGCAGCCCTTCCTCTATCGGGTACACCCCGCGCCCTCTCCTGACCGACTGGAGGAGCTGCTGGAAAGTTTGCGGGCCACCACCAGCGACTGCCTGACACAGTTGCCCGCCGGGGGACGTAAAGCCCTGTGTGGCAAGCAGTCTCCGGCTACCCTGCAAGCCATTCTGACAGCCGCAGCGGGCAGCGGACAGGAATTTCTTGTCAATCGGCTTTGTCTGCGCGCCCTGCACCAGGCCCGCTATCAGCCAGACAATGATGGTCATTTTGGTCTAGCCTCCGTGGCCTACTGCCATTTTACCTCACCCATCCGGCGATACGCAGACCTTTTGGTGCATCGGGCACTCAAGGCATCGCTGGGGTTGGAGACCGGGCCACTGCCTGCTGGTCAGAAACTGCTGCGCCTGGCAGATCAGCTTAACCGACGGGAACGCGCCGCTGTAGAAGCGGAACGAGAAATGGGCCGCCGCCTTGGCTGCCTTGCCCTGCGCGGACGGGAAGGAGAACGTTTTGCAGGTATCGTATCCGGCGTGACCGGCTTCGGCCTGTTTGTAGAGCTGGCCGATATACCTGTGGAAGGCATGATCCGGGTGGAGGACCTGGGCAACGACTGGTTCACGCTGGACGAACGCATCCACGGCCTTGTGGGGCAACGTTCCGGCCAGTGCTGGCGACTGGGACAGAAAATCCATGTCCGCCTTGCAGAAGTCCAGATGGGCCGTCTGGAAATACGGCTGATGCCACTTTCTGCCCCCACTGCTGGGGGACAGTTGCCCCTGCCGCACAGACGGGGCAAACGCCATAAGCAGAATGGACGCACCAGCTCCTGGCGCAAGAGCGCGACCGGGCGCACAGGGTATCCCGGCTTCAGCAGCTCCGACAAAGACGACAGGGATGGCCCACAGGCCCGCTCTGCCAGCAGGGGCAATACCCCGAACAGGAAAGCCTCTGAGGGAAGACGTAAGGAGAAAAGAACGAGCAGGAGGAGGCACTGATGGGCTTTTTTTCTTCCCGGCAGGGCATGGGGGTGGCGGCCATCATCCTTGCGATCAGTGCCCTGCTCTCGCGCCTGATGGGACTGATACGGGACAAGGTCATCTCCTGGCAGTTCGGGGCTGGCAGCGAGGCCGACCTCTATTTTACGGCCTTTGTGATACCAGACATCATCAATTATCTGCTGGCGGGTGGCTTTATGTCCATCACCCTTATTCCCCTGCTGGCCCGCCGCCTTGAAAAAGATGCCGATGATGCGTGGCGTTTTTTTTCCTGTGTGTTCTGCTGGATGCTGCTGGCCTCGCTGTTCTTGACACTGGTGGGGATGCTGGCTGCCCCCCTGCTGGCCAGGTTTACCGCGCCCGGCTTCAGTGAAGCCCAATGGACACGCCTGGCCTTTTTTATGCGTATCATCCTGCCAGCCCAGGTATTCTTTCTCTGCGGGGCCTGTCTGACTGCCCTGCTCTACCTGCGGCGGCAATTCAGCGCGCCCGCCCTTGCCCCTCTCATTTACAATGGCTGTATCATCCTTGGGGGTCTGCTCCTGCCCCTGGCAGGGGAGGCTGGCAGTGAGGCCGGCAACAGCCAGATCGGCATGACCGGCTACTGTGTTGGTGTCACCATTGGTGCGGCCCTGGGGGCCTTTGCCCTGCCACTGGCTGTGGCTGCCCGTGGCGGTCTGCATTTGCAACTGCGCTGGCGACATCCACTGATGGGCAAATTTTTGCTCACAGCTCTGCCCCTGATGCTGGGACAAACCGTGATCATGCTGGATGAGCAATTCTTGCGGGTCTTTGGTTCCCTTGTGGGAGACGGCACCGTAAGTCTGCTCAACTATGCCCGGCGCATTGCCCAAGTCCCCATTGGCCTGATGGGCCAGGCTGCGGCAGTGGCCTCCTTTCCCTTTCTGGTCAGCCTTGTCACCCAAAAGGATACGGAAGGTTTTGACACGACCCTGCGTTCTGCCCTGCATACAGGCCTTGGTCTGATAATCCCCTGTGCTGCCTGGCTGGCGGCAGCAGCCTGGCCGGTGCTGGCGGTCATCTTTCAGGGAGGACGCTTTGGCGAGGCCGAGACACTGGCCGCCCTCCCCCTGACACGCATCATGCTTGCCCCTGCCGGGCTGTGGCTTGTTTACATGGTCCTTGTGCGGGCCTTTTATGCCCACGGCGATACCCTGACCCCTGCTGTCACCGGCACCATTGTCACCCTACTCTGTCTGCCCTGCTACTACTGGCTGGCAACGCCGCAGGGGGCCTGGGCCATTGCGGCCCTTTCGGGCATCGGGGTCAGTGCCTATGTGCTGTGGCTCATGTGCATCTGGCGGCAGCGGCATGGCGGCGGGGCCTTTGTCGGGCTGGGAAGGCTGACCCTGCGGGCGTGCATCTGTTCGCTCCCCGGTGCGCTGGCCGCATGGTGGGTAGGGGATCACTGCCTGCAAGGGCTTCCATGGCCGCCTTTCTGGGCTGCCTGTGCGGGCCTTGCCAGCAGTGGGCTGGCTTTTGCCCTGTGTTTCCTTCCCTCTGTTTACTTCCTGATGCCCGAAATCCTGGAACATATCCTCAGGCGTTTTTGGCGGCGCAAGACAGGTTGAGAACGGTACGCATGAAAAAGGGGGCTTGCGCCCCCTTTTTCATGATATGTCCATACAGCTATCCACAGCGGGAAAAACCACAGGTCGGGCAAATCAGGCAGCCTTCCTGAAAGACCAGTGGCTCGCCACATTCGGGGCAACGCTGTATCTCAAGGTCATTGACCTCGGTAATGCGTTCATCCTGCAAATAACGCTTTTCCAGCACCCAGGCGATGGCATCGGGGATGGAGAGCAAAAGCCCCTTGCCCCGGAAGACAGGATGCTCGCCGCCAATCCCCTTGATTTGGGCCACCACATCACGCACGCTCACTCCGGAACGCAGGGCCAGCGAAACCAGACGCCCAATAGCCTCGGCCTTGGCCGTAATGGAGCGGCCAGACTTGCCAATGGTGGCAAAAACCTCAAAGGGCGCACCCCCCACCTCGTTGACCGTGAGGTACATGGCCCCAAGGCCGGTCTGCACCTTCTGCGTGAAGCCCTGCACCATGTCAGGACGCTTGCGCACAGCAGAAACCGGGGCGGGCTGCTGGGCTGTTGCGGACGTGTCTCCATCCATTTTTTTCTGGGCTTCGCCGGTCGCCAGTACCTGTACGCTCTTGCAGCCATCACGGTACACGGTGACACCCTTGCAGCCTTCCTGATAGGCCAGCCAGTAAATATCGTAAATATCCTGCTCTGTTGCCTCATGCGGCAAATTGACTGTCTTGGACACGGCATTGTCGGTATGCCGCTGGAAGGCCGCCTGCATCCGCAAATGCCAGACAGGTTCAATGTCCATAGCGGTCACGAAAACCTTGCGCAGACTGGCCGGCAAAACTTCCATACCGGCAATGGAACCCTTGGCCGCTACGTTTTCCATAAGTTCGGGCGTGGCAAGGCCGGCGGCCACCAGGGCATCTTCAAAATACGGATTGACCTCCACCAGTCGTTCACCGTCAAGGATGTTGCGGGTGAAGCAGAGAGCAAAGAGAGGCTCCACCCCGGACGAGCAGCCCGCAATGATGGACAGTGTGCCTGTCGGCGCGATGGTGGTCACAGTGGCGTTGCGATAAGGGCCTTGCTGTTTGCGGGCATAGGAAGAGGTCTCATAGGCGGGGAAGGCCCCGCGTTCGCTGGCCAGCACTGCCGATGCCTTGTGGCCTTCCTCCTGCACAAAGCCCATGACGCGCTCTGCCAGGTCGATGCCTGCCTGTGAGTTGTAGGCAATGCCCAGTTCAAACAGAAGATCGGCAAAGCCCATCACACCAAGCCCGATCTTGCGGTTTTTGCGCACAGTCTCGGTAATGCGCGGCAGGGGGAAGAGCGATGCGTCAATAACATTGTCCAAAAAACGTACGGCAAGGTGGATGACGCGCCTGAGTTCCTGCCAGTCAATGCCCTGGGCAGCGGGGTCGGCATCCGTGTTGTGTCCGGGCCGATAGAAGCAGGCCAGATTGATGGAGCCGAGATTGCACGCCTCAAAGGGCAGCAGGGGCTGCTCTCCACAGGGATTGGTGGATTCGATGTCCCCCTGGTCTGGGGTGGGATTATCGCGATTGATACGGTCAAGAAAAACTATACCGGGGTCGCCGGACTGCCACGCCTTCTTGACCAGCAGGTCAAAAACCTCGCGGGCCTTGAGACGCGAGCGCACTTCACCGGTGTGGGGGGAGCGCAGATCATAGTACGCATCCTGCTCCACAGCGCGCATGAAGGCTTCTGTCAGGCCCACAGAAAGATTGAAGTTGTTGAACTCCCCCTCTTTTTCCTTGGCCCGGATAAAATCAAGGATGTCGGGATGATCCACCCGCAGGATGCCCATATTGGCCCCGCGCCGCGTCCCTCCCTGCTTGATCTGCTCCGTGGCGGTATTGAAGATACGCAGAAAGGATACCGGGCCTGAAGCTACGCCGCCCGTGGAACCGACACGGCTTTCCTTGGGCCGCAGACGCGAGAAGGAAAAACCCGTTCCCCCGCCAGACTTGTGGATCATGGCGGCGTATTTGACCGCGTCAAAAATCTCTTCGATGGAGTCCCCCACCGGCAGGACAAAACAGGCGGAAAGCTGGCCCAGATCCGTGCCCGCATTCATCAGGGTGGGGGAGTTGGGCAAAAATTGCCACGTGGTCATCATATCGTAAAAATCACGCGCCAGCCCTTCCACCGTGCAGGAGGAGGCTTCGTACTTGGCTTCCTCGGCTGCAATGGCCGAGGCTACACGCCAAAACAGGTCACGCGGCGTCTCGATATGCGCGCCATCCGGCAATTTACGCAGATAACGCTTTTGCAGCACGACCTCGGTATTGGGCTTCAGCTCCGGCTCAGGCAGATTTTTGGGCATGGGGATCATCGGGATGCAAACCTTGGCTAAGGGTGAAAAGGCCCCACAAACGGGGCCGGGCCAGCAAGCGGCGTACTATACGCTGCCCCGGCTGAAAAAAAAAGGCCTCGCACAGCCAGATTTCTCGGACAATATATTGAAATAATAGCCCTTTCTTCGCAAAACTTTCTACAGGATTTTTCAAAAAGCAGGCTGGGGCAGCACTCACGCGCCTTTGCGCGGCGCAGAGATGATCAGGGCACGGCTTTTGGTATCGCGCCGCCCGCTTGCGGGCAGTGGCAAGGGCAAACTCGCACCCGACGGCAGGTTTTCTGCGTCTTCCAGCAGGGCCAACCCCTGTGCTGTACAGGCGTACCGTCCACGCCCGCGCAGCCCCGGCACGAAAAAGGGGGCAGAGATGACACGGGCAGTTTGTTTATCCACCTCCTGCCCCGCAGCCTGTAGCAGCAGGGGGCTGAGTGAAAGCCCTGTCTTGGCCAGACCCGCCTCTTCCGAAAGCCTTCTGAGCCACGCCGGTGCCCCGTTGCTGTCAAAGGTGAAATGACACCAGGTACGCCCGCCCTGCCCTTCCAGCAGGGGACAGGGGCCAGCATGTGGACAGGGACTTGCGGGTGTCAATCCGCCTTCCACTGCCAGTTCGCGCAGCCGCATGATGGTTGTTCCCCCCAGTCGAGTCCCCGGTTCCACAAAGAGCAGGGCCGGTGCGGCAGCCAGAGATGGTTTTTCTGCCGCTGCCACGCCGCTGAAGAGCAGTGGGGCCAGAGCATCCAACACGGATTCCAGTCGTGCGCTGCTGCCGCTGCGCTCGCCCCCGTTTTCCTCGTGCTCCTCGTCGTAGCTGCCAGCTTCTCCTGCCCGGCGGGAAGGGCGTAACTCATTAAGCACATTGGCTGCGCTTACCAGCCAGACCGCGTCATGCCTGAGCAGAGGGGCGGCCTGTCTGGGCAGGCTTTCCAGCGGGCCACATACAGTGCGGACTGTCCAGGCAGGCCAGCCCATACGCCGGGACAGCCCTTCCATGATGGCCCGTCCCAGCTCCGGCGGACGGGCGGCACTGTCCAGAGCCAGCACACGCACCGGGATTGTCCGCCATTCTGGTCGGGCCAGCCACAGGGCCAGGGGCAGGCTCAGCGGGCCGGAACCAACATCCATGAAGAGGGCCGCTCCTCCTTTGGGGGCCACCGCCCGTGGGTCAGGCAGTGGCAAACGTGCCAGCAATCGTCCCAGCCGGATCAGATTCCAGGGCAAAAAATAGTAGAGATAGGCACTGACACTGGCCGGGGTAGCCCAATAGGGCCTGTGCAGCTCCCGCCGCTCCACTGTCAGCAGACGGGAAAGCGTGGCCACATCTCCGGGCAGGGAACGGCGATGTGCTGTATTGAGCGGCCAGACTTCGGCCAGTACCTCCGGCAGACGATGCAGAGCCTGAAGCAGATCCGGCGGGAGAGGGCTGAAAAGCGGTTCGGGTGTGGGCCACAGGCATCTGCCTTCCCCTCGGTCCTGGAGAGCGTCCGAAGTATGCCCCCTTTGCCCTGAACCGTTCGTTCGCTTGTCCCGCTTGTCTTGATTGCCCCTGCCCACATGGGCCGGAGCCTTGACAGTCGCGGGGCGTCCCCCGCCCTCCCCGGCCTGATCGGCCTGTCCGCTTTGGCGGTTCTGGCCTCGCTGGCCTGCCCACGGCTGCTGCCCGGCCTCGCTCTTTCTGGACTGTTTTTTGTTGGAGGCCCTATCCTGTTGACGGGGAGAAAACGTGGACATTCAAACTCCAAAACGCATGTGACGCATATACGCACTGTGAAAATCAGGCTTATCGACCAGGGGCAGCAAGCGGGCTTCGGCACAAAGGGCGGCAAGACGCTCCCGCCAGGCGGTATCACGGGCCAGCAGGGCCGCACCTGCAAGAGAGCTGTTGCCCACGGCCCGTATCCGGCGGCCCAGACCAAGCGGCACAAAGCCCAGCTCCTCCAGTACGCCGGGCTGGAGATGCTCGCCCAAGGCCCCGCCAAGGCAAAGACAGGCCACATCGCGGGGGGAAAGCTGCGCCTCGGCCAAAAGGGTATCCAGGGCCAGGGCAAAGGCCGCCTTAACCTTGAGCAACTCTTCCACATCCGCGCCGCTCAGCCATTGCCCACGCGGCAAATCCAGACAGGGCTGCCCGTGTCCTGTCCGAAAATGCCGCCCTATCTTACGGCTGAGGGGCATGGCCGTGGCGGCCACAGCCTCGGACGACAGGAACAGTCCGCTGCTATCCAGCAAGCCTGTTTGCCGCAAAATGGCCAGCAGGGAAAGGTAGCCCGTGGCACTGATACCTCTGGCAGGGGCATCGCTCCCATCCGGCGAATGGCCCACAAGCCCCTGTGCCCCAAGGCTGAAGCGTGTCAGTACATCAGGCCCGGCCAGTTGTCCACAGGCAGGGCCAATGCCTTCCAGTGCCGGGCCAAGGGGCACACTGGTCAAAAAGCACTGCCCGGACGCATCCACAAGGGCAAGTTCACCGTTGGTGCCGAGATCCGCCAGCACAAAAGGGCGCGGGGTGTCGGCTGCCAGCAGGGCAGCCAGCCCGGCACTGATGTCCCCCCCTACAAAGGGGGCTGGCAAGGGGGGCAGATAGAGCGGCGGCAGACCCGGCAGATGGTACGTCTCGTGCCCTTTGCACGGTAGTCGGTAAGGGGCTGCACACAGGCCCTCTACATCCTCTTCCAAAAAAATGGCGGTCATGGCGGGATTGGCCGCAAGGCAAATGAAGCCGGCCCCGGTTGCGCGGCACAGCCCGGCCAGGCTAGTGCGTACCAGCTGGGCCAGCCTGCTCAGCCCTTCGGCTTTCCGCGCCACGGCAAGCCGGGAGATGACATCAGCCCCGGCCCCGGCCTGGGGATTGAGAAAATGCCCCCCGGCCACCTCCTGCCCTGAGGCCGTGTCCACAGCCTGCCAGTACAGGGAAGTGGTACCGAGATCCACCGCCAGGGCAATGTTGGGACGCGAGGATACGCAGTCCCCAGATACGTTCCCAAGTATATCCGCAGATACCGTCTGCATCTCCGGTAAAGCTGCCGACACTGCAACCGGGGGCAAAAAATTTTCTTCTGGCATTTCCAAGCGCAGCAAGCCCGCACCTGCAGGCACTGTATGCCGACAGGCCAGACGCCAGCCCGCCGCCAGTTCCTCCTGGCTGAAGACAGCCTCCTCGGCGGGCAACGGGGCTGGTGGGGGGATCGGCGTGGACTCTGACAAAACAGCATCGGCTGGCTGTAGCCAGCGCACACGGCAACGCCCGCAACGCCCAAGCCCACTGCACAGGGGCAAGGGGCGCACCTTGCCGGAAAGCCAGATGGCGCGGGACAAGACCTCGCCGCTGACGGCCTCTGTCTCCAGAGGGGCGGCTCCAGCCGCAACAAGCTCTAACTTCATGAGGCCACCCTGCCCCAAGGCGGCGGTAAAGGCAAGAGCGTCATGCTTTTGTCGGCCAGCAGGGCTATTCCTCTCCAAAAGGTAAAAACTGTGGACTGCCCCGCTTGCTCCCAACCGAAAAAGCCTGTCGTGCCTGGCCTCTTGTCAACTTGGTCTTTTTCTTGCATCTTGATTCCCAACGTCAAATCTGCCGCAATGGCAGGACAGTAGGCAGAAGTTCGAGGTCGGCATGAACAAGGTTTTGGCCCAGGATGAAGTGGATGCCCTCTTGCGTGGGCTTTCCGGCGGCGAAATAGAAAGCGAGAGTGACATCCCCGAAGATGACTCCGGCATTGTCAGCTTTGACCTTGCCAATCAGGATCGCATCATCCGTGGGCGTATGCCGGTGCTGGAAATCGTCAATGACCGTTTTGCGCGCCTCTGCACCAATGCCCTTTCCAACGCGATCCGCAAACGGGTGGAGCTGAACCCCATCTCCATCGACATGACCAAGTTTGGCGAATTCATGCGTTCGCTGCCGGTACCCACCTCCATTAACATTTTCAAGATGGATCCCCTGCGGGGCAATGCCATCATGGTGGTGGATTCCCGTCTGGTTTTTGCGCTGGTCGAAAATGTTTTTGGTGGCGCGGGTTCACAGCCCAAAATCGAAGGGCGCGAATTTACCCGTATTGAACAGGCCGTGGTGGACAAAGTTGTCAAGCTGGCCTTGGACAATATGGAAGACTCCTGGCGACCGGTGCATGACGTAAAGCTGGAACTGGTACGCAGCGAAATAAACCCGCAGTTTGCCGCCATCGTGCCGCCCAGTGATGTGGTTGTGGTGATCACCTTTGAAGTGGAGCTGGACACCTCGCTGGGTTCCATGATCATCTGTCTGCCCTATGCCACCATTGAACCCATCCGCTCCAAGCTGCACGCCAGCTTCCAGACAGAACGCCTTGAAGTGGATCATGCCTGGGTAGCGCGCCTGAAAGAACGCCTGCTGGAAACCCCAGTGGAGCTGAAGGTGCATTTTGGCAACACCACCATCACAGGCAATCAGCTTTTGCGGATGCAGGTAGGCGATGTACTGGTGCTGGACACCGATGTGGAAGACCTGCTCACCTGTACCGTTGCCGGAGTGAGCAAGTATCAGGGCATTGCCGGAACGGTTAAGGCCATGAAGTCCTTCCAGATAATCAAGGAAAATGAGCCACAATATACCTGAGGCTCGGCCTCAGGCCGTTACCCCTGCTCAACGTCGCAAGATGGTACGAATGACCTCGGCTTCCTGCTCCTGCACGGTGGGGAGCAGGGCTTCCAGCCGTTGGCGGATACGCGCATGGCGTGGTGCCAGCTCATACAGAGAGGCCGCCACAGCCGCGCTGATGGCAAAGGCCGCTTCCTTCTGACGGCCAGCGGCCTGAAGCGGGCCATAGCGCAGGGCTGCCATGATCAGCGTATCCAGCCAGGCCATGTTTCCGCTGGCCATAAAGGCTCCCCAGTACAGTTGCTGTACTGCCGGTTCTGCCCAGATGTCCCACTGGCTGATGCGCCGAGGGCTACGCTCAAGCTGACGGATCAGGGCGTCATCCTGCCTGTCCAGCAGCCCGAGGATACGCCTGTCTGCATCCGGCAGTTGGGCCAGGTGCGCTGTCCAGGCCAGCACATGCCGCCCCTGCCGTCCCAGTGGTGGCTGTGCCGTCAGCAGACTGTCAAACAGGGCAGGCTGCCGCTGTACCAGCTCTGCATAAAAAGCCGCCAGCATCAGGCGGTTTTCTGCCTTGGCAAGGCCGCCTTCCCGCTCAAAGGCCCGCAACATCCCCGGCAGGACTTCTGGCCGTTGTTCCAGATAATAAAATTCCATGTCCCGTGCGTAATGGGCCATTTTTTTGCTTGCATAGGGCTGGCTGGGAGCTGCCAACACGGGAGATGGCAGATAAAGGCTCAACAGCAGCACACAGCAGAATACCGGCACCAGCCTGTCCCACAGGGGGCGGCCCTTGCCTGAGAAGGAAAGGTATATTTGAGGTAATATAAACATGGTGGGCTCAGTCAAAATCTGCCAACAGGGCTTCCAGCTTCAGACATTCCAGCGGGCTTTCGCACAGGCGGGCCTTGAGCCGGGCGCGGGCTTCCAGCAAGTGGGGCGAGGAGACCCCGTTGCGGATAGAGCTGTGCGCCTCCAAAAAGGCGGCCAGCCAGTCGCACACCTTGAGCATCTGGCCGTCCTTGGGGTCAAGGGCATCGGCATTGCAGCTTTGCTGCAGGGCATCAAAACCGTCCACAGCCAGCACCTTGCCCCCCTCGCGGCGACATTCCTTGAATTCGGAACCCACCTCAAGTCCCAGATAGTAGGAGATGCGCTCCACCAGAGGGGCAAAGCCCTCCTGCCGCAAGGGACTAAAGATGCGCCGTTCCAGCTCGGCTTCCTCATAGTTTTTGATGATGGCGGGCAGACTGTCCACCGACTGCTTGACCGGGGAAATAATATCGCGGGTCAGCAGTTCGGGTAAATCGTGAAACAGCCCGCAGAAAAAGTTGTTGTTGGCGCGGGCCGTGCAAGCTCTGACCGACAGGCTGAAAAAGTAGGAAAAAGCCGCCACGATGAACATATGCCCCAGCACCGAGGTTGCCGGAATACGCGGGGCCTGCGTCCAGCGGATTTGGAAGCGCAGTTGCCCGCACAGGTTTGCCAGCCGGGCCAGGGCAGAGCTTTCAGTCAGGATGGCCTGCATCCCCGCAAGGTCAGAGAAGCCGGCAAGCCTGTCCACAAAGGATTGCCCTATGCCTTCCATTTCGTCATCAAAACTGTTCAGCGGTTTGATGACCTTGAACTCCCATTGCGAAGCGTACAAATGCGCTGCCGTAAGGATGCGGCGGGACAGTTCGTTTTCGTCACCATTCAGATGCCAGTGGCGCATCCGTTGCCAAAAGTCGCCCAAGGGCTGGAGTACCGGCTCCAGTCTGTCCAGTACATATTCGGTAAGCTGGCGGTAGTGGTCGGGATTTTCCTTGATTTTATAGAAAACAGGCGGCTTGATGTCCGTGATGATCAGGCGATAAAAGTAATCGAACAGCCCTCCTTCGATAATATCACGGCCAAGGGCCAGCCGGGCTTCGTCGGACAGATCGCGCGAATTTTCGTGCCAGAGCACACAGGCCAGCAGCATCTTGTGGGCCTGCTTGTCTATTTCAAGCAATTCCGTGGGGCGGAGTTTATCGTTCCAGCGCAAAAGATACGCGCCAGAAAATGTCAGCTGCAGGAGACCTTTACGGATGATGGGCATAACGTGTCCTTGCTTGGAGTGTTGGCACAGTATAACACCTGGGGCACGACAGATTCAAGCATTGCGGTTGAGGGACAGTCCTGTCTGTCAGGCTTCCTGCCGGGACAGAAGAGTCACTTCCAGCCCATCCGGTGCAAGGCACAAGGGACGTACCGGCAAAATGCCCGAAAGCTGCTGCCCGGCAGGGACACTGAAACGACACGGCACATAATACTGGTTAACGCCCTTGCCTGTCCCCTGCACTGTCCCTTCAGCAGCCGTGGCGGTATGGTCAGCCACAACCATCATCCCCTCAAGCCCAAGCTGGGACAGCCAGAACTCCCGTTGCCGTTCTGCCACCGCAGCCCGGAGGCGCGCTGCCCGTTCCTGCTTGAGAACCTGTGGTAGCTGGTGGGGAAAACCGGCCGCAGCTGTACCCGGTCTGCGCGAATAGGGAAAAACGTGGGCATAGCTCAGGGGCAGTCGCCGGATGAGTGCCAGCAAAAGCTCCATGTCTTCTTCCCCCTCACCGGGGAAGCCGGTCAGGATGTCTGCCCCAAGGCCAAACACAGGCCAGTGGCGGGCAAGGGCGGTAACGGCTTTTTCCAGCATGGCTGCGCTATAGTGCCCGCGCCCCATACGCTTGAGCACCAGCGGGGAAGCGTGCTGCAGAGAGATATGCAGATGTGGACAGAGCAGACGGCATGACGCCAAAACCTCAAGCCCACGAGCATCCAGTTGTGAGGGCTCCAGGGAGCTGATGCGCAAACGTGCCCGGCCCGCAAATTCCGGAGCCAGAGATGCGTCCAGAAAGGCCAGCAGATCCCAAAAATCGCCATAGGAAGGCTCGTCCCGGCCATATTGATGCAGGTTGATGCCCGAAAGCATCAGCTCGGCATGCCCTGCCCGCAACAGGCGGCGGGCTTCTTCCAGCACAGCCTGAGGGGGGCGGCTGCGTGGCTTGCCACGAGTGAGCGGTACGATGCAGTAGGTACAACGGTGGGCGCAGCCGTCCTGCACTTTGAGCACGGGGCGGGCACGCCAGAAATGGCTGACCTTAAAGGGCGGCCAGGCAGACTGTTTGCTGCTGTCGCCACTTTCCGGCCACGGGCCACGCAAAAGCAGATTTTTGTCCTCTTGCGGCACAAGCCAGTCTGGCAGGGCATAGGCTGCACCGGGGCGGGGGACAAAGTCCGCAAAAAGCCGGGTGGCACAGCCGGTCAGGATGATCCGGGCCGCAGGGGCTGCCCGGCGCAGACGAAAAACCGCATTACGGGCATCACGCTCACCCCTGGCTGTAATGGCGCAACTGTTGATGCAAATGACATCGGCATCAGCGGCCTGAGCGCACTCTGCGCCGCCCAGCCCTTGCCAGGCTTCACGCAGGGCCTGACTTTCGTACTGGTTGACCTTGCAGCCAAAGGTAAGGATATGGAATGTCCATGCGGGCATACAGCAGATGTACGCAAAAGCCCTGCTCTTGACAAGCGACTGACGTGGGGGCAGTTTTCTTGCATGCGCCAAATTTTTTTGTTCTGTTGTCTGATGGCCCTGTGCTGGCCCGGTTCTGCCTTTGGGCAAGATGCGTCTGTCGCTGCTGCCGCCCCATCCCCCGCTTCCCAGCCAAATCCTGGGGCAACAGCCAGTAAGACAGAAGCCGAGCAGCTGGATATCTACTGTCTGCGTCTGGCATATCCGGCCATTACAGGGATGGAATGTCTGCCCGACGGCAGCCAGCAGCTTGTATTCAGTTCTGGCATACGGGTAGCCTATCGCCATGCCCCGACTGCTGCCGACAAGCCGCAGGACGCGGATGTACGCACCTGTATGACCGAGCTGTACCCCCTAGAACCTGCCCGCCCGGAGACAGGCACAGCAGGGCAGATCCGTTCGCAAGCTCTGCTGGAAGCCCTGTACGGCAAGGGCAGTGCCAATGTTGCCCGGCAGGTACAAACAGCCTTTGTGCAGGGGATGCCCGTGCGCCTGAGCCGACCGGCTGCCCTGGCTGTTCAGAAGGCGGATGCCTATCTTGTGATGGCAGTGCGCAAGGAGCCGCAGCTCTACTATTGGCTCAGGCCCGACCACAGTTTTGAACGGCGGATGCGCCCCAACGAGCCGGTCGATCCGCACTGTTATGGTATTGCGCTGGACTGTGCCAGCGATATGGCCCCGTACAGGGAAGACAGTCAGCCCGCAAGCCATCCCCTGCGGCGGGAATATCCCTCTGTCATTGTGACGCATATGGAGGGGCAGGGCTTTATCTGGGGCGGCAAGTGGGCGGAGTATGCCTTTGCCCACTTTGAGTACCGCCCGGAGCTGATATACAAGGCCACCATCCTGCGGGCTGTGGAGCAGCTGACGGACTGGAGGTACTGAGCAGACGTCAGAGCGAGATGTAAAATAATACGTAAACCCTTCAAAACATTTCCCCAATATATCTATAAAAGCGGCACTCCTCCGGGAAGGCTGGAGTGCCGCTTTATAGTGCATCTCAAAAAACTGCACAGCGCGATTTTTTATTGCAGGACAGGCTCAAAGGCTCCGGCGGCAGCAGCCAAAAAACCAGAACGGCTCATGCCAGACAGTTTTGCCTTGGCATCAATGCGTTCGAGAACACTTTGCGGAAAAGACACATTGACGCGTACCAGCCGGGTACTGAATTCCTCACAGGGAATCAGCTGAAACAGGGTATCTGTTGGCAGGGGCAGTCCTTCGTCATTACACCAGCGGGTAACGCGGCTGCGTGCCTGAGTCAGGTCGGAAGGCTCCGGCAGAGGCTCGCCGTCTTCCACCATACATTGTACCCGACCGCGCAGTGCCTCCTGCGCGGCGGCAAAGGCTTCCGTTGGTGTGTCCCCCTGGGTGGCTAACTCAAAATCCGCAAACAGGACGGCCCAACGATCTCCCGAAGGGATAAATGCCGCAAAATACGTCTTCATTGCGCTTTCCTCAATTGTACGCCGGACTGACGCTCAATGCTTTTGATGACAAAAATATCAAGATCTTTTCGCGGGTGCTGCACAGTGGTCTTACCCGGCTTGGTCGGATGCTTGAACTGCCAATGGTCTCCTTCTGTAGATACATGATACCAGCCATCGGCTTGCAGCATTTTTATCACTTCCCTGCTGTTCATAGCTTAGCATACACATTTTTTATACATTTATCCAGAAAATGCTATATCCTGATTTCTGGCCTGACGGCCATGATTTTACATATGGTCTTTTTGCCGTGGCGGGCGGCACAGTCTGACCATACGCCGCAAATAGGTTTTGCGCTTGTCCAGAAAAAAGGCTAGCGGGCGGGAGAAATTGCGCCCCAGCAGACCATCTACCAGCATCTGACTGATTTCACGCTCACGGGTCAGCACCAGTTGGGCACGGGCCAGCACCAGCCGTTCAGCTTCGGGCAGGGCGCGGATGACCTTGCGGCACGTCTCCTGCGCGCGTGGCTGGTAAAACCAGAAGTACATCAAATCAAG
Source organism: Desulfovibrio sp. (assembly GCA_017415765.1). GTDB lineage: Bacteria > Desulfobacterota > Desulfovibrionia > Desulfovibrionales > Desulfovibrionaceae > Desulfovibrio. Next base: position 21,322 of record JAFQED010000034.1, on the reverse strand, counting down.
CGCATGGATGATGAAGGCCGTCTCCAGCTCTCGCCCGCGCTTGCCTCCTCGGCCACCCAGGCCACCGGGGCGGCCCAGTTGGATAAGGGCATCCTCCTGCGGAAAGAGCATTTCCAGACGTGTGCAGCAGGATAGCAAGTTGTTGAGCTTGCTTGTGTAGTCCCAGCGGCGCATACGGATGTTGACCTTGCCATCGGCATGGCCCTCAATGATGGCGGCCACGGTATCCGAGGCCGTTTTGGAAATGACCGCAGCACTGGGCACCAGATAGATGGCCGGATCTGCCACCCCCATGAGCAACAGTCCCTTGAACAGCAGAAAATTGTAGAGCGAGGCAACGGGAATGGCCAGCACACTGCGAAACAGGTTGCCAATGGCCGCCTGCCTGGGGAACCCCCGGAAAATGTTATGGCTGAAGATATACAGGCCGTTGATGGTGCTGAGGACGGTAAAGACCAGAAAGGGCGCGTCCACCACGGTCAGGCCCAGGGTTTTTTCCAGCAGCCACACGCGCACCATGACTTCCAGCAAGAGGACAGAAATGCCCGTGTACATCAGCGAGTCGCAGATGCGGTTGATATTAACCTGTCCCTTCCACTGGATAAGCGTACCACGTGTAGCCCCCTTGGCGGCCAACACCATCTGCACCACATTGCGAAAACCCGTGATGCCAAACCAGATGAATGGGCCAAACCACGCCAGAAACCACCAGTTCTGCGTGTAAAGAAAGGAGAACATGGCCGGGACAAAGCCCAGCAGGATCTTGAACCAGTTGGCTGTGGTGCTGTTAAGGTAGCTGAGGCCAAGGTTGCTTTGGCTGCCTTCGCTGGGGCCATCCAGCAGGTGGTTGGTTCGGTCAAAATTCATACCGCCAAGGTTTGCCACATTGCCGTGCTTGCAGACGGTGCATTCCTCACTGGCGTTTTTCCATTCGCGCCGAACCTCCATACCAAGGTGGCTGCAGCCGGGCAGCCAGCGCAGCCTGGCCCCCAGCCGTTGCCACAGGGAGGGATTGGCCGGTTGCCGGTAGGTGATCTGCTCTTCTACGGGAAAGCGGATGGGGATGGGCTGACTTTCCCATGTTTTGTTGCGCAATTCCTGCAGGGCGCGTTTGGGCAGGGTATCCTTGATGACCAGCCCCATGCCAAAGGAGCGGCGGCTGGCCGAGCTGGTGCCCAGACGGGACTTGAGCGGATTGTTGCGGTAGTGCTCCCAGAGTTTGGGCAAATTATGCAGGATCTCGTGGAATTTGGCTGCCCGTACCCCATTGCCGCTGGCTTCCATATGCAGCAGCATCTGGCGTACCATTTGCTTGACCCGTGCCCCCTGCCCCAGTGTAAGGGCACGCTGCAAGTCGCCAATGGCGGCCAGGTCAGGCATTTTACCACCTACCCAACCCTTCATGTTGAAAATTTCAAGATGGCTGATGGCCCCACGGCTGTCCCACAGCAGCTCCATCACATCCTCTACCCGCAAGCGTGATGTCACAAGCACCATACGGTAGCCGGGGTTCAGATCCTGTAATTCGCGTACCAGTTCAGCGGGGCTCAAGCGCAGCAGTTCGGGCATTTCCTTCGGGGCTTCGGGGCGACGCATATCGGGCAGTTCCGGGTGCTTGTCCGGTGAAAGCCAGTTGTCCAGGATATATTCTGGATTCATGGTTTCCAGGGCATACAGCTCGTTGCGCACATCAGGGTCGTCTATCCGTTCGGCAAGGATGCTTGCGCGGGCCTTGGCTGCGGGCAGCACATGGCGGTGCAGACATTCGCTGAGATACTGACGAGAGGCTTGCCCACGGCCCACAAAATCCAGAAACTCGTGTGCGCCAAGCTCCGGGATGGGCTGCTGCCAAAGCTCGGCCAGGGCTGGCCGCTGGAGCTCATTCCAAAGGGTAAGTATCCGCAGGACGCGCTCCTCGCGCCAGCGCAGTACCTGCTTGCCGCGCTGCATCAGCTCCACCAGTTTTGGACTGTGCAAGAACTCCAAAAAGTCTTCGTTGGAACTGAAACCACGCGGGATCCACGAGATAGTGGCAAAACGCTCATAAAAAGGCGTCTGGAACTCCAGGCCAATACGAACGGCAATCCCTGTGATTTCGGCGGCGCGCAACAGTTCCCAGGCTGCCTCACTGTCCACCCAGTACTGGTAGCCCACGGTCAGGCTGCGCAGCCCCTTGATCCAGGCGTCCATGATCAGATGGGTGGGGGTTTTGCGCCCCTTGGTGTGGGCATCGTACACATGGTCGTCAAAGGCGACCTGATTCCAGTCTTCAGGCATTTCCGGCAAATGATAGCGGGCCAGCATCTTGCGGACGACCCGTGGTGTGCCCTGTGCCACCCGACGGAAGTCATGGGCCAGCATGAGCTGGGTCAGCCGCTGCCCGTGCGCCCGTACCATGCCCTTCATGATCTGCATCAGTACGCGGGCCGTATTGCGCCGCAGACTGGAGTGGGCACTGTTCAACACCTCATCATACAGGGTTTGCAGGGCCAGCAGACGATCCTTGGCCTGTGTACCACCCGCCTCAAGGTTGTGCAGCAGGTTGATGACCGCATAGGCCATGCGTGAAACGGGCGTCCCGACCATTTCCTTGATACCGTGCGGGTGCATATTGGGGTCAAAAAGTCGATCATCTGTATAAAGACGCTTGCTGACACCTTCCAGTGGACACATGCGAGAGTCTGTCCGGGAATCGGCAGGTACGGCGTGGGATTCCTGGATGCGATTGACCAGAGCCAGAATGTCGCTGTCTTGTTTGTCAAAATAGAGGCCGTATCTTTTATGCGCCATGTCCTGTCCCTCGCCTGTGCTTGTATGGCGTATTTTAGGCAGAATATCCTGCTTTTGCCAAAAGGTATAGTCAGCCGCTTGCCCTTTGGTGAGGAAAAAGGCAGTCTTGATGCAGACAGGCATCCGGCCTGGGGAGCACATATGCTACATTTGAGACAACAGGGCCGTTCGCCCCTGCGGGCAATATATCTGTTCTGCCTGACGCGGGTTGCTGTCAGCAGATTTTTGCTGATCGGAGTTCTGGGGGCTGGCATCCTCCTTACCCTGATGCCCGGCGGCCCATATGCCGCCCAGGCATCCAGCCCAGCTCCATTACGGGTGTGCCTGTTGCTGGAGCATGACAAGCCTGACCCCTGGACGGATATGCTGCGTGCGGGCCTTGCAACAGCCGCTGCCCGGCATGGCCTTGTGGCAGAAAGCCGGCTGACCCCTCCCGGTTCAGCACAGGTAACGGCCTTTCGCGAGGCCGCCGCAGAGGGGGGGCTTGTGCTGGTAGCCTCGGACGCGCTGCACGAGGTGCTGCGCGACAATGCGGGCAATTACCGCAAAACCATGTTTGGCTGTATCGACACAGGGGTACGCGCCCCCAACATCATGTCCGTAACCTTTGCCGATGAAGGCCCGGCCTTTCTGGCCGGGGCTGCCGCCGCCATGCTGACCGGGGCCACGGCCCTGCCCGGCATCAATGCCGAGCTGACCGTGGGCTGGCTTTCCGGGCAGGATACCCACGCTCTGCGCTCCATGCTGCACAGCTTTCACGAAGGGGCACAGGCCGAACAGCCGGGTATCAGAGTCATCCATGCAGTGACCGGCTCCTTTACAGATACGGAACAGGCGCGGATGCAGACCATGCGGCTCATGGACGCGGGCGCGGATGTGCTGGTGCTGGCCGCCGGCCCGGCCAATGCCGGTGCGCTGGAGGCCGTGCGCCAGCGCGGGGCCTATATCATCGGCATGGATGCAGATATGCAGGCAGCCCTGCCCGGCCGGGTGCTGGCCTCCATTGTCCGCCGGGGGGACGAGGCCGTGACACAGATCGTGGACGCGGCCGCCAGTGGAAACTTTCGGGGTAAGCAGGTCACAGTCCGCAAGATGGCAGACGGCGGTACGGCCCTTCTAGGCCTGGATGCCTTTGTGCGAGCAACAGGCAGCAATGCCCCGGCCGGGATGGCTGCGCGTATTGCCGAACTTGCACGGGAGCTGAACCGTGGGAACATCCGGCTGAAAAGTCTGCGCGCCAAAACCCTGTGCGATTGTGAGTAGAGTACGCTTACTGTTGGGACAGGACAAAAAACAGGATCATGGCTTGCTTTTTCAATAGTATCACAAAACAGACATAGATCGCTTTATCCCATGCTTGACAGGGCTGGCGGCCTTATGCAGAGTTCCCCTGTTCATCCCACTACTGTTTGCAGGAGAAGCCATGTCCTCACCAGAATTGCTCACTTCGCCCCCCAAACTTGCTCCCTGCGTTATCCTTATCGGCATGGCAGGTGCGGGCAAGTCCACTGTGGGCAGTTTGCTGGCGCGGGAGCTGGGCTGGGCCTTCCTTGACAGTGACCATGTGATGGAAGCCCTGTACGGTGCACGTCTGCAAGACATTACCGATGCCATGGACAAGGAATCCTTTCTGGATGTGGAGGCAGCGGTCATTTGCTCCATCAGGGCGCACCGTACGGTCATTGGCACCGGTGGCAGCGTGGTGTACCGCGAGGCAGCCATGCGCCATCTGGCCGGGCTGGGCTGCCTTGTACATCTGGATGTTCCCCTGGGCGTGATCGAAGAACGGATAGCCCGCAACCCGGAACGCGGGCTGGCCATTGCCCCCGGGCAGACCCTTGCCGACATCTTTTATGAGCGCGAGGCCCTTTACGCCCGCTGGCGACAACTGCACTGCCTCAGTCAAAACAGAAATGCCCGACAGTGTGCCCTCTGGATACGGGAAAACCTGCCCCCCCACATCCTCTGCCACGACAGCCAGGGAGAAACGTCCCAGCCATAGCGGCCATAAAAAAGGCGGAGAAAACTCCGCCTTTCATGTACTCTTGTGTCCTGTTCTAGAACGGCCAGACATTGTCCATAAGCCGTGTGAACCAGCCGGGCTTCTGCTTGTCGGCCAATGCGCCGCGCCCATAGTATTCGATGGTGGCATCGGCAATCTGCGTGGAATAAATGCTGTTGTCGGCGTCCACGTCTTTGGAGCGGATCATGCCGCGCACCACCATATATTCGGTTTCCTCATTGACGCGGATCTGGCGCGCCCCCTCGATTTGCAGCAGACCGCCGGGCAGCACACGCGTCACGCGGGCAGCCATGGAACTGCTGACATAGTTGCTGCGTCCGGTGGAGCCGGTTCCCTCCTGCTCACTTTTCGATGTCGTATCCAAAACATTGGCCCCCGCCCCTACTGCGACCTGCGGGCCTATGCCCACCAGCGGGATAAAGCCGCTCTTGCTGCGGCCAAACATGGAAGCCACGCCATACTGGTTAAGGTTGTCCTTTTCAGATGTGGTGTTGGCTGTATTCTGGGCCTTGGTGCTTTCCACCAGCTTGACCACCACGATGTCGCCCACCCGGCGGGCGCGGCTGTCGGCAAAAAGCGTGTCCTGCTCACTGGCAGCAAAAAGTGAGCCGGGATTGTTGGTTCCGTAGGCTTCCTGACTGTATTCCTGCGGCGGCGTCATGGGTGGCTGCAAGGCCGGCTTTTTAGCCGGGGATCCACCACAGGCGGCGCACAACAAAAAGGCCACTCCCAGGGCTGGTATAAGCAGTTTGCTGTTCATGCCTTGCTTCCTCCTGCGCAGTCTTGCGCTAACGTATCTCCACAGTACCGCCGTCCCGGACAGTGGCATAGATTTGCTTCTTGGTTTGCAAATTGCGTACCGGGATGGTGTCTCCCGGCCCACCATCGGCCAGAGCCTCCACCCGCGTGCTGATGTGAACATTGCCCCGTGCGTAGTCCAGCGTCAGCACATCGCCGCGCTGTACCATGTTCTGGCTTACAAGGTCGGATTGCAGGATGGCTTCGCCTGTGGTCAGGGAGCGTGCGGTCTGCCACGGCCCGCCCTGACCGTCCCACGGCACATCGCGCAGCTGACTGGCATTGACCCGCATAAATGTTACGGCCTGTGGGCTGAGGGCCTCACCCTTGCCCAGCGGTCGGGCCGCAGTGGGTACCGTGAGCCAGAGCAGCAGGTTGACCGTGCCGGAAACCCGCCGCAACACCGTACCGTCTGCCTCCTGCACGGCAAAGCGCAGGGGGACACGGCCGGGACTGAGCTTGCCCGGCTCCAACTGGATCTGCTGCCCGGCATGGGACAAAAAAATATATCCCGGCAGACGAAAATCCGTCAGCTCGGCCTCTCCGGGCATGGCTGCCAGCTGTGGTGTCAGGCTTTTGACTACATAGTTACGCAGGGCGTCTTCGCCAAAGACCAGCCCCCCACGTTGAATGACAAGCGATGCTGGCAAAAGGCAACGGCTGGCAGTCTCCTTGCCCAAAACCTGCCGCAGGGCCTGTGACAGTCGGGAACGGTTGATCTGCATGGGCTTGCCTTCTTCCGACGGCGCGGGCCAGAGCTGACTTGTGCGCAGCTCCTCCCACAGGACAGTGTCCATCGTGCCCAGAGGGCTGGCAATGTCGCCCAGTACAACCATATCCCCATTGACCACGGCGGCCTCGCGCACCTTGAGCCGCCAGTCTCCTTCCTGTAAAAGCTCCAGCGATTCCCCCGGCATGGGAGCTTCTGCCAGGGGCACGGCATTGGCTGCCAGCAGATTGCGCACCCGCGCTGCGCGCTGGTTTTGTGCGTCCTCCGGCAGGGCCGTGCGTGCAGCCCGCACAGCGGGAGAGCGCAGTTGCTGCTTGATTTGACTGGGGGAGCGGCGATGGTTGCGCTCCGTGTCCTGCCAGACAGCCTGTGGCACTCCCCCCGTGGACGCAGCCAGGGCCATATCCGCCAGGCCCGACAGCCAGGCGCACAGGCAGGTCAGCAGCAGCGCAGACGCCGTCAGGCAGGGCAGGACGGACATACAATGTCCTGCAGGATTCAGGCTGCCCTGCCGCATGCCCCCCCCTGCTGCTAGCTGCGCTTGAGCTGGACAGCGATGCCCAGCATGGAGTCAGAAGTCTGGATGGCCTTGGAGTTCACTTCATAGGCGCGCTGGCCTACGATCATGTTGACCATTTCGTCCACCACTTCCACGTTGGACATTTCCAGAAAACCCTGGGCCAGCGTCCCCACATTGTCAGTACCGGGCACGCCTTCCTGTTCGGCACCGGAAGCCTCGGTGGGGGTGTAAAGGTTGCGCCCGCGCGCATCCAGCCCGGCCGGGTTGATGAAGGTATAGAGCGGTATCTCGGCGGCGGCGATTTCCTGCCCTTCGCTGTCCAGCGCGGCAATATGCCCGTTGGCAGAGATGGAGATATTCTTGGTTTCCGGCGGTACGGCAAATTCTGGCTGAAGGATGTAACCATTGGCCGTGACCAGCGTACCGTCCTGATTCAGCTTGAAGGAACCGGCGCGGGTGTACATCAGCTCACCGTTCACATCCACCTGAAAGAAGCCGTCCCCTTCAATGGCTACGTCCAGCGCGTTGCCGGTGTTCTGGAAATCCCCCTGGGTAAAGAACTTGTGTACAGCCGTGGGGCGCACACCCATACCCACCTGAATACCCACAGGCAGCATATTGTCGCCTTCGGTGATGGAGCCGGCAATCTTCATGGTCTGATACATCAGGTCTTCAAACTCTGCCCGGCTTTTCTTGAAGCCCGTGGTATTCACGTTGGCCAGGTTGTTGGAGATGACATCTATGTTGAGCTGCTGGGCCACCATACCGGTCGCACCGGTGTAGAGGGAACGCATCATGGTTTTTTCTCCTTTATCGGCACTCACTTACAGGGGTTAGCCCTGACGCTTGCCAATGCGCTCATTGGCTTGGCGATCCAGCGCGTCCGCACTCTGCATCACTTTCTGGTAGGCTTCAAACTGGCGTTGCACTTCGATCATGTTGACCATTTCCGACACCACCTCCACGTTGGCCGCTTCCAGAAAACCCTGTTCCAGACGCGCCCCGGCAAGGTAGGCATCACCTTCTTCTACTTCTACATTCTGGCGGGGGCGATAGAGGTTCTGCCCCATTTTTTCAAGATTTTGCGGGTTGTCCACATTGACCAGGGCAATCTGGTTCACCACAACGCCGTTGGCCCAGACCTGACCGTCTGCGCCGATGACCACATCCCGTGTGCCAGGCGGGATGACGATATCCCCCCCTGTTCCCTGCAAGGGAAAACCCTGCGCCGTCATGACGACACCCTCGGACGAGAGAACAAAATGCCCGTTGCGCGTCAAAAAATCTCCATTGGGTGTACCCACGCGGAAAAAGGCATTTTCTCCATTGATGGCTACATCCAAAGGGTCTCCTGTCGCCTTCATGGCCCCTTGTGCATAGTCGATGCGGGAGACCGCAATACGTGGCCGAGCCATGTTCTTAGGCTCAGGAAAGAGCGGTTTGGAACGCAGGTTCATCAGCGGTTCGCGGATCTCATCATGAGCGTAATGCGCCATGGTGTCCTTGAAAGCCAGGGTCTCCCGCTTGTAGCCGCTGGTATTTACGTTCGCCAAATTATTGGCGATAAAATTCATGCGGTGTTCGGTGGTCAAAGCCCCAAAAAGTCCGCTGAAAAGCGCGTCCTGCATGAAAAAACTCCTTTGCCGGGCAAGAGCCGCACACGGTCAGGCCATTTGTGTAGCCTGAAACATGCAAGGAATGGGCCAAAAAAATACAAGGCGTGTGAGGCGAGAACAGAAGGGGGGATGCCGCAGCAGGGGACACGGCGGGACGCCACAAACCTAAAGTTTTTTGTCAACAGGCCGATTTTGTAACGACAGAGGTAGAGTGTCATGCGCAGCGTCATCCTTGTAGTGTTGGTTATTCTGGGCTGCGGTACGGTACAGGCCGCACAGGCTGCCGCCATATCCGGTGCGCCGCAACCTCCCACCGTGCATACACCCACGGTCAGTATACCCGCAGTCGTACCGCCGCAGGTCCCGGTTGTACCCCAGCCCGAACTGTATCTGCCTTCCAGCAGCATCAATCTGACACAGGTCTGGCTGCACAGTCCGGCAGCCCGTATGTACTGGAATGGCGTTCCACATCCGACCCAAATCAATATGGGCGTGGGCAGCTTCAGGGATCCTGCCCTGGTGTCGCCGCTTTTCCCGGAACAGAAACCGCGCGCGCGTGGCCCGCGTCGGGCCAGGAGCGGAAGCACAGCCACAGCCTCCAAGGCGTGCGCGTGCAAGGCAGTCTGCCCTTGCGTTGCCAATAAATGTGTGTGCGCCACGGGGGGCAAGTCGCCCTCCCCGTCTGTTACTGGCCGGTCTGTGGGGGGACAGACTGAGGGGGCGCAAGCCGCACCTGCCAAGCCGTCTGTGCAGCAACAGGCTGCAGCCGTGCCCCCGTTGCCGGCCCCGGCCGTATCCGCGATCCCGCCTGTGCCGCCAGCGGCGGCAGCGGTACCAGCCGTACCAGTGCCTCGACCTCCGGCAATACCCAAGACGCCAAGCCCCTTGCAGTAAACATAACGGCAGTTCAGCCCGGCTTGACGCAGGGTGTCTTGGCGTGTATGGTGTGTGGTCTTGGTTTTTTGCCCGTCTGTTCGTACGCCCTGCGTGCATACGCGCAGGGAGGGGGCGGGTTTTTATTATCGCATATGGAGCAATGTCATGAAGAGAACATACCAGCCGAGCAAGATCAGAAGAGCCCGTACCCACGGTTTCCGCGCCCGCATGGCCACCCCCGGTGGTCGTGCCGTGCTGCGCCGCCGTCGTGCCAAGGGGCGCAAGCGTCTGAGTGCCTGAGGGCTTGCTGCCGGATCAGGCCGGGGCTTTTGTGCTGCCGCAGACATACCCCCGCAGTCATCGCCTCCGTTGCAGGTCTGAATTCACGGCCTGCTACGAAGGCGGTAAGCGTTGTCATACGGAACATTTTATCCTGTTCGTGCTTCCGGGGGGCGTTGAGGGGTACAGCCGCACAGGGATAGCGGTTTCCCGCAAGGTAGGTAATGCTGTCGTACGCAATCGCATCAAGCGTTTGCTGCGGGAATTTTTTCGTCTGCACGCTGCCTGTTTGCCCCAGGGGGCAGATGTGGTGGCTGTAGCCAAGCGGCAGGCCGGAGATCGCCAACTGGATTACGCCCGTCTGGAGGCCGAGCTGATGCCCGTTGTGGGGCGTCTGGCCCGGCGTTTTTCTGTAACGGGCAGCGGAGAACGCCCCCTTGACGCAGGGGCATAAACGCTTTGTGCCTGGGGTGTCGGAATAACATGTCGGCAGTATAGAGCGAAATGCCATTGAAAATGGCAGTCGCTCTGGCGGACGCGCTTGTCCAGCTTCGCTGGGAGAGCGGACGCCCGCGCCGTAAGCAAGCGGGACTTGTCCAGCACTGCTGGGAAACCGCGCTTTTCCCGCGAAGCGTAGGCAGCGTCACGATTGAAACACAGAGTGTTTCAATCAAAAATGTTTTAAGCTGTTGACGGAGTTCGTATCCAAGGCAGAGGGGATGTCATTGTTTCTGCGCAGCCTGTGTGTCATGCCCATACGCGTGTATCAACGCTTTATCTCGCCGGTGCTGCCGCCCGCCTGCCGTTTTTATCCTACCTGTTCCGCCTATGCTGTCGAGGCTGTCATGCGTCACGGCATTTTGCGTGGCGGCTGGCTGGCCTTGCGCCGGTTATGCCGCTGCCATCCGTGGGGCGGCTGGGGGTATGATCCTGTTCCACCATCAGGGCGCGGCCACAAGCCGCCTTTGTCTCAGGAGTGAAGGGGCATATGGAAGACAAGAGAAACCTTATCCTTGCCATCGTCTTGTGTTTGATAATCCTTATTGGCTGGGGGCCGTTGGCCCAGTACATGGGTTGGGTGCAGATCCCTGATCCGGCCGAGGTGGCCCGGCAGCAGGAAGCTGCCCAACAGCAGGCCCAACAGGATGCGGCCAAGGCTGAAGCCCGCCAGGCCGAAGCCGCCAAGGCTGCTGCACTGCCTGCCTTTACCCCGGCTGAAGGGCGTGATCTGCACATTGATTCTCCCCTGTACGAGGCGGTACTCTATACCGGCGGTGGCCCGCTGCGTTCCTTCCGGCTCAAGCAGTTCCATACCGAGCTTTCGCAGGATTCCCCGCTGGTCAATATGGTTGACGAATATACCGCTGCCGTGGCCCCGTTGGGGCTGGTCATCAACGGGCAGCCTTCGTGGAGTACCGGGCTTTGGTCGCTGGAAAGCCCTTCCACAGCGCAGGAGCTGCAAACCGGCCAGCAGACCGTGGTGCGTCTTGCTGGTATTGTGGATAACCTGCGTGTGGAACGTGAGCTGACCTTCAGCGCAGATACCTATCTTATTAAGGAAAAACTGCGTCTCGCCAACACGGGAGAACAGGCCCGCAGTGCCCGGGTGCGTTACACCGTAGCCGCAGATGCCAGCAATGCCTCTGGCAGTCAGTACGATGCCATGCGTATCGCCTGGGATCTGGACGGTAGCCTGGACGAGGAATCCTCTGAAAGCACCCTGCGCGAGACCGGGGTACAGGCCAGTGGCAAGATTTACTGGGCCGGTGCCATGAGCACATATTTCATGGCGGCCATCCTGCCCGGTGACCCCAACGGCGTCAGCCTCAAGGGCCTGGTGCAGCGCAGCGTTTACCGTGCCGCCGTGGAAGAGCCGGAAATCTTTCTTAACCCCGGTGAAAGTCGGGAGCTTTCCGTCTCCTACTGGATCGGCCCCAAGGAGCGCAATCTGTTGCTGGGCGTTTCCGATGAGCTTGCCAAGAGTATCGACCTTGGCATGTTCAGTGTCATTGCCAAGGCTCTGATCTGGCTGCTGAGCTTCTTCTATGCCTACGTCCACAACTGGGGCGTGGCCATCATCCTGCTGACCATTCTCATCAAGGCTGTGTTCTGGCCGCTGACGGCCAAGAGCTATGCCTCCATGGAAAAGATGAAGAAGCTCCAGCCCATGATGCAGACCCTGCGGGAAAAGTACAAGGACGACAAGGAACGCATGAACAAGGAAGTCATGGCCCTGTACAAGGCCTATGGCGTCAATCCTGCCAGTGGTTGCGTTCCCATCCTGATCCAGCTGCCAGTCTTCTTTGGTCTGTATCAGGCACTGCTGACGGCCATTGAGCTGCGGCACGCGCCCTTCCTGACGCATCTGCCCTTTACCGACATTGCCTGGCTGACCGACCTTTCTGCCAAGGATCCGCTCTACATCACGCCCATCATCATGGGGGTGACCATGTTCCTGCAACAGAAGATGAGTCCGCCGGCGGCTGACCCCACACAACAGAAGATCATGATGGCCCTGCCCATTGTCTTTACGGTGCTCTTCCTGGGTTTCCCCTCAGGCCTCGTGCTGTACTGGTTGGTCAACAACATCCTGTCCATCCTGCAACAATGGCTGATGATGCGGAAAACCAAGACCCTGCGTGACGCGGCCTAGGGATTCCCGGAGTAATGCAGATGGACAGTTTCAAGGAGTTCCAGGGCAGGGATTTGGACGCTGCCATTGACGAGGCCTGTACCTACTTCAACACCGAACGGGAAAAACTTGAGGTGGAGATAGTACAGGACGCCAAAACGGGCATTTTTGGGATAGTGGGGGCGCGCAAGGCCAAGGTGCGCGCCCGCCGCGCCCAATTGCGCGAAACCGTAGAGAGCATCCTGGGCCGAAACCGTACACGCACGCCTGACCAGGATGGCAGCCGTACCGAGGCCCCTGCCCCGGCACGGGAGCGGACGCGCAAACCCCGCCCGCAAAAGCGGCCCGTGGAAGCTGCGGTGGAGGGGGCTGCTGCGGATCCCGTGAGGGAATGTACGGCAGAGGATGAGGCTGTGATCACCACATCTCCTGCACCTGTGCAAACTGAAGCACAGCAGGTAGCCGACGCGGACAACGCATCCCCCGTTGCCGTGCAGGATGCCGCTGCCCAGCCAATGAGTACCGGCCTTGCTGAAGAACTGGACGTGGCTGCCGAAGGGCTGCCGCAAACCCCGCTGGAAGAGCTGGATGTGACACGTCTCAAGGCTCTGACCGAAGACGTGGTACGCCAACTGGTGCGCCCCATCGTAGGCGAGGACATCAGCCTTGAGATCAGCGTGGGCAATGGCCGGGTGCAGGTACAGCTGGATTGTGCGGAAGATTCCGGCCTGCTCATCGGACGGGAAGGGCAGACACTGGCTGCCTTGCGTTATCTGGCCTCGCGCCTTGTCTCGCGGGGGATGGGGGCTGCGGTGCGCATCCAGCTTGATGCCGGCGAATACCGCCGCCGTCAGGACGACAAGTTGCGGGAGATGGCCCTGGCCCTGGCAGAGCGGGTGCGTCAGAGTGGTCGCTCCTGTTCCACGCGGCCACTGTCCTCCTACCATCGGCGTATCGTCCATGTCTGCCTGCAGGAAATGCCGGATGTGCAGACGCGCAGCAACGGTGATGGCCCGTTGAAGCGGGTGGTCATCTCCCGTCGCCGGGCAGAACGGGCCTGAGCAGATGAACACAGGTGCGGTAGCGGGCGGCGGGGCAGTCTCTACCATCGCCGCCATTGCAACGCCGCCGGGGGCCGGGGGCATCGCCATCGTCCGGCTTTCCGGGCCACAGGCCAAGGCTCTTCTCTCGCGGGTTTTTCTGCCGCTTTCTCCCTCTTTTGAGAATTTCAGGCCGTGGTGTCTGCACCGAGGGCGCGTTCTGGATGAGAACGGCGAGCTGCTGGACGATGTGCTTGCCGTGTTCATGCCCGGGCCGCGAACCTTTACCGGCGAGGATATGGCAGAGATCCACTGTCATGGTGGGCCATTCATCGTACAGGCCCTGCTGGAGACCTTGATCCGACTGGGGGCAGCACAGGCTGGCCGGGGGGATTTTTCCCGCCGGGCATTTTGCAACGGGCGGCTTGATCTGAGCCAGGCCGAGGCCGTGGCAGAACTCATCGCTGCCCCCTCGCGTGAAGCCCTGAATTACAGCCTCAACCGTTTGGATGGTTTGCTGGGGCGGCGTGTCCGTGCCCTGCGCGAAGCCGTGGAAGCCCTGCGGGTGCAAATGTCGCTGGCTGTGGACTTTCCCGATGAGGAAGTGGACGGCCTTTCTCCACAAGCATTGGATCAGGCGGTTTTTCGACTGGCCGAATCAGTACGCCAGCTTTTGCGTGGCAAGCAGCGGGCGCATGTCATGCAGTGCGGGGCACGGATCGTGCTGGCAGGTGCGGTCAACGCTGGCAAATCCAGTTTGCTCAATGCCCTTTTGGGGCATCAGCGCGCCCTGGTGACAGCCATCCCCGGTACCACACGGGATTTTTTGGAAGAGCCGTGCAATCTGGAAGGTCTGCCCGTGCGCCTTGTGGATACGGCAGGCTTGCGAGAGAATCCGCAGCACGGGAATGAGCTTGCCTCTGGGCCGGACGCTGTGGAGCTGCTGGGCATGGAACGCAGCCGCCAGAAACTGGCTGAGGCCGAGGCCATCCTGCTGGTGCTGGACGGGGCCGCCCTTGGGGCGGAGGGCCTGGCAGCAGAAGTCTGCCCCGAAGCTGCTGCTGCCGAAGTCCTTGCCACAGCCGGAGACACGCCGCTGGTGGTGGTACTGAACAAGAGTGATATTGCTCCGGCCCTGTCTGACCTCTCCAGCCCGCCGCGCTGGGCTGCGGGACGGCCCTGCGTTGCCGTGAGTGCCCATAGCGGCGAGAATGTGGATGCCCTGGCCCGTCTGGTGCGGGAGCGTGTCCTGGCGGCGGGTGGCAATCCACCGGCAGACGGACTGGCCCCCAATGCCCGGCAGGCTCTGGCACTGGAAGGCGCGTTGGAAGAGCTGACGGCACTGCAGGAGGACATCCGCACCGGGCAGCCGTATGACTGCTGTACCGTCAGGCTGGATATGGCCGCAGCCCGTCTGGGCGAAGTGACAGGACTTGACAGCCCTGCCGAAGTGCTGGAACGTGTCTTTGCCCAATTCTGCATCGGCAAGTAGGTTTATAACACATGGACGCCAAGCTGTTGCGCCGCATGAGCGCGGAAGAAATCAACGCCATGCCCCTCTGTCATTACGAGGGGCCGGTACGGCTTGTCCGCACTGCGCAGGAGCTGGCAGAGGCCTTGACCGACATCCGCAGGCAGGAAGTGCTCGGCTTTGACACCGAAACCCGCCCCACCTTCCGCAAGGGCAAGGTCAACGACCCTTCGCTGGTACAGATTGCCACCGAAACCATGGTATATCTGGTGCAACTGGCCTGGTTGCCGCTTGAGGAGTCCCTTTGCTCTGTGCTGGCCGATGAGCGCATCCTCAAAGCCGGTGTGGGTATCCGTGACGATATGCGCGAGCTAACCCGCCTTCACCCCTTTGCACCTGCCGGGCTGGTGGATCTGGGCAGCGTTGCCAGGGCGCACAGGCTTTCCACGCAGGGGCTGCGTACACTGGCGGCCAATCTCTTTGGGCTGCGTATCTCCAAGGGATCGCAGTGTTCCAACTGGAGCCTGATGGAGTTGAGCCAGAAGCAGATCGACTATGCTGCCACCGATGCCTGGATCAGTCGGCGCATCTTCTTGCGGATGCGCGAGCTAGGCCTTATCGCTGCCCCTATTTCTGCAACCATCCCGCAGAGCGGCGCATGAAGTGTACCGATGCAGCCCGTGGCCCGCGTTTGGTATTCTTTACGGGCGGCACGGCCCTGCGTGACCTGAGCCGCACTCTCAGCCAGCATACCCGCAATTCCATCCATATCGTTACTCCCTTTGATTCCGGCGGCAGTACCGCTGCCCTGCGTCGGGCCTTTGCCATGCCCGCTGTGGGGGACATGCGTAACAGGCTCCTGGCCCTGGCTGATACATCCGCCGTGCCGCCGCAGGTTTTGGCATTTTGCGAGGCCCGTCTGCCCGATACGGGAGATGGCGAGTCCCTGCGGCAAGAGCTGCGGCGCATGGGGCAGGCAGACCATGCCGTATGGCGGGATATGCCCCCCAACTATGCCGAAGCCTTGCGCCGCCACCTGACGTTCTTTCTTTGCCGAATGCCACAGGATTTTACACCGCACAGGGCAAGTCTGGGCAATCTGATACTGGCGGGCGGCTATCTGGAACACAGGCGAGACTTTGGCCCCATCCTTGCTATGCTGGGACAGCTTTTGCAGGTGCGCGGCGTCGTCTGCCCCAGCGTGACAGAAAGTCTGCATCTGGCCGCAGAGCTGGCTGACGGCAGTGTGCTGGTGGGACAGCATCGTTTCAAGGATCTGACACAGCCGGTGCGGCGTCTCTTCCTCACCGTGCACGAGCCGGAACGTCCCGGCCAGCATGTCGCCCCGCAAACCCCCTGCCGTCCCCCGCTGGCAGCAGAGGCCGCAGCCTGGCTGCGCGCACCTGCCCTTATTTGCTACCCTATGGGCAGCTTTTATACCAGCGTCCTGGCCAACCTTTTGCCGCAGGGCGTGGGGCGGGCCATAGCCGCTGCCCCCTGCCCCAAGGTATTTATCCCCAACTCCGGGCGAGACCCGGAACTGTGCGGCCTGAGTCTGGTCGGGCAGGTAGATATGCTGCTGCGCCAACTGCGGGAGGATGCCCCCCATACGCCCACCGAAGCCCTTTTGCACTGGGTCGTGCTGGACGAGCGCAATGGTGTTTATCCGGGGGGCACAGGGGCAGCATTGCGTGAAGCACTGGCCCGTATGGGTGTGGGCCTGCTCTGCCGCGAAATGGTCAGCCCGGCGGATGCCCAGCGGCATCTGCCGGAACAGACCGTGCGGGTTCTGCTGGAATTGGCAGCACGCGGCGAGGGGCAGCCGTGAGACTGTGGTACGTACAGGCAGGGCAGGCCGGGCAGCGGCTGGATCAGGCCCTGACGAGTCTGCTGCCTGGGCTGGGCTTGCGTGGCCGCCGCCGCTTGCTGGAAAACGGGCGGGTATTGCTGAACGGGCGACCCGCTCTGGCTGCCTGTCGGGTACGGGAGGGGGACAGGCTGGAACTGGCTGACACCCTGCCTGCAGAGTCAAGCCCGGCAGGGCTGACGGCTGGCGCACGTCTTCTTGCCCGTCAGGGGGACTATGCCTTTTTTTTCAAACCAGCCGGGATGCACAGTGTCGCACTGGCTGGCAGCACTGCCCCCAGTCTGGAAGCCTGTCTGCCCGGCCTGTTAGCCGAATCTTCCCCTCAAGCCATGGATAACGCTGCGTCAGGACGCACACATGAGCCAATGGAGCCTGACCGTGGTGGAGCTGTTTTGCTCCAGCGGCTGGATCGGGGGACTTCCGGCATTGTCTGCGCGGCTCTCACCGGCAGGGCTGCGCAGGGATTTCGGGATATGGAACGCACAGGCCAGGCAGAAAAGCTCTATGTGGCCCTGCTCTGTGGTGTGCTGGATGGGCCACGTTGTGTCCGTTTTGGGCTGGATACGGCCCGGCGACGCAAAAGCCGTCTGCTGCCAGAACAGGGCGACCCCAGCCGCTGGACAGAGTTTTGGCCCTTGAACTGCTGGCAGGGCGCGGATGCCGCCGCTGTACTGGCCGCCCTTGGCTGGGGCAAGGTCTCACCAGATGCAGGAGAAGCCACAGGGGCAAGTTCCATGACGCTGGCGGCCTGTCGCATCCGGCGTGGAGCCAGACACCAGATCCGCGCCCATGCCGCATCACTGGGCTTGCCTCTCTGGGGGGATGCCCTCTATGGATGCCCTGCCTCAGAGCCTGATACAACAAAATTTTTTCTCCATCACGGGCTGCTGCGCTTCCCAGGGGCGTCCTGCGCGGTTCTGCCCGCGTGGTCACTACCGCCGGAGGCTCATGCTGCCCTGAAAAAATTGTTTGAAATCTGAGTTTGTTGGGATATACTTGCAACGAAAATAGCTTTGTGGTGTGGCCCGTTGGCCCTGGATAATCACTCTTACCGGGAGAACGCATGTTTGCCGCTTTACTGCCCAAGTCGGCACCCTTTTTCGAGATGCTGCAAGAGCAGAACGATCTGATGCGCCAGATGGTCAGTCTGCTGATCCAGATGCTGGAAGACCAAAGCTGCAAGGATGAAGTACACAAGGAAATAGCCCTTATCGAAGACAGGGCAGACCACCTGCACAATCGCATTATCCGTGATCTGTCGCAAACCTTCATCACTCCCATTGACCGTGAGGACATCCTGCGGATCAACCTGGAGCAGGAAGAGGCCATGGACTGCCTCCAGACCCTGAGTACCCGGCTGCATATCTTTGAATTTTCACGCACGCGTTTTCCGGCCCTGCAGTTGGCCCGTACCGTTGAAAGCATGGTTGGCCTGACCCATATCATGCTGGAAGGCCTGTCCAGACGGGAGGACTGCCACAAGACCCGCGCCTTCCGCAGTCTGCGCGGCGAGTGCGATATGCTGCTGGCCGTGGGGCTGGCCGAGGTCATGGATACCCAGCAGGAATTATCTCCCGAGGTCTTGATGCTGGTCATCAAGTGGTCGCAGATCTATGAACGCATGGGCGTTCTGGTGGATCAGATCATCCATCTTGCCGAAACCATTGAAGAAGCGGTTCTGAAAAATGTTTGAGGTACCGTTGCTTCTGGTGGTCATCATTGTGGTGGCCCTGATCTTTGACTTTACCAACGGTGCGCACGACTGTGCCAATGCCATTGCCACGGTCGTCTCCACCAAGGTGGTAACGCCGCGCTTTGCCGTGGGTATGGCAGCCCTGCTCAACCTGGGGGGTGCCCTGCTTGGCACCGAGGTTGCCAAAACCCTGGGCAGCGGTATCGTGATGACAGAAGTGGTGGAGGGCAGCCATGTGCTGGTGTTGGCCGCCCTTGTGGGAGCCATCGCCTGGAACTGCATCACATGGTACTACGGCATCCCCTCCTCTTCCTCACACGCGCTTATCGGTGGCCTTATTGGCGCAGCCCTAGGGCATGCGGGCTTGAGTGCGCTCAATTTTGAGGGGATCTTGCATAAGGTTCTGCTGCCCCTGGTGGGTTCTCCCCTGGCGGGTTTTGCAGCAGGTTTTTTGCTGATGTGGCTCATCTACTGGCTGTTCCACAAAGTACACCGACATAAGGTCAACAAGGCGTTTCGGCAGTTGCAGCTCGTCTCGGCCGGCTTTATGGCCACCAGCCACGGGCTGAACGATGCCCAGAAAACCATGGGGATCATCACGCTGGCCCTGCTTATTTTTGGTGAGATAGATACGGTAGAAGTACCCCTCTGGGTCAAGCTGGTGTGCGCTGGGGCGATGGCACTGGGCACGGCCGTGGGCGGCTGGAAGATCGTCAAGACCATGGGACACCGCATCTTCAAGCTGGAGCCGGTACATGGCTTTGCTGCCGAAACCTCGGCTTCTCTGGTCATTACCGGAGCCTCCATGCTGGGTGCGCCCATCAGCACCACGCACACCATTTCGGCCTGCATTTTTGGGGTTGGTTCCAGCAAACGGCTGTCGGCCGTGCGCTGGGGGGTGGCGGGCAATCTGGTCATTGCCTGGATCCTGACCCTGCCCGCTGCGGGATCGATTGGCTTTATCGCCTACGAGATCCTGCATCTGATCTGGAATCAGTGAGTTTGATGGACAAACACAAAAAAACGCCGGATCATTCTGCATTCCGGCGTTTTTTTGTGGTCTTGTAATGACACAGGGGCAGATTTAGAGCATATTCTGATTGAAACACTCTGTGTTTCATCTATGCTGTCCCCATCCGCAGCTTCCTTCGTCACAGCGGCTGGGGCAATCCATACGCTGCCTACGCTTCCCCGCAGAGCGGGACAAACGCGGGAAAAGCGCGGTTTCCCAGCGGGCTGGACAAGTCCCGCTTGCTTACGGCGCGGGCGTCCGCTCTCCCAGCGAAGCTGGATAAGCGCGTCCGCCAGGCGGTAGCCGTTGGCGAGCTTGCGAGCCTTACGGATAGCGACAGCGACTGCAAAAATGAGGCTGTATCGTTACTCATGCTGTCTTTATCCATAGCTTCCTGCGTCGCAACGGCTAAAGCAGCGACTGCCATTTTCAATGGCATTTCGCTCTAAAATTCCCACTTCAGCCGAATATCGCCAGACACCCCTTCACGCCGACCTGTATAGCCGGAAACAGCCACGTCCAGGGATAGCCCGGCATGGTCTGTTGGGTAGAGGCTCAGGCCGATTTCTCCAATGCCACTGCCGCCTTTGATGCTGGGTTCTTCCATGGTGTAACCGTGTACGGAGCCACTGGCAGTACCGGCAAACTCATGTTCATAGGCCACACCGACAAAGGGTTGCAGCATATAGTTCTGGGTGGGGATGTAGAAGCTCAACCTCAGGCCATTGCGCCAACGCTGTGAGTCAAGAGCGTCAAATTCAAAAGGATCCCCAAGGATATTTACCTCATCAGCTGCAAGATGTGTCCAAAAATACTTGCTGTACAGCTCCATGCCCAGAAGCTCATTGAACTTCAGCCTGTAGCCAAGTCCGACATGCAGACCATAGTAGGGGGCCGAGGACTCGAAGTCTGCGGTTCTGCCAAATCCATCCCGGATGTTTCGGGTATGGAAGTCCCCGTAGCTGTAACCGGTACGGACGGAGCCTTCTGCATAAAAGCTGCCAGGTCCAAGAGGGTTGAAGTCCATATGCCCCAGAAGGCCAGCACCATAGTAGGAGAGATCTCCCTTGCCACTGGCATCTTCGTGGGACGAGTCAAGAGATGTCTTGAAGTTGCCCCAGCCAGCTTCAAAAAATGCGGCCAATATCGGGAAGCCATAGGTGGTCTGGCCCCGCCAGGCAAGACCGGTGGTGAGGGCCATGCCGTCAACATCTATGTGCGAACCTGTTTCATAGCGGCTTTTGCCCCCCTGCCCAATGAAAAAGGGGACAACGTCATACGCGAAGTCCGGCGAAAGCCCAAGCATGGCGTTCATGACACCCTGGTTTACGAGGTCTGCTCCCTGGGTAATGAAAGCCAGTTGTGCCAGACGCTCCTGACTGAATGCCTTGGTTTTGGGATTGACCTTTACAGGTGCAGCTCCCGTACTGGCCAGAGTTGCTATCAGCTGCTTACCGCTTGCTTCTAACGTGAAATTGTATATAAGGCTGGCACCTTGCGGGACTGCCGAGGCCGTACGATTTGATTGCTGTCCAGACAAAGCCCCAGTGGTCACTTCAATCAGGATAACTTTGTCACCAGTATCAAGAGCTATTGGGCTACCTTGGAAAGCCATAGTGACTTTACTGTTTGTAATATCAGCATTTCCAGTAACTGTTAACATCTTGTAATCATTATCTACAGATGAAGGCAGGTGAAAATTGATTGTCTTGCCTGTAGCATTAAACGTGCCCTGAAATTCTGCATTGTCATATACAGAATACTGGTTTATTGAGTAGTTGTCGTTGCTACTAGTTATAGCGAAAGTTTGTCCATTTCCAAGTATAAGATGTTTGATAGTGTCCAGAATTTTTCGCACATTTGGGAGCAGCTCAGTAGGTCGATCTGGGTACGACCTGCCGGCGCGGCCCTTGCGAGCGACACCCGCAAAGTAGTGTCGCGGCTGCAAGGGCCGTGACGGCGCATCTATTCCGAT
>JAFQED010000033.1 GCA_017415765.1 Desulfovibrio sp. | reverse complement strand
GCTGTACGGCTACTCGCGATATTACGTAAAATACGTTCTTCCTCTGCGGAACAAGTAACTTCTTGTGCTCTCCTTGCCATAACTGCTCCAATTTTTGGAGTAGTATATATTTATATCCTTATTTTTGCAACTAGACACTAGAACATATCTAAACCTTTAATGCCTCCTCCTTCATGCGATTGCCCTGGGGAGCACCTCTTGCTCATTTGACCAGCAGGGCCTCCCAAGCCTATACTGGTCACATGAAATTCTTTTCCAGCGAAATCAGCAATTTTGTCCAACTTCGCAGCATGAGGCGCAACATGGCATTCCTGTTGCGTTTTATCATCATGCTCGTGGCTCTGGTCACCATCTTTACGGTTCTTTTCCACTCCATCATGCTGTATGAGGGGCGAGACTTTTCATGGCTGACCGGTCTTTACTGGACACTGACCGTCATGACCACCCTGGGCTTTGGGGACATCACCTTTGTTTCCGATCTGGGACGAGGTTTTTCCATTGTAGTTCTGCTTTCTGGTGTGCTGCTCCTGCTCATCATGCTTCCCTTTACCTTTATCCAATTTTTTTATGCCCCCTGGATAGAGGCGCAAAAAAAAGGACAGACACCCCGCAGTCTGCCCGCTGACACCAGCGGGCATATTATCCTTGTGGGGGGTGGCACGCTGGCTTACAACCTGATGGAGGAGCTGAAAAACTATGGACGGCGTTGTGTCTATCTCTGTCACGATAACCAGACAACGCTCTCGCTGATCGATCAGGGCTATGAGGCCATTCTGGGTGAGCATGATGCCAGCAGCGTTTATACAAATCTACGTCTGCCACAGGCGGCCATGCTGGTAGCACTTGACTCTGATGTACGAAATACCAACATTGTTTTTACTGCCAGAGAAGTGGATCAAACAGTGCGTATTGTGGCTTCGGCACAAAGTGATGATGCTGTGGACATCCTGAATCTGGCAGGATGCAGACAGGTCTTCCAGTTTCGCAAACTACTGGGAGAAGCTGTGGCACGGCGTGTTTTCAACGCCAAGGCCCGCGCCAGTGTCATCACCCGTTTCAATGAACTGGTAGTGGCCGAAGCCCCGCTGAAGCATACCCCACTCCCCGGAAAATCCTTGCGAGAGGCCGGTCTGCGCAATGCCACCGGCGTCAACGTCGTAGGATTGTGGGAACGAGGCAAGCTGGTGCTGCCCGGCCCTGACACGGTTTTTACCGAAAGCATGGTCATGGTCATTGCTGGCCACAGCCGTCAGATTGACGCCGTAAACCTCTTTCTTGACCCTTCCGGCACCGAAGCTCGGCAGGAGGACGGCCCGGTAGTCATTCTTGGCGGGGGACGCGTGGGCTGCGCTGCGGCACGTCAGCTACAGGCCATGCGCCGGAGCTACCGCATCGTGGATAAGAAAAGCGACATCAAGGTACGGCAGGAACACCTGGTAGTAGGCGATGCTGCGGATTTGGCCGTGCTGGACGAGGCCGGTATCCGCACTGCGCCAACCGTTCTCATCACCACCCATGATGACGATACCAACATTTACCTGACGCTCTACTGTCGCCGTCTGCGGAAGGATATCCAGATCATCAGCCGCGCCACCTTTGACCGCAATGTGGGTATCCTCCACGCGGCCGGGGCTGATCTCGTACTTTCTCAGGCTTCCCTGGTCACCAACTGTATCATCAACCTGCTGGAACCAGGCAAGGTGACCATGGTCAACGAAGGGTTGACCCTCTTCCGCTGCCCTGTGGGCAAGAGCCTTGCGGGAAAGAAACTGATGGGGTGCGGCATCCGCAGCAAAACCCATTGCAGCGTGGTTGCCCTTTACGACACTGGTATGGAGCTGCATATCAACCCCGACCCGCAGCATGTTTTTGCCGAAGGGGAAGAAATCATGCTTATCGGCAACAGGCAAGGAGAAAAGGCCTTTTACGAAATTTTTGGTACGGCCTGATACACCACTGCCATACAGCAGACTTGCCGTTACTTACCCTGCTCGTACAAGTCTGCATCTGCGGGCATACGTTCCCAGTAAATGCGGCCTTTCTTGCGGTACTTACGCAAGAGCACATAGACGCTGCCCGGGCCGCCATCGTGCGGCTGAGCAGTGCAAAATGCCAATACCACCCGCTTGAATGGCTCCTGCGTCAACCATGCCTGCAACTTACCACGCAGTATGCCCATACCATCGGGCGAATTACGCCCCCGACCAGGTACGATCAGTACCGTCCGCAAGCCCTTGTACCATGCGCCACGCATGAAGCCGCGCAGGGCTTCAAATGCCTGCACTGCATTCAGCCCGTGCAGGTCAAGATGGGCCTCTGGACTGAGAGCACCTGCACGAAGCTTGTTCATGGTCATCTGATCAAGCCCAACCACATGCCCTTCCAGATACTCATCGGTAAAAGAAAGAGCAAACTCCAGATTGCTTTCCAAAAGGGTCTGCAAATCATCACTGCTGGTGGCCGGGGCCTGCCGACTGACGGGAGCAGGGGCGACATCTCTCCCCCCCTTCTGCAATGGGTCAACCTGCCCCATTGCCCGTAAGAACATCGCACTGTCGTCACCTTGCCCGGTCTGATCGACAAGATCAGCATGCCTGACATCAGGCCTATTCGATGGCGGACATTGTGCCAGCGCAGCTTTGCCGCTCGCGGTCTGCGCTGGCATTTTTTCTGCCGTCTCCCGCTTGACTTTGGCTTTGCTTTTTTTTGCCAGTTTCAGACTATCGGGCAAAGAGCAATGTTCCTGTAAAGCAAAGCCATTCCCCTTACTGTCACTGTGTCGAACAGTTTCAACCCTGCTCATGGCCTCGTAAAACAGGGCCGTATCCTCGTCTGCAAGGGGAGATGGGGACGTTGTTGGCTCGGTTTTTACCGACTTTTTTGCAGCCTTGCGCGTGACGACACTCCCTCCCTGCTTACGACCTGAAGGGAATTGCTTTCCTGCAAGTGCGCGAAAAGGATTTTCACCAAAGTTCGTATCGTCACTCATACGGGCCTCTCTGCCATGAAAAGAGCCGCAGCAAGCTGCGGCTCCTGGGATGTCAATTTTTTGCTTACTACTCCGCCTTGGGGGCAGCAGGTGCTGCCGGAGCTGGGGGAGCCGGGGCTGCCGTGGGAGTATCTTCAATGGTGGTAAGGATGACGGATTCGCCTTCCGGGCGGGTACTGCTCACATAGGTATAACTCAGGGAGGTGATGACAAAAATCAGGGCCATCAGGGCTGTCAGCTTGGCAAGGATGCCCCCTGCGCCGCTGCTGCCAAATACCGAGCTGTTGCCACCACCAAATATTACGCCCATGCCTTCCTTGCCAGCCTGCAGCAATACCAGAATGACAAGCAGAACGCAGACAATGATATGCAATGTTAGGATAAGAGTCTGCACAAAATTCCTCCTCGTCTGCGCATACAGCCATCAGGCTCCGGCACTGATGATCTGCAAAAAGCTTTGCGCCTCTAAAGAGGCTCCTCCTACCAAAAGGCCATCCACATTGTCAAGTCCGATGAGTGTGGCGGCGTTCTCTGGCTTGACACTGCCACCGTACAGCAGGGGGATATGGGCAGCGTCCGCACCCAGCAAGCCCTCAAGTTGGCTACGCACACGGGCGTGGGCATCCAGCACTTCCGCCGGGCCAGCCACCTTACCCGTACCAATGGCCCAAACAGGCTCATACGCTACGGCAAAACGCCCAGGCAGCGTGCGCCGCTGTTCTTCCGACAGGGCAGCCAATGCGCTGGAAAGCTGTCGCTCAAGGACACTCCCCAACTCCCCGGCCTCACGCTCGGCAAGGGTTTCGCCAACACACAGCATAAGCTTGAAGCCCTCGGCAAGGGCAAAGGCACACTTGTCAGCCACAATCCCCAAATCTTCGTGAAGGATATGCCGCCGCTCTGAGTGCCCCACCAGCAGCCAGTCAGCCCCGACATCATGCAGCATTTGTGAAGAAATTTCTCCCGTAAAGGCACCTTCGCGCGCGGGATAGAAATTCTGTGCCCCAACCTCCAGCCCCGCAACCCCGGCAAAGGCCCGGCTTGTTTCTGCAATGGCGGTGAAGGGGGCAAAAACCAGGATCTGCCGCCTCTGTGGCAGAACATTACCAAGGCCGGCCACCAGGGCGGCGGCACAGTCGGCAGCTTCCTTGCGTGTTTTGTACATCTTCCAGTTGGCGGCAATAATTTTTTGCATGATGTGTCCTCTTTGACCTTCAGATGGAGGCCGGAATGTTGTAACCATAGATAAGGGCATCTTCATTGGTATCGGGGTAATAGCGCGACCTCACACCCAAACGGCGGAAACCGCAACTTTCGTACAATGCCACTGCGGGCAGGTTGCCCGTCCGCACTTCAAGCAGGACGTTCTGGATACCCATTTTGGCAGCAGCTTGCAAGACCAGCTGCAAGATCCGACGCCCATGCCCACTGCGCCGTTCTGTCGGGAGAACAGCCAGATTGAGGATTTCCACCTCATCACCGATATGATAGAAGGAGATGTAGGCGACAAGTTCCTCCTCCCGCAGCAGGCCAAAGGCCATGAAGGCTTGCTGGGCAAAAGCTGCCCGGCACTGCGCCGCAGACCACGGCAGGGAAAAACAGCACGCCTCCAATCGGTACATGCTGTCGGCATCTGCCGGCCCCAGCCGCCGGAAGCATGGCGTATGATCATTGTGGGGAGCAGACATGGACATGACCCTCTATCCAGGCGTACGCTACAGCGCAAACCTGCTTGAAGTGGTGGACGTCAACAATACTCCCTTCTGCCTTATGCAGAGGGAAAACGTCCTCAGGCAGGGCCTGACCTGCCGGGCAGTGGCAATCCTGCTACGTGACAGGGATGGTCGCGCCCTCTTTCGCCACACTGGCAGCCTGTGGGATTTTTCCTCCCGTGCCCTGCTTCCTGCCGGACAGGGATATGAAGAGCTTGCCCGGCAGCTGCTTTGGCAGGACTGGCAGCAGGAAGGACGAAGTCTGCACAAACTGGGCCTGTGCAAGCCCAACCCCTGCGAGCCACAAACAAATGACCTGCAAAACGGTACAGCGCGCAGCTTCACCGCCATGTATGAAGCCCGCATCCCCGCTACTCTTTTACGGCAACTGGCATCAGATCCGAGCCGCTGCCTCCTGCTTGACCATGATGAACTCAAGGGGCTGACAAGCCAAATGGCAGAGGTGTTTTCTCCCATTTTGCTCCAGGCCCTGCATGAAGGGCTGTTATAATCGTAAAGAACAGCACCAGAGCATCATGGCAGCAGCTCAGGCAGCCCGTCAGCCCGCTGCAAAAGCTCCAGCAGGGCATCATGCACAGCCCCGTTACTGGCAAGGAGCGGCTCATAAAAACCCAGTCTTTCTCCCCTGAAGTTACTGACCCTGCCGCCAGCTTCCTCCACCAGCAGCCAACCCGCCGCCAGATCCCACGGTTTGAGCCAGTCCTCATAAAAAGCGTCCAAACGCCCGCAGGCCACATAGGCCAAATCGACAGAGGCAGCCCCCATGCGCCGCAAACCCTGTGTCACTGGCAGCGCGGCCTCCAGCCGCCGCATGATGGTCGTCAGATGCCGTGGTGCCTCATAGGGAAAACCCGTGGCCAGCAGGGTGCTGTCCAGTGTGCCAACCTCGGAAACACGCACTGTCTCGCCATTGCAAAAGGCCCCGCCACCTCGCACGGCCCAATGACATTCCTCCAGCATGGGGATGTTGACAATGCCCAGCACCACCTGTCCTTCATGCCACAGAGCTACAGAAGTACCCACCTGCGGGATACGGTGAACAAAGTTGGTAGTGCCGTCCACGGGGTCGATGATCCAGCACAGCCGTCCGGGGGCCTTGTCAGGTACGGCACTCTCCTCCGCCATGAATCCAGCTTCAGGTAAAATGCCTGCAAGCCGATCTTTTAGAAAATCCTCCACCGCGAGGTCTGTTTCCGTCACAAGGTCAATGCTTCCCTTATGCCTGACCTGATGCGGACGCGTCCAGTTTTCCCGGATAATTTCGCCACTCTGGCGCACAGCATGCAGACAGGAATCAAGCAAGGAGGAAGACAGCAAGCTCATGGCATCCCGACCGGTTCAGTTGATAAAAACACTCTGGTAGGTATCCCGCTCAAGCATGGCTCTGGCCGTGCCGCGCAGTACGGTAGTGAGTGGCTCAGCATCCACAAAAACCTTGAGCCGCGTCTCACGCGAAATATATTGATCCAAGCCCTTGAGCAGAGAACCGCCTCCGGCCATCAGCAGACCGTTGCGGTAAATATCTGCCGCCAGTTCTGCGGGGGTTCTTTCCAGGGCCGCCAGTAGAGTATTCAGAATGGCCTGAACAGGCTCACGCAGAGCCTCGCGGATATGGCCCTCGGTAATGGTCACCACACGGGGACGCCCCTCAAGCAAGTCCTTACCCGATACCTCCAAGGCCGGGGCATTGGGTTGAGGAACGGCAGCCCCAAGCAGGATCTTGACGTTTTCGGCGGTGTTTTCTCCCACTTCCATGCGGAAGACATCACGGATATAGCGGGCAACGGCCATATTCATGGCATCGCCAGCCACGCGCACTGACTGGGCCGTAGCCACACCCCCCAGCGTGATAACAGCCACTTCGCTGGTACCTCCGCCAATATCCAGTACAAGGTTGCCCATAGGTTCATGGATAGGCAAACTGGCTCCAATGGCGGCTGCCATCGGCTCCTCTACCAGCGAGACCTGACTGGCCCCGGCAAGCAGGGCCGCATCAATGACGGCCTTCTTTTCAACCTGAGTAATGCCCGTAGGGATACATATGACCATGGAGGGTTTGACCAGCCGCAGTCCACTGATGATCTTGTGGACAAAATAGGAGATCATGGTCTGCGTCACGTCAAAATCGGCGATGACACCATCCTTCATGGGGCGGACAGCCCTGATGCGCTGTGGCGTTCGTCCGATGCACTCCTTGGCAGCGGCCCCAACAGCCAGCACTGCATTGGTTTTGGTGTCCAATGCCACCACAGAGGGTTCATTGATAACAATGCCATGCTTGCGCGTATAAAGCAGGGTGTTGGCAGTCCCCAAATCCATGGCGATGTCTTGCGCCAGAAAGCGAAACAGACGCTGGAACATTACGATTCTGTATTATTGCTGCTCTGCAGCCCGTCCATCATATCGGCTGCATGGCGGTGCGGCCCGTCACGGTGAATACTCGCCTTGGGCAGCATGGTACGCAGACGGGTTTTGAGGTAAAGATTTTCCAGAAAAAGGGCCAGGTGATCCACTGCCTGCCGCACAAAACTGCGCAGACTTTCGTCAACCTCCCGCTGCCCCGTGTGGGCCAGACAAAGCACCCCCTTGGTACTTTTGTTTACCATGACCGGCAGACAGATGGCCGCCTGAAAGTCTGGCATATCTGGCTGTTTGCCAAAAAGTACCGATGCCGAAGCACCCTCGGCCCCCACAGCTTCCACAGGCTGGTCATTGCGAAAGACCCAACCCGTGATACCGCTACCCATTGGCAGAACCCTCGGTTCCCCCTGAAGAAGCAACCGAGCGGATTCGGCCTCCACGCAATAGCTTTCCCCAGGGGTGGCCACTGAGGCAAAGGCGCAATAGTCAAAGCCTGTTGCTTCAACCATGCTCTGCAAAAAATTTTGAAGGAATATCGGCCAGCGTTTGTAGCGGAAGCGCATTTCCTGAATGACACCCAGTTCGGCAAAATAGCGGGGGATATCCCCCGCCAAGGTCTGCTGGCCCTGCTGCCCCTGCTGGCGTGCCACAAGCTCTGCAAAAAGTTGCAGGATTTTGTGATCCTTGTTGGAAAAGGAGTATTGCCGCTTGCTGTCCACACACAATGCCCCACCTCCGGGCACTGGACAGCCCATAAAAGCCTTGATGTTGGTCTCTTCACCATCCTCATAGTACCCCAGATGGCTTTGCCTCTGGTCAAAGTTGGGTACCAGCAGGGGCTGGCGGTTACGGATTATCCAGCCCACAAGACCACGCCCCGGCGTAATGCTTGTTTGGGGACTGATTTTTTCGCCAAGACTGAAATGAGCCGCAAGGCGGTGTTCCTCAGAATTGTCAAGAGGCAGGAAAAGAACCGCCGAATAGGCGTCAAACACACTGCAAACAATGCTCAGGACATGCTTTTCAAGAAGATTTGCGGCCATAGGGATGGAAGGTTTGAGGTTGGTCGGCCGCTGCACTGTACCAAAGCGACGCACAGGCCGCAACTGCTCTTTTGCCCTTATTCGAGGAGGTCAGATGAACAGTACAGGCAACTCACTTATAAGGGAAACATCAGCTTAGTTCTGCTGGCTGAACAGGGCGATCCGTGCAGCCTTCTGGCGGCCATAACGCAGCCGCCACCAGCCGAGTCTGGCCCGCAGGCGTAGGCGATCCAGACTAAGGTACACCACCGGTGTGGTATAGAGTGTCAAAAGCTGGCTCAAAAGCAGTCCGCCAACAATGGTGATACCCAGCGGCTGGCGTATCTCGGCCCCGTCCCCCTGCCCCAGGGCCAGCGGTACCGCCCCCAGCACAGCTGCGGCCGTGGTCATCATGATGGGACGAAAACGCAGCAGACAGGCTTCATGAATGGCTTTTTCCGGTGAGAGCTTGCGGACACGGCCAGCCTCAATGGCAAAATCGATCATCATGATAGCGTTTTTCTTAACAATGCCCGCCAACAGGAGTACCCCGATGAGTGCAATGATGCTGAACTCCATACCGTACAGCATCAGGGCCAGCAAGGCCCCTACTCCGGCCGAGGGCAGGGTAGAAAGGATGGTCAGTGGATGGATGAGGCTTTCGTACAAAATGCCAAGCACAATGTAGAGGGCCGCCAGAGCTGCCAGTATCAGGATGACCTGGCTGCCCATGGTTTCACTGAAAACCTTGGCCGTCCCCTGAAAGCTGCCCACAATATCCGAAGGCATCCCCAGCCTGACCCGCGCTTCGTCAATGGCAGTCTGCGCGTCAGAAAGGGCAGCCCCCTCCGCAAGGTTAAAGGAAATCGTCACAGCCGCAAACTGCCCCTGGTGTGCTACAGTCAGGGGGGCAAAGGCCGGGCTGACCTCAGCCACTCCCAGCAGGGGGACAAGCCCGTCACTTCCCGGCAGATACACTTTTTCCAGTGCCTGCGCACTTTCCAGCCAGTCCGGGCCGTATTCCAGCACCACGCGATACTGGTTTTTATCTTCATAAATGGTGGAAACCTGGCTTTGCCCGAAGGCATTGCCAAGGGCCGCATCCATATCACGCATGCTCAGGCCAAGCCGGGCCAGAGTATCACGATCAGCCGTGATCATGGTTTGCAGACCCCGCTCCTCAATATCACTGTCCACATCCTGAAAAACCGGTATAGCGGCAAGGGCCTCCTGCAAGCGGCGACCCCACTGGCGCAGGGCGTTCAGGTTATCCCCCTGCAAGGTGAACTGATATTGCGATCGCGAGCTGCGCCCACCCATGCGGATGTCCTGTGCGGCTTGCAAAAAAATCTGCAAGCCCGGCTCATTGCTCATCCTGCCGCGCAAGCGGGCAATGACACCCTGCGCGTCCAGGCCGCGTTCTTCCAGCGGTTTCAGGGCAACAAAGACGCCTCCGCCACCGCGCGCGCCCGAAATATGGGCTGACACCTGCTGCACAGCCGGGTCTGCCGCTATAATCTTGACCAGCTTTTCCAGCTTGATTTTCAGAGCCTGATAGGAAGTACTCTGATCAGCACGGATGCCACCCATGATCACCCCGGTATCCTGCTGAGGGAAAAAACCCTTGGGTACAGCCACATACAGCCAGACATTACCAAAAATAACCAGAGCCAGTGAAAGCAGGGTCAAACGAGGATGCCGCAAAACCACATCCAGGCTTCTGGCATAGCCCTGCTGCATGGCTGTAAGTCCCCTGCCCCACAAGGTACCACAACGCACTCCAAGGCGGCACAGCGATGCCCAAAGGCCGGAAGCAGATGCCTCGGCAGACGGTGATGCGGGACGTACATCCAGCGGGCGCAGCAACTGGGCGCACATCATGGGTGTTGTCGTAAGGGACACGACCATGGAAACCAGTACCGCCGTGGTCAGGACCACCGCAAATTCCTCAAACAGGCGTCCTACAATACCTCCCATGAGCAGGATAGGCGCAAAAACCGCCACCAGAGAAATAGATATGGAAACCACGGTAAAGCCCACCTCGCGTGATCCCCGCAGGGCAGCCCTGAGCGGACTTTCACCCATTTCCAGACGGCGGACGATATTTTCCAGTACCACGATGGCATCGTCCACCACAAAGCCGGTGGACACCGTAAGGGCCATGAGCGAAAGATTGTCCAGCGTATAGCCACAAAGATACATCACACCAAAGGTGGCAATAAGCGACACAGGAGCCGCCACCGCCGGAATGGCCGTGGCCCTGCCGTTTCGCAGAAAGAGGAAGGTCACCAGCACCACCAGCACCATGGAAAGCAGCAGGCTCTTTTCCACTTCGCGCAGTGAGGCCCGGATAGTCTGGGAGCGATCCATCCGCAAAGTGAGATCTGCACTTTCGGGTAGCCAGGAACGCAGCTGTGGCAACATGTCCTTGACCCTGTCCACCGTCTCGATGATATTGGCCCCCGGCGCACGGAAGACCATCAGCAAAATGGCTGGCTGCCCGTTGGCAAGGGCCATATTGCGGACATCCTGCGAGGAATCCTCCACTACTGCCACATCGGCAAGACGAATGATGCGCCCGTCCTTCTGCGACACCACCAGCGGTCTGTAGTCGGCAGCAGTCCGCAACTGATCATTGGCCCCCACCAGCCAAAACTTTTGACCATTGTCCAGCATCCCCTTGGGCAAAAAGGCATTGGCCGACGTAAGAGCCTGCCGCACATCGGACATGACCAGTCCCAGGCGGTTCAAAGCATCAGGGATGACCTCCACCCGCACAGCCGGTAATGCACCTCCGCCCACTGTCACTTCACCCACGCCGGGGATCTGGGCTATTTTCTGGGCAAGTACCGAAGATGCAGCATCGTACAGCTGCGCGCGTGACAATACATCCGAGGTAACGGACAGGATGAGGATGGGTGCGCCTGAAGGGTTTACCTTACGGTAGGAAGGATTGGAAGGCATGGTGGGCAAGGTGGAGCGGGCAGCATTGATGGCAGCCTGCACGTCGCGGGCAGCACCGTCCACATCCCTGTCCAGGTCAAACTGCAGGATGACATTGCTGGATCCCAGGCTGCTGGATGAGGTCATTTCCGTGACCCCGGCAATACGCCCCAAGGCCCGTTCCAATGGCGTTGCCACCGTGGCGGCCATCGTTTCCGGCCCGGCACCGGGCATACGTGCCCGTACCGTCACCACAGGGAAATCCACCTGCGGCAGCGGGGCCACTGGTAAAAGACCAAAAGCCACCATGCCCGCCAGAGCCAAGGCGATGGTCAGGAGTGTCGTGGCCACGGGTCGGCGGATGAAGAGGGCCGACAGGTTCAGCGGGATGAATTCCGGCCCGAAGCGATGTCGCTTCTCCTCTCCACCGATAGTATGCGGGCGAGGCCGGGCCTTCATGCGACGCCCTCTCCCTGTTCCCCCTGCTCCCTCGGTTGACCGCTGGCTGGTCTGCCGCGCAAACGGCGACTCAGCCGGTCAAACCACAGATAGATGACAGGAGTGGTAAAAAGGGTCAGTGCCTGGCTGACCACCAGACCTCCCACCATTGTCACCCCCAGCGGGCGGCGCAACTCTGCCCCCATCCCCCAGCCGATCATCAGAGGTAGCGCACCCAGCAGGGCCGCAAGGGTAGTCATCAGGATGGGACGCAAGCGCAGGAGACAAGCCTGATGGATAGCCTCCTGCGGGCTCTTGCCCTCATGCCGCTCGGCATCCAGCGCAAAGTCTATCATCATGATGGCATTTTTCTTGACGATGCCGATGAGCAGGATGATGCCAATAATGCCCACTACGCCCAAATCCATCTGGGCCAGCATCAGGGCCAGCAAAGCCCCTACCCCGGCCGAGGGCAGGGTAGAAAGGATGGTCACGGGATGGATGTAGCTTTCGTACAGCACGCCAAGTACGATGTACATGGTAACAATGGCCGCGATGATCAGCCACAACTGGTTGTCACTGGAAGAAAGGAAAGCAAGGGCCGCGCCCTGGAACTGGCTGCGCAGGGCCGCAGGCAGACCAAGAGCCTGTTCTGTCTCGCTGACTGCTGCCACAGCAGCACCAAGAGAAGAGCCTTCTGCCACATTGAAGGAAATGGTACTCACCGGGAACTGGCTTTGCCGCGCAATGGAAAGCTGCACGGGCCGTTCCTCCAACTGTACAAGGCTGGTCAGGGGGACGGGGTCTCCACTCTGACTGCGCACATGGATATTTTCTATGGCAGCCGGCCCCATCCGAAAGCGTTCGGCCACTTCCAGTACTACCTTGTACTGGTTGGTCTGGGTAAAGATGGTGGAAATAAGCCGCTGGCCCAATGCGTCATACAGGGCATTGTCAATATCCGCTACGCTGATACCCAGCCGTCCGGCAGCATCACGATTGATATCAAGCCATGCCATACGGCCAGGCTGCTGCAAGTCGCTGGTCACATGGGCCAGTTCAGGCCGCAGAGACAGGGCTGCCACCAGCCTGGGCGTCCATTCCTGCAACTGTTCCCGGCTCAGGGCCTCCAAAGTCATCTGGTATTGGGTACGCGAGACGCGATCCTCGATGGTCAGATCCTGCACAGGCTGCAGATACAGCTGTATGCCCGGCAAGATGGCTGCCCTGTCCATGATACGTTGGGCAATGGCTGGGGCGCGGGCATCGCGCTCGGCCAGTGCCTTCAATGCGATGGTCAGACGGGAGGTGCCAAGACTCTGGTTGATACCGTCCACCCCCACAAAAAAAACCACGCTTTCCACAGCCGGATCCTGCAGGATAAGCCGGGCCAGTTCTTCCTGCCGCCCGCCCATTGCCGCAAAGGCCGTATCCTGTGGAAATTCGGCCACTCCCTGGATGACACCCGTATCCTGTACAGGAAAAAAACCCTTGGGGACGATGACGTACAGCACGACTGTCAGGGCCAGCGTGCCCAGGGCCACGCCCAGGGTCAGCCGCTGATGGGCAAAAACCCAATGCAAACGCGCGTCATACCACGCCAGCAAACGGCTGAAAAAACCACTCCTGTCCTGCTCCTGCCCGGTCTCTTGCACTCCGTGCCGTTCCGGGCGCAGCATCACCGCGCAGAGCATGGGCGTCAGGGTAAGAGAAATAACCGCCGAAATCAGGATAGTTACGGCCAGCGTCACGGCAAATTCGCGAAAGAGTCGGCCAGCCACATCCCCCATGAAGAGCAGCGGGATGAGCACCGCCACCAGTGAGACTGTCAGAGAAATAATGGTAAAGCCAATTTGTCCGGCCCCTTTCAGAGCAGCCTGCAAGGGCTTCTCGCCCTGTTCCAGATAGCGGGTGATATTTTCGATAACCACGATGGCGTCATCCACCACAAAGCCTGTGGCAATGACAAGGGCCATAAGCGTCAGGTTGTTGAGCGAAAAATCCGCCAGATACATGACCCCCAACGCCCCCACCAGCGAAAGTGGCACCGCAAGGGCGGGGATAAAGGTGGCTTCGGCATTACGAAGGAAGAGCCAGATGACCCAGATGACCAGCACAACAGAAAGCAGCAATTCCAGCTGTACGTCATGTACCGTGGCCCGGATGGTGGTCGTGCGATCCGTGACCACGCGCACATCCACATTGCCCGGCATCGTCTGCTGCAATTCGGGCAGGAGGCGCAGCACACTGTCGGCCACGGTAATGACATTGGCTCCGGGCTGCCGCTGCACCGAAAGCACGATGGCAGGTCGGAACAGGCTACCGCCATCTGCCGCAGGTACAGCCACATAGGCGGCAAGGCGGGCATTTTCGGCTCCGTCCACCACATCGGCCACATCCTGCAAACGCAGGGGCGCGCCATCCTTGTATCCAATGATAGTGCGGGCATACTCTGCCGCAGACTCCAACTGATCATTGGCATCGATGGTACTGGCCCGTTCCGGCCCGTCAAAGCTGCCCTTGGCATCATTGACATTGGCCGAGGCAATGGCCGAACGTACATCGGCAAGGGTCAGACCAGCCCCTGCCAATGCCTTGGGATTGACCTGGATACGCACAGCCGGACGCTGCCCTCCCGAAAGTGTGACCAGCCCCACGCCGGAAATCTGGGAAATTTTCTGCGCCATGCGCGTATCCACCAGGTCTTCCAACTGGGTGAGCGGCATGGCATCCGAGGTGACAGCCAGGGTGACGATGGGCGGATCTGCCGGGTTCACCTTGTTATAGACCGGGGGATTGGGCAAGTCGTTGGGCAGGAGGTTGTCAGCGGCATTGATGGCGGCCTGTACTTCCTGCTCGGCCACATCCAGCGGGATGGAAAGGTCAAATTGCAGCGTCACCACCGAAGCCCCGGCAGAAGAGAGAGAACTCATCTGCACAAGGCCGGGCATACTGCCAAACTGGCGTTCCAGCGGCGCAGTGATCACGCCCGCCATAACATCGGGGGATGCACCGGGGTAAAGGGTCTGCACCTGAATGGTGGGATAGTCTATCTGTGGCAGGGCCGCCACAGGCAAGGAGCGGTACGCCAACAGGCCAGACAGCAGCAGGGCCACCATCAGGAGCGAGGTGGCTATGGGGCGCAGGATGAAAATGCGGGAGAGATTCATGCCCTACTCCACGGCTTCGGCCCTTGGCGTCTCCATAGTTGCGGCCACCCTGACGCGAATACCGTCACGCAGACGATCCAGTCCGTCCACCACAACCACTTCTCCTGCCTTGAGCCCTTCCTCGATGACGGCCATACGGGCCGTCGTGATACCGGGCCGAACTTGCCGCAGACTGACTGTTCCCTCGCCTTCACGTCCTCCTTCCACGGGAGACAGCACATAGACGTAAGAGCCACGTGCGCCAAGCTGTACTGCTCCGGCCGGAATGGTTACCGCATCACGCAGCATACGCACCATCAGCCGTGCATTGACAAACTGGTTGGGGAAAAGGGCATTGTTTTCATTGCCAAAACGGGCCTTGAGCTTCACTGTGCCCGTGGCACTGTCGATCTGGTTGTCAAGGGAAAGCAGACTCCCCACGGCCAGACGTGTTTTTTGCTCCCTGTCCCAGGCCTGTACGGGCAGTGGCGCGAGGCTGGCATCCCGTTCACGCGCCACAAGGGCCGGGGCCACCAGTGCCACCTGATTTTCGGGTAGGGTAAAGAGCACATCACAGGGGCTGACTTCGGTAATGCGGACGATCCCGTTACTGTCGGACGCCTTGACCTGATTGCCTTCATCCACGTTGCGCAAGCCCAGCCGCCCGCCAACCGGGGCTGTGATACGACTGTATTCCACTTGCAGACGGGCCGATGCCACAGCGGCCTTGTCCGCCTCCACAATGCCCTCATATTGTCGCACCAGCGCACGCTGGGTCTCGTATTGCTGGGAGGCGATGAAGTCTCCCTTGGCCAGTTTGGCATAGCGTTGCAGATCTCTGCGGGCATTGTCCAACTGGGCCTGATCCTTGGCAAGATTACCCTCTGCCTGCATGAGCGCGGCCTCAAAGGGGCGGGGGTCTATCTCTGCCAGCAAGGCCCCCGCAGCCACACGCTGCCCCTCCTGAAAATGCAGACGCAGCAACTGACCATCCACCCGGCTTTTGACCAGCACATCCACCGAGGGAACCACCGTACCAAGGCCGTTCAAAAAATGGGGGACATCCTGGGCCAGAGCTGTTGCCACCCGCACGGGCGGGGCAGCCATAGCCATGCCACCCCTGCCGCCCATAGCAGCATCGCCCCCGTTGGAGGAGCAGGCCCGCCAGCCCCACAGCAAAAGAGATCCCAGGGCCAGGGCCAGCACAAGACCCCGGTGTCTGCGAATATATCCCGTCCATGTTTGCATGGTTTTACTCCTTCAACGGGGCTTGCGGCGTAACGTGCTACCGAAATCCGGTACGCCTACGCTCATCATCACTGATAACGAGCGTAGCAGGGCCGTACTCTTCCCGCAAGGGCCGGCAGAGCTGTCACCAGGATCCACATGCTATGATCCAAACGGGCCGGGCCGCCACAACGACCCGGCCCGCAGTACGCTGCCTAGCGCACTATTTCCATAAATTCCACATCGATCTGTGTTCCTTCCATGAATTCCTTGTCCACTTCGCCGGAGATACGTACCAGAGTCTGCGGCGTCACCTTTTGCCCAAGGGCATAGAAGAGATCGTCATCTATTTCCACAAGGACAGAGCCAGTCTTATCCTTGAAGGTGTACAAGTCATCATATCCTGCCTGACGGGATACGATGTTCCCAACCAGTACCACACTGGTATCGTCCCAGCTCCGCTTGGCACTTTGAACAGTGTCGGCCTGCCCCCCTGTAATGGGGCCGGCAAAACCACCAGCAGCCGCAGCAGCCCCGGCCCCCGGCCCCTGAAAACCGCTGCCCTCACCGGCAGCCATGACAGGAGACGCAAGGGCAGCTACAAGCAGCAGTGTAAGTAGAATACGCATGATGTCCTCCAAAAGTTATTTGTTTATGTTACCTGTCAGGAGCCGTAGCCCTTCACAAAAGACACCTCCCCCCGACAGACGCCAACAAGGTGTCAGGACGGCACAAAACTTTCCTGCCGGGCAAAAACATCTTGCCCTTGCGAAAAGGAGCAAGGGTTGCTATGGTCAGCAAGTCATGAAAGAGCTTGATCCACATACCATCCGTCCCTGTCTGGCCTGTGGCGACACCAATGCCCATCTTGAATCCATGCTCCCGCCGGGTCGCCGACAGGAGGTCTGGCGCGTAGTCTGCGCCTGTGGGCAGACATCACAGCAGTGGTCTGTGTCCCAGGGGGCAGCCATCCGCGCCTGGAACCGCAACCTTGCGCAGGAATACGATTCCGGCAGTAATAGATAATCCCCTGACCAGAGTTGTCCAGCCCCTGTCAGAATCTTTCGGGGCAGCCCCTCTCATATGCTCGCGCCTTCTGCCAGAAGGCTGGCTATTCCCTTACCTGCCCAAAGGACAGATCCTGATTCTCCCCTCATAAAAATGTTGTGTCTTGGTTGCTGGCAACGCTGTTCCCGCACGATATGTACCATTGACACAATATCAGAATATAATATCATTTATCCATGAAGGCGAAGCATCAAAGAACGTTGCAGCTTATTTTTCAACGTCCCGTCTGTGGTAGTATTCGTTGGGCTGATATTGAAGCCCTTTTTGTTACCTTAGGCGCGGAGATAACAGAAGCTGAAGGCTCACGTCTATGCGTCCGACTTTTCCATGAACGACGCGTGTTCCACAGGCCGCACCCTTCGCCGGATACCGACAAGGGGGCTGTGGTCAGTATCCGCAAATGGCTGGAAGAAAACGGGGTCAAGCCATGAAGAATGTGATGAAGTTTGAAGGAGATTACCAAGCCATTATAACCTATGACCCGGAAATCGAAATGTTCCGGGGCGAATTTATTGGCCTGAATGGAGGCGCGGACTTTTATGCTACCGATGCCGCAGGGCTCAAGGAAGAAGGAGCGAAGTCCCTGAAAATTTTTCTTCGCATGTGTGAAGAAGATGGTGTCTCCCCCAGAAAGATGCAGGGAAAGTTTGCCTTACGGCTCCCACCCGATGTGTATCAAAGCGCAGCAGTCGCAGCCGCTGCGGAAGGGAAATCCCTCAATGCGTATATCACGGATGCAGTACGGCAGGCTGTAGCAGGATAGTTGCTCAAAATATACAATCATGGCACAGGATATTGTACTGTACTGATTGAATTTTGCGCTGGAAATATATCAGGGGAGTTCCTGCATCTCCCCTCCGCTGCCGTCTAACGCCCCAGCCAGTCCTCCAGCCGTGTCTGCAACTGCGCCTCGTCCAGACGGGGTGTGGCGTACATGCCCGCTGCCTCGCGCTGCCGTGCGGCCTCGGCCAGGATTATCGCTGCTGCCACAGACACATTGAAACTCTGTATCATGCCGTACATGGGGATGTAGAGATGCCCATCAGCGCGGGCCAAAAGCTCTTCTGCCACGCCGCTGTGTTCATTGCCCATGATGATGGCCGTTGGCCGGGTAAAATCCCATTGGCGCAGGGGCCTGGCCGAAGGCACGCAGGATGTTGCCAGAACCTGAAAATCGTGCGCCCGCAAATATCCAAACAATGCATCTCCATCCCTGTGGCGCACAGTATCCACCCACTTGCGGGCCGACGCCGAAGACTTGCGCCCCAATGCGGGAAAGGCCGTATCCGTATAATACAGATGCACCTCGCTGACGCCAAAGGCATCGCACGAGCGGTAGATGGCAGAGACATTGTGCGGGTCATGGATATTGGCCAGCACCAGCGTCAAATCCGGCTGGCGATGGCTGAGGACGTGCTGCAGGCGGGCCTTGCGTCTGGGGGTAGGTTCTTTGGTCATGGTGGTATCCCTGGGTCAAACTGTTATCACGGGCACAGGGTGCGCCAAAAAGCGTTTACAGGCAAGCAGGTTGCCAAAAAAATAAACTTGAGGTATCATGGAACGTCGTACAGTAAGCGTTAGATAAAGAACGCATATCTTCCACAGGAGAATGACCATGTCAAAATTCTGGAGCATGGCCGTGGCCTGTTTTGTTGCCCTGGCCACTACACTGGTTCTGCCCGGCGCGGTTCTGGCCGCAGGGGGGCATCACCCCACCATCCCCGGCCCCGAGCTTTCGGCTGTCTGGGTGATCCCCTTTGTCTGCATGTTGCTTTCCATTGCGATCATGCCCCTGGCTGCGCCGCATTTCTGGGAACACCATTTTGGCAAGATTTCCGTCTTCTGGGGGTTGGCCTTCCTGATTCCCTGCTGGCTGGTGTATGGTTTTTCCACGGCCCTGTATGAATTTTTGCATATCATCCTGCTGGATTATGTTTCCTTCATCATTCTGCTCTTCGCCCTCTTTACCGTGGCGGGGGGTGTGCGCCTCAAGGGGTCGCTGGTAGGTACACCGGTGGTAAACACCGGTATCCTGGCCGTGGGCACTCTGCTGGCCAGTTGGATGGGTACCACCGGTGCGGCCATGCTGCTCATCCGGCCCTTGCTGCGCGCCAATGCCCACCGCAAGTACCGTATGCACTCTGTGGTCTTCTTCATCTTTCTTGTGGCCAACATTGGTGGCTCCCTGACCCCGCTGGGCGACCCGCCGCTCTTTCTCGGCTTCCTCAAGGGTGTGAGCTTCTTCTGGACGACCACCCATCTCTTCACCCTGATGCTCATCCTGTCCCTGGCCCTGCTGGCTATCTTCTTTGTGCTGGATACCGTGCTTTACAACAAGGAAGGTCGCCCCACCCCGCCCGCCTCTGAGGCCAGTGACGAAAAGCTGGGCCTTGACGGCAAGATCAACCTGCTCTTCCTGCTGGGCGTGGTGATGGCCGTGCTGGCTTCCGGCATGTTCCCGCTTGGCCCGTGGGTTGAGATCTACGGTGTGCCCATGGAAGGCCAGAACATCCTGCGTGACCTTGCCCTGCTGGGCCTGGCCGGTCTGTCCCTCAAGTTCACCAGCAAGAGCTGCCGCGAGCTGAACGGCTTCACATGGGCCCCCATTGAAGAAGTGGCCAAGCTCTTCCTTGGTATCTTCATGAGCATGATCCCGGCCATCGCCATCCTGCGGGCCGGCACGGACGGCGCGCTGGGTTCACTCATCCAGCTGGTTACCGGGCCGGACGGCCAGCCTGTCAACTCCATGTACTTCTGGCTGACCGGTATGCTTTCGAGCTTCCTTGACAATGCTCCCACCTATCTGGTGTTCTTCAACACTGCCGGTGGCAATGCCAGCCAGCTTATGGGTGACATGGCCATGACCCTTACGGCCATCTCCGCCGGGGCGGTCTTTATGGGTGCCAATACCTATATCGGCAACGCGCCCAACTTCATGGTGCGCTCCATTGCCGAAAACCAGGGCGTGCGTATGCCGAGCTTCTTTGGCTACATGGCCTGGTCGTGCGGTATCCTGGTACCGCTCTTTGTGGTGCTGACTTTTATTTACTTCTAACAGGCGGGCGCACCACGCCCTCCTTTGCGGCATATACGAGGCCCGCGCCACTGGCGCGGGCCTCGTTGTTATTGCGAGCTGCCAAACTCCCGCTTGCACTGTGTCGCGCTTGCCTGTATGTAGCAATAAAGTCAGGAGGACAAGATGACTGCAACCGTCTATTACGCCGATATGCACTGCCGCTCGCACGAACGCAGCAAGCGGGCCAAGCTGGCCCTGCTTTGTGATGCGCTGGGCCTCAAAAAAATCATCAAAAAAAATGACCTTACTGCCATCAAGCTGCACTTTGGCGAATTCGGCAATGATACCCACCTCAACCCCTCGCTGGTACGGCAGGTTGTGGACAAGATTTCTGAAGCCGGGGGCAAGCCCTTTCTAACAGACACCACCACCCTGTATTCCGGCAGCCGCAAGAATGCCGTGGATCACATCAATACTGCCATTTCCCACGGTTTTGCGCCATCGGTGGTGGGTGCGCCCGTTATCATTGCCGATGGCCTGTTTGGTGAAAATGATGTGCCAGTGCGCATCCGGGGCAAGCACTTCAAGGAAGTCCACATCGCCACAGAGATCCGCCGCGCCCCGGCCATGGTGGTGCTTTCGCACTTCAAGGGGCATGAAATGGCGGGTTTTGGCGGGGCCATCAAAAACCTGGCCATGGGCGGTGCTGCTGTGCGTGGCAAGCGAGACCAGCACGACACCCATGTGCAGATAGCCCCGGATCAGTGCGTGGGCTGCGGCAAATGCGTCAAGGTATGCCCGCAAAAGGCCCTTGCCCTTGCAGACGGCAAAAGTGTGGTGGACATCAGGCGATGTATCGGCTGTTTCGAGTGCATCACGGTTTGCCCCACCAAGGCCATCAGTATCGACTGGGCCACAGAGATGGCCCCCTTTATGGAACGCATGACAGAATACGCCTATGGCGCGGTCAAGGGGCGTGAAAAGCGTATCTGCTATATCAACTTTTTGATGAACATCACGCCGGACTGTGACTGTGCCGCCTGGAGCGACCTGCCCCTTGTGCCGGATCTGGGTATTCTGGCCTCCACAGACCCTGTGGCACTGGATCAGGCCTGTCTTGACCTGGTGAACGCAGCCCCCTCGCTCAGCCCCAAGGCAGACCCGGCTGCCCCGGACAAGTTTACGGCCCGTTGGCCGCATACCCT
Organism: Desulfovibrio sp.; assembly: GCA_017415765.1. GTDB lineage: Bacteria > Desulfobacterota > Desulfovibrionia > Desulfovibrionales > Desulfovibrionaceae > Desulfovibrio. Next base: position 10,733 of record JAFQED010000033.1, on the reverse strand, counting down.
AGGCACGATACAGCTTGCCTACGGGGAAGAGCTGGGCCTTGGCAGCCGCCAGTACAGCCTGAAAAAAATCTAACCTTCCGTCAGGGCAGTCTTTTGCAGCGAGATTGCCCTGTTACTTGCCAAGACGGGCAGAAGGGCTTATATAGAAAGGGAACCCCGGCTTCTGCGGGTAACAGAAACCGGGGCTGGAGTGGCGTGTTACACGCCCCACACGGTTGCGATGAAGGGTTATTTTCAACTGCCACGGCCCACCGCGAATGGGCCGTGGCTTCTGTTATCTGGCTTCAGCCAGATACTGTACATTCTACATACTCAAGCGGCTGTTCACATAGCGATTCAGGCTGACACCTGCTTCCGCAGACAGTATGGTAAGCTGGCGGTGCAGTTCCGGGGTCGTGCGGACAACAAAATGGCCTGAAAATTTGCGTAATGACAGCGGGAGTGGAATTTCCTCCCCACGTTGTTGCATATCTTGCAGCACATCTGCAACCAGGGTGACGATACCCCGCAGGGCAGCCTCCTGTTCACCTTCAAGCCAGGACAGGCTTGGGAACTCCGCACACAGCCCGACAAACTCCGCATCTTCCTCAGACCAGAGAACCCTGTAAGTGTAGTGTTTGGCATTCATCAATAGTATCAATAATGACATCTTCATAGGCTGTCAAGCTACCGCTCAAAGGCCTGAAACAGCGACAAACTGTGTTTCTCCCGCATACGACAAGGGCGTCAGTCGCAAGACTGACGCCCTTTAACGGAGAAGTCGCAAAACCAGTGCTATCCCTTCACTGGGGGAAGCACCCACCCCATGCGGGTGCTTCCTATTGCGGCGGTTGGCTAGTGCCTACCGCTTCATATTGATGACCACTTCCAGCATGGTGTCTGTTGTGGTGATACCCTTGGAGTTGGCCTGGAAGCCGCGCTGCGTGGTGATCATCTGCACCAGTTCGCGGCTCAGGTCCACGTTGGACTGTTCTATGTTGTAGGACATCGTAGAGCCGAAGCCATTGTCCCCGGCCACGCCGATGCGCGGTTCGCCAGAGTCCCGCGTGGCGGAGAAGAGGTTGCCGCCTTCTCGGTAGAGGCCCTGTTCGCTGTGGAAATCGTACATGCAGATCTGATACAGGGCCAGGGATTCGCCGTTGTCGTAATAGCCCCACACCACGCCATTGGTGTCAATGTTGACGGTGCTGAGCGTACCGTAGGGGTAGCCATCCTGCCCGGCAAATTCTACCACTGCGCTGTCAGCATTACAGATGCTTGCGCCATCCTGCCGTTCGGGAGCAGCCATAGTGCTGACATTAGCTTGGTAATCAACGGTAATCTTCCAGCGGGTGCTGCCATCGGCATTTAAGCCATCGTCCACAAGATTAGTACCCAAGCTGGCAAGGCTACTGCTGCCTTCTTCTGTGTCAGGTACGAGTGGAGAAGTTATTACAGTAATACGACCCGGTACGGCATCAGCAGTAGTTATAGAGCCATCGCCAGCTAAAAAGTTTGTACCATTGTGCGTAATGTTTCCATTTGCATCTTTTCCATAAACCTTTATGCCATTGTCCACTGCATAAAAACCATACTGGTCTGCCTGTAAAGGCACTTCATCCCCAGCAGCATTTTTGTAATAATATCCACCATTCTTAAACTTTACTTCTGCGGCATCTTGAGCATTGTTATATTTATATGTTCCATATACTCTGTCACCGCTCTTGGTATAGTAAAACCCATGTTCATCTCTATAAATGGTCCTATTACTGCCATTTAAGGTATCTGACTTGGTTCTACCATACGAATTTGTTGTAAGATTATAGTAACCATATTCATCTACGCCAAGCGCATTTCCATCTTTATCAATCGGACGACCAAGCTCATCACGCTTGACATTTTCGATATTTTTATCGGCATTTTCCCACGCATTGGAGATATTCTTCAAACCGAGGTCAAGCTCCATAATAAAGTCCTGCGCTTGGCTGTACGCTGACGCTGTGGGAGAGGTCTTCATGTACTCGCTAACACTGTTAGCCAAGGGCTGCCCGGTAAAATTAGCCGTAAAGGTGGGCAGACCATTACTGGAGAACTTGGTCGGCTGCCATGCAGCCTTGTTTGCCGGGTCAAAATCCACTTGGTTATTTGCCCCAGGGTCAACAGTCGCCCCATAGGTATAGGCCGTCTGGTCAACCAACTGGCCCGCGCTGTCAAAAACCAGTACGCCGCTCATCAATACGCCGGCCTGCTTGCTCGTACCCTTGTCGGGGTCATTGTAAAACTTGGTAGGTTCCGTAATCCATGTATTGCTTTCTTCATTGTATCCAACGCCGCCAAAGCTGCGATTGTCTTCGGACGGGGGAATAGTCACCAGGTATTCGTACATGGTATAACCATCGGGCAGGCCATCAATTTCATAGACTATATTGCCGTTGGAATCCTGCTTGCTGGCCGCTACCTGGTCGTAATAGATTGTCAGTTCGTGGGTGGTACCGCCTTCATCATAGACCTTGACGGAAGACTGAGTGGCATAGGCCTCATTAGCCAGCGGGGGTTCTTCCGTAGCGTTCCAGAGGTCAAACAGAGCTGTCATGGGGCTGCCCTGGCTGGTGGTGCGGTCGGCATCTGCGCTGTTTTCCAGGCCCATGGTAAACTGCACATTGGTGGTGCGCTGGGGGGCTACGTTCCAGGAGTTCAGCACGATGTCCGTAGGCGCGCCGCTGCCCACATAGGCAGATTCCGTGGTCGTACCCGTGCCAAGGTTGGTGGCCCCGGTGCTGAAGGTCAGACGCTTATCGTTATTGACTTTCCAGCCCTGCACGACCATACCTTCGGGGTTTTGCAGTTCGCGGTCGTTGTTGAAGTAAAAATCACCGGCGCGGGTGTAATAGACCTTGTCTGCGCCCTTCTTGCGCACACCAAAGTAACCGGCACCGTCAATGGCGATGTCGGTGGCGGAATTGGTGGATTCAAAGGAACCTTGCGAATAGTCGCCGATGACGGCATAGGTGCTGACGCCCGCGCCGATCTGGGTGGGGCCGCTGACGCTGCTGCCGCTCAAATAGAGGTAGTCATTGAAGTCCATACGCTGGGACTTGAAGCCGATGGTGCTGACGTTGGCGATATTGTTGCCGACCACCTGCATCTTGTTGCCGTGCGTGAGCAGGCCTGAAACACTTGTCCACATACTTGCTGACAGACCCATGACTTCCTCCGTTGTGTTTTGCTTGGGATAGCGGTTTATATGTGGCGGCCGCAGCCGCCGGGATAGTATTATGGGTTAGGCGGCTGCGGCGGCATCCGCCTCTGTATCGTTGTCACCAGCGGTGAGGGTATCCCCGTTGCTGTTGCTGGCAGTATCGTTCTTGCTGACCACCTTGGGTTCGGAGACCTGACGCACATCGGCCAAGTTCATCAGCACGCCGCCTTCCAGCCCCAGATAGACGATGCCCTTGTCGTTGACCACGCCGGTCACGGTGGCGTCCACGACCTGGTCGGAAAGCACGGCTTCGCCATTGGCATTGTAAGCGGCGAGGTTGACGGTATAGACGCCGTCGGCCACTTCCATGCCAAGCTGGTTCTTGCCGTTCCAGTTGAAGTCAAAGGTAACGCCCGCGCCCTTGCCGCCCAGTTCTTCCACATAGACGGTGTTGCCGGTGCTCTGGTCAACCACGCTCAGGTAACCGCTGACCACGTTATCCTGGAAGGCGTAGCGGAAGGCACTGATGCTGGTTTCGCCATTGGTGGTCACCTTGCCGATGCTGTTGCCGGTCACGGTGACCTGCTTGCCGATGTAGGAGGTGGCGTTGACCATTTGCTGGTTGTTGGTGGCGTCGGTCAGCCCTTCCATGCTGGTATTGAGGTTCATCAGCTGTTCCAGGCTGGAGAATTGCGCCATCTGGGCAATAAATTCCTTGTCTTCCATGGGGTTGAGCGGATCCTGATACTTGAGCTGCGTCACCATGAGGAGCAGGAAGGAATCCTTGTCCAGTGCGCTGCCGCTGCCGGACTGCTTGGCAACCGCTGCACTGAATTCATTGTTGGCCTGGGTGATGGCACTGGTGGCACTCATGTCTTGCTCCGCTCGGCTCTTTTTTATGCCACCACATGCAAACGCTGGTTGGCATATCTTGCCGTTTGCGTCATACTTTGCAGGGAGTGTTCCAAAGTTGAAATTTCGTCATTTTCCCTGTTATTTCTGATAGTTGCAAGATTCCGCAGACGGGCAAATTCTTCCCTTCTGGCCTCCTGCTCCTGCCAAGAGTTGTGCTGATCCAGGTTTTGCCAGGCAGTTTGTTCCTCACTGCCGTGGTTTTGCAGCTGCACTTCCACCTTATCCACCTTGATGCCCTGCTGCTCCAGATTGATGCGGATGCTTTCCACCTGATGGGCGAGCATTTCGGCGGTCTCGCTCTTGTCTGCCACAAGGCGGGCACTGACTTCGCCATTGCGGGCCGTAAGCGTGATGGTGATGGCACCCAGTTCCATGGGGTGGAGCTGCAATTCCAGACGGTTACCGCCGCCCTTCAGGCTGGTGAGCACACCCTGCTCCACCTGCTGGGCCACATGTCGGCTGATGGGGGCGGGGATCGCTGTCTCGGCCTGGGGCATGGCTTCTGCGGCGGGCTGGGCCTGAAGCATGGCATACAGGGCGGAATTACCGCTGCCGGATGCAGCCGGGCGGGCTTCCCCACGGTATTCGACCTTGCCGAGGAGTTCCTCCCAGCCCTGACTGCGGCCCTGCTTACGGCCCTGACGCGCATCGTTACCCTGATGGAGATCCGGCTCGGCATCGGCCTTGTGTCCCATGTCCGGTGCGGCCTGGCGCAGAGCGTCCACAAGGCCAGCCTGCGCGCTCTCCTGCCGGGAGGGCAGCTCGGTCTGCTGGCCGTTGTTCAGGGTGTTGTCCAGGGTGGCGCGGCTGTCTTCCAGCACGGTCCTGGTGATCATGACCCTGCTTTGCTCCACCTTGCGGCTTTGCAGACTGGTGGCCTCCTCGGCGGCTTCCATGCGGTCACGCGCCTTGCGGATGATGGGCTGCAAGGTTTCTTCAAGGGCGGCGGCCAGCTTGTCCCGATTGGCCTTGCCACTGGCCAGTTCCTCGGTGGCGGGGGCCATGAGCTGGGCAAACTGTCCACTGTATATGGAAAGCGCGGGAGCATCGCCAAAGGTGGCGGCAATGTTCTCCACTGTTGCGGTATTCAGGTTGAGGGCCTTGCCCAGCGCGAGGATCTCCTCCCGCGTGATGTCGACCGTGCTGCCAGCTTCAAGCCCGGCCAGACTGGCGTAGATGCTTTCAAGGGCTTCCTGCCCCTTGCCCTCGTCCAGCAGCATGAAAACGGATTCGCCCAGCTTGCCGCTGGGGTCTATCTTCTTGAGCAGGTTGGTGAGCTGTTCCAGCTCCTTATCGTCAAGCTGGGCATCGCCCTTGTTGCCCAAAAGACTGAGCATGACCTGGCCGATGGTGGCCCCATCGGGCTGATCCACAAGCAGGTCAAACTGCCGCAAGGACTGCTGCGGCGCGCCCGCCTTGAGCAATTGTTGACGCAAGTCCTCCAATTCCTGCTTGGAGAAGCAGACTTCATCCAGCGTATAGATGACGCCATTGCTGCTGTGGCGGCTGTAGGGGGCTTCTGCCAGAGGGGTGCTTGCCGTATGCCCCTGCCCGTCTTCCATCTCCTGCAAGGCGGCCTGCATACTGTCACCAAAGGTGGCATCAGGGGCGGCATTGTCCGCTCCGGCATTGAGCGGCAGAAAGAAGCTGTCTGACTGGCTGGAACTGCTGGGAAGAATTTGCATCATGCACTCCTTGTCAGGCTCATCTATTCAAGGAGTGTTCCAAAATGATTACTTTATGATTTCAGATACTTATAAATATCTTCTGCAAAAAAAGCGGCAAGTCTTGCCTGTGCTTCAGGCCAGCAGGGCATTGGCTGCCGTCAGACGGGAAAGGATCTTCTGCCATGCGGCGGGCGAAAAATCCTCATTCTGGAGGGTCATGTGCAGATGGCCCGCAAACAGGCGCAACATGGGGGGATGGGCGTGCCAGAAGGCCGGAGGCAAGGTGCTGCCGGAGCGTTTAAGCCCCCCGGCACATGTGCTGCACAACCGGGCAAGGGCCAGACGCAGCCTGTGATGCAGCCGGGGATGGTCACGGGCCAGCTGCGCCGCATGGGCGCGGGCCTCTGCCTGCTGGCCGGGGATGACATCACCGAGGAAAACAGCCCGCCAGAAGGCTTCCAGCATACTGCGGGCAGAGGCAGGGCTGCCAGTGGCGGGTGGCACAAGGGGTGTGAGGTGGTAGAGGCCCAGAGCATCACGCCCGCTTTGCAGCAGCCGCAGCCCGTGCAGCTGTTTTGCTGTTTCGCTCAGAGGCTCCTGCCGCAACAGGGAGAGGGCAACGCGGGCCACAGCGGCAGGGCTGAAAAGCTGCCGACAGGGATATTTGCCGCGCTGGCATTGCCAGCAGCCCACGCAACTCATGGCCGGGCGCAAAACATACTGCCCCGGCGAGACCGGCCCGGTTTCGCGGGCTTCCACCGGCCCCATGGAAAGATCAAGCACCGGCACATTCAGCCAGTCGGCCAGGTGCATGGGGCCGGTGTCAGGGGTGATGCACAGGCTCAGGCTGCGCATCAGGGCTGCGGTTTCGCCCAAATGCAGCTTGCCGCAGGAATTGATTTTGGGCAGGTGGAGCTGGCGGGCCACTTCTTCGCCCATTTCCCGCTCGGCAGGGCCGCCCAGCAGGATGGGCACCAGCCCTTCCCCCACAAGGATACGGGCAAGGTGCGTCCAAAAACGCACGGAAGGACGTTTGCCGGGTTCACTTGCACCCAGCACAAGCCCTATGATCTTGCCGTGTGGCGGGCGGGGGTGCATCCGCTCAAAGCCGGGCCACTGACTGTGGGGGACGACATCCATGCGGAAGAGGTCTGCCCAGTGGAAACAGTTGTGATGATTGTTCTGGGTAAGGGCCAGGCGGTACAGCTGCCAGTGCCCGGCAACACGCAAGCCACCGGGCTGGCGCATCAGGCCCAATTTTATGTCTGCCTCGACATTGGCAAGGCAGTCCGCAGCTTCCACACTGGGGCTGAGGTTGATGGCCAGCCGATAACGCTGTCTGGCAAGCACAGGGAGATGCCCCGGTGGGAAAAAGACCACCTGTGGTGCAAGAGGCATGAGCGGCTTGAAAAAGGCTGCTTCGCCCACCACCCAGAGCGGATGCCCCGGCAAAAGGCGTTGCAGGGCCAGGAGCAGGGGAAAGGTCAGGATAAGGTCGCCCATGCGGCGCGTCTGCATGACAAGCACGGGCGGCAGGGCTGTATCTGTCATGCCCTGTCCCGTGCGGCGGGGGCAGACGGCACGCCATAGACCTCGCGCATTTTGGCCAGCATATCCGCAATACGGTGCGCCCAGGTGTGGCAGGCCAGCACCCGCTTGCGCCCGGCCTCCATACAACGCTGCCGGACGGCCGTATGGTCAAGATAGTAGCGAACCAGCTCGCCGATCTCTTCCGGCGTACGGTAAAAGGCCATTTCGTACGGTTCAAAAAGCTGTTCCATCTGGGGACGCCAGTCCGTGAGCACAAAGGCCCCGGCGGCGGGCGCGTCAAAAATGCGCTGGTTGACCGCCCCCTTCATCTGCTTGCTGGTGGTATTGAAATTTATTTCGGAATGTCCATAAAAAAAGGGCAAGTCCGAATAATAGCTGATATTGGGCAAACGGCGGAACTGCCCCCGCGCCTGTTTGAATTCAATATCCCAGCCGTCATCCCCCACGATCAGCGGGCCAAAGGGCAGAAGCTGGCGCACACAGCCATTGCGGTAAAGGCGGGTGGCCTGCCATGTGATGGCGGTCTCATAGGCCAGTCGGGCAATGGTATCCGGCAGGGCCAGATAGCGGGCATGGATGTCCGGGCGGGTATCGTGCAGGAAGCGTTCAACAGAGCGTTCCTCACTTTCCATGAAGGCTGCGGCTATGGGTCGATAGGCCAGCAGCAACTCACGCGGAAAGATCCCCCCTGCTCCGGCCCGAAGCCGCCCAGCCACCTTGTACAGCATGGAATTGCCAACAAAGGAGACGCGAGACTTCCACGCCCTGGGCGCGGGGGTAGCCCGTGGCTTGAAGCGTTCCGGGTCAGTGCCCAGCGGCAGGTAAAACACATGCTGGAAGCCATCCTGCCGCAAACTTTCCACATTGTCGGCATCAAAGGTGAACAGGGCTGTCCACGGGCTGATGCAGCTTGCATACTGGTGGATGATAAGATGGGGATTATCCACGAACCACGAGGCCAGAGGCAGCTCCAGCCGCGCCAGCAGATCCATCAGCACCCCTTCCACATCAACGCCCATGTGGTTGAGGGTGATGCAGCAATCCGGCTTGAAGGCAAGGACTGCCGTGAGCAACTGCTCCACAAAGACCGATTGGGCTACCGTATCATCCCCGATGGTGATCAGCTTGAAGTCAAGGCCAAGCTGGCGACAGGCCCCTTCGATCTCGCCCATCAGAAAGTATTTGCTGGTCAGCAGGAGGACACGAGGCCGGGCAGACCGGAAGCGCGGCTGCACAGCACGTCCCCAGAAATCAAAACTGGCACTGGCTTCCAGTTTTTGGCGCAGACTGCCGTAAAAATCGCGGTCAAGCCGCTGGTAAAAAGGCAATACCAAAGGCAGGAAGGGCTTGCCAGCATGGGCAGACTGCCAATGGGTCAGGCTGGCAAGGATGGCAGCGGCATCAGGGCTGTCCAGCCAAAGCACACGCCCGGCATCCTGCGGTGTGAGGCTGGCGCGCACGCCGGTCAGCCCTTGCAGGTCGGCCTCCTTTTCCACCACGGCCACAGGGCCGGTATGGAGCTGCAAGAGCTGCTTCAGGGCCATGCCCAGCCCGGCCCCCAGGAGGACGGGCAAACAGGGGGTATCCAGCCGCTGCCGGACGGCCTCAACTACCTGCAATTCCCGATTTGGGCCGCCAGGCCCCAGCATGGCAAAGGAACGCCCGCCATGCTGCACAGCAATGTCCGCAGGGCCGCTTCCGTCAGGGGCGGGAACTGCCGCAAAGTGCGGCGATGTCATGCCTTGTGGCCTCGCCCGGTGCGGGGCAGCGGCTCCACAATAATATCCTGATAGCAAAGGCGAAAGACCACAGACTCATACATGCGTTCAACCAGCGTAAAGGCACGCCCGATGGAGACTTCCACCCCCGGATAGACCCTGCCAGGCACCTTGAGGCAGGAATCCCCCATCTGGGTCTCATCCCGGTCAAAACTTTCCAGCAGTTCGTTGCGATGGCGCAGGACGCTTTCCAACTGCTCCTGCTGACGGGCCAGTTTGCGGGCTGTCTCGTTAGCTTCGGGCGGCAGATGCCCGGCCACTGCCTTGAGGTGGGTGACACTCTGGGAAAGACTGGCGATGGTTTCCTCAATCTTTTCAAGGGTGCGGATGCGCATGGGGTCATAGCCCAGAAAGACCTTGGTAGCGATGCCAGCCCTGTTGCCCAGTTGTTCTCCCACATACACGCTGCCGTAGGCATTGACCGTACTGCCGTAAAGCTGTTCACGCACAACGAGGTTTGCCCCGGCATAGACGGTGCTGTACAGGCAGTACTTGTCTATGACCATATTGCCCTTGGAGCGGGCCTCCACTTTTTCCAGAAAGGCTGCCAGCAGCCTGTCGCCCGAATCCAGCAGACCGTGATGGCTTGCGCCGCCGCGCGCGCCGCCTTCCACCATCAGGTCACGCCGGGAGCGGGCCACCCCGCCCTCGATCATGCCCTTGATACGCAGGTTGTTGCCCTGCACGGAAAAACCGGAGCGCACAGAGCCATGCACGGCCATATCCCCCACAAAAAAGATATTGCCGGTGTGGAAGCTCACGTCCTGCCGGACATTGAGCAAACCCTTGACCGTTATCCTGCCCTGATAATAGAAGACATAGCCGTTGGCATCGGCCAGCAGGTAGTGGGGATAGGCCGGATCGATACGGGTATTGGGGCCTGCGGGCAGACTGGGGCTGTCAAGGATGAAACGGGGGTCGGGGTCGGACACCTCCTCAAGCGGCACCATCTCGGCCAGGAGTTGGCCAGAGATGACATTCTGGACATAGCCAAGGCTGTAGAGGTCGGAAGATTCGCTTTCTGCGGGCTTGGCGCGCAGATGGTCAAAATCCGGGTCAAAGTAGTGGCGCAGATAGTATTGCATGGCTGTACCCGCTTGGCTGGAGGGCTACGATGGGGCGGCTACTGCGCCGCCTTGCCAAATCGCTTGAGCTCGGCCTCGCTGTCACAGGTGGGGAAAAAACTTTCAATGTGTGCGTTGCCCAGAAGCTGCATCACATGCGGACGCGGCTGGAGCAAGACAAAGCGGCGCCCACGGCCTTGCAGACTGGTGCTGAGGCTGACCAGCACACCAAGACCGGCATTGTCCATACGGCTGACCTGATTCAGGTCAAGCAGATACTGGGAGGCCGGGTGGCTGGCCAAAAGCTCTTGCATCCGGTGTGTAAAATCCACCGCATCGGCAAGACCGATCTCTCCTGTGATACGAAAGACGGCATAGTGATCCCGATCCCTGGCTTCGATCTCAAACACGGCACTACCTCCCTGAGGTCTGTCGGGCTGCACTGTCCGGGAAAAGACGGGCCGAATCCAGCCAGATGGTCACCGGCCCCCAGTTGCAAAGCTGCACATCCATGTCTGCCCCGAACTTGCCTGACGATACGCCCTGCCCATGCAACTCGTCAACAAGGCAGACAAAACGC
>JAFQED010000032.1 GCA_017415765.1 Desulfovibrio sp. | reverse complement strand
TCCTGCTTCAGGGCCTTGACCGCCTGAGAGCCGGAGTAGTCAAATTCACAGCCTTGGCCGATGATGATGGGACCCGCGCCGATGACAAGAATCTTGTGTAAATCCGTACGTTTGGGCATGGGATGATCCTGCGGATTTGGGAAGGTCTGCACAACTGAGCTGCATGGCCGCGCCATGTTGCTCAAAACGATTACTTATAGCTGTATATCCTACAGGGCGTCAAGATTTTTGTCCTGCATCAACTGGGCCGTTCTCACACTCAGGGTAGAGCAAAGCACTGCAATTCCCCTCCCCGTTTCATCCAATGTCACTTTACCGGGCCAGTAAGGAGGCACGAGCCGCCCTGTCCAGCAACTGCTGATCGGAATTCCCCCGGAATGGCAGCCCCAAATCCCGCAGGGACTCAATAGACAGGCCGTTAATAATTTGAAATCCTATATTATTTCAAATTGTTATATACATTCATCGCCTACCCTGATCGCGAGGTTAAAATACCTTGTCATCTCTATTCCATTTGTGCTAACATTAGACGAACCCGGTAAGATATGACATACCCCGTTTCAGGTGTCGTCTTGCTGTTGCCCGTATCTCACAATCCCTACAGGAGATCCGTATGCGATTTTCACGAAGGCAATTTCTCAAATTGGCCGGCGCGGGGGCCATGTGTCTGACGCTCGGCAGCTTCGGCGTCAACGTGGATGAAGCGTTTGCCTATTCCAAAAAGCTCAAGATCGAGGGTGCCAAGGAGGTGGTCAGCATCTGTCCGTTCTGTTCGGTATGCTGTCAGATCATCGCCTATGTGCAAGACGGCAAGCTTGTCGCCACAGAAGGCGACCCGGACTTCCCGGTCAACGAAGGCGCGCTGTGTGCCAAGGGTGCTGCCCTTACCAGTATGTACACGGATGACCATCGTCTGACCAAGCCTTTGTACCGTGCGCCATACAGCGACAAGTGGGAAGAAAAGAGCTGGGACTGGACGCTGGATCAGATCGCCCGTCGCGTCAAGGATGCCCGCGACAAAAACTTCATTCTCAAGAATGACAAGGGGCAGACCGTCAACCGTCTGGAAAATTTCTTCATGATGGGCACATCCCACGCTTCTAACGAGGAATGTGCGGTTATCCATCAAGCCATGCGCGGCCTGGGTGTTGTCCATATGGACCACCAGGCACGGGTCTGACACAGCCCGACTGTACCGGCTCTGGCAGAGTCGTTCGGACGCGGCGCGATGACCAACCACTGGATCGACATCAAGAATGCCGATGTGGTTTTTCTTATGGGCAGCAATGCTGCTGAACACCATCCCGTGGGCTTCAAGTGGGTTATGAAGGCCAAGGACAGAGGGGCCAAGCTCATCCATGTTGACCCCAAGTTCTCGCGTACTTCAGCTCGCTGTGATTTCCATGTACCACTCCGTTCAGGTACGGATATTGCCTTCCTGGGCGGTATGATCAACTATATCCTGGAAAAAGAACTCTATTACAAAGAGTACGTACTCAACAATACCAATGCCGCCTTTGTGGTAGGCAAGGATTACAGCTTCGAGAATGGGCTGTTCAGTGGCTATAATGCCAAAACACGCACCTATGATCGCAGCAAATGGGCTTTTGAAAAAGGCCTGGATGGTGCGCCCCTGATGGATCTGGCGCACGAGCGCAGTGTTTTCAACCTGATGAAGAAGCATTACTCCCGCTACACACTCAAGAACGTTGCTGACGTAACTGGTGTGTCGGAAAAGGATCTGCTCAGGGTGTATGACACCTTCTGCGCTACGGGCAAACCTAACAAGGCTGGTACCATTCTCTATGCCCTTGGCTGGACACAGCATACCGTAGGTGTGCAGAATATCCGCGCATCGGCCATCATCCAGCTTCTGCTGGGCAATATCGGTGTTGCGGGCGGCGGTATCAACGCCTTGCGTGGTGAGCCCAACGTGCAGGGTTCTACTGACCATGCCCTGCTCTATCATATCCTGCCAGGCTACAATGCCCTGCCTCTGGCACCGTGGCAGACGCTGCAGGACTATATGAAGGCCAACACGCCCGTGACCCATCTGAAGAACAGTGCCAACTGGTGGAGCAACCGTCCCAAGTATGTGACCAGTCTGCTCAAGGGCTGGTATGGGGATGCCGCTACTCCGGAAAACGATTACTGCTACGATCTGCTGCCCAAGGGAGAGCCGGGAGCTGACTACTCCTATATGTATGTCATGGACAAAATTTACCATGGCCAGATCACAGGTGGTTTCATTTTTGGCGTGAATCCCCTGAACAGCTTCCCCAACACCAACAAGATGCGCAAGGCCCTGGACAATCTTGACTGGCTTGTCTGTTCGGAACTGCATCATTCCGAAACTACGGACAACTGGCAACGCCCGGGTGAAGACCCCAAGACCAAGAAGACCGAGGTCTTCCTGCTGCCTTCAGCCCACCGCATCGAAAAGGCCGGCACCATCAGCAACAGCGGTCGTTGGCTCCTCTGGTTTGACAAGGCTGTGGAGCCTGGTGGTGAGGCCCGCAACTTTGCCGATATGTTCGTCCCGCTCATCAACCGCATACGCAAGTTGTATGAAACGGAAGGGGGTGTTCTGCCTGAAGCCGTACTCAAGCTGAACTGGCCCGAAAAGTTTGACCCTGAAGAATGGGCAAGGCGTATCAACGGGCAATTCTGGAAAGATACGACCATCAACGGCAAGCTGTACAAGCGGGGACAACTGGTACCTGCTTTCGGGCATCTGAAGGATGACGGCAGCACGTCTTCCCTCAACTGGCTCTACTGCGGCAGCTATACAGAGGAAGACGGCAACAAGTCGCAACGTCGGGATCCCAGTCAGACGCCTATGCAGGCAAAGATCGGTCTTTTCCCCAAGTGGTCATGGTGCTGGCCGGTCAACAGGCGTATCCTGTACAATCGTGCTTCGGTGGATGTGAATGGTCGGCCTCTCAATCCCGATCTGCCCGTCATAGCCTGGGATGGCTCCAAGTGGGTAGGGGATGTGCCGGACGGGCCGTGGCCGCCGCAGGCTGACAAGGAAAAGGGCAAACTCCCCTTCATCATGAATACCGACGGATACGCTCAGCTGTACGGGCCGGGCCGTCTGGATGGCCCATTCCCCGAACATTATGAACCGGCAGAGACCCCCTTGGCCAGCCATCCGTTCTCAAAGCAACTTAGTAGCCCCTGCTACAAGTTCCACAGCTCGGACATGGATCAGCTGGCCAAGGCTGCCGACCCCAAATACCCCATCGTGCTGACCACCTACAGCATGACTGAACACTGGTGCGGTGGCGGTGAAACCCGTAATGTGCCCAATTTGCTTGAGGCTGAACCTCAACTCTATATTGAGATGAGCCATGAGCTGGCCAAGGAAAAAGGCATCAAAAACGGCGACGGTGTCATTATAGAAAGCGCGCGTGGACGCGTGGAGGCCATAGCCATGGTCACCATACGCATCCGGCCCTTCACTGTGATGGGCAAGACCATCCACCTGGTAGGTATGCCCTTTGCCTATGGCTGGACTACTCCCAAGTGCGGCGATTCCACCAACAGGCTGACAGTGACCGCGTATGATCCCAATACGACCATTCCTGAAGCCAAGGCCTGTTGTGTCAATATCCGCAAGGCAGACAGGCTGACAGAAATAGCCTGACTTCCGTAACCGGGGCGCATCCCGCTTGGGATGCGCCTTACAAGGAGTGCTGTAATGCCGAAAGCCTTTTTAATCGACACTACGCGTTGCACGGCATGTCGTGGTTGCCAGCTTGGCTGCAAGGAGTGGAACGGACTGCCGCCCAACAAAACAAAGCAGCAGGGTTCCCACCAGAATCCGCCTGACTTGAACCCCTTTAACTACAAGATCGTTCGCTTTCATGAACATCTTGATGCAGAAGGGAATGTTGTCTGGAACTTTTTTCCCGATCAGTGCCGCCACTGCGTGACCCCCGTATGTGTTGATGTGGCAGACATGGTCGTACCGGGTGCGCTTATCAAGGACAGTGCTACCGGAGCTGTGCTGGTGACAGAAAAAAGCTCCCAGCTCACTGCCGAGGATGCCGAGGCTATTCGCAATGCCTGCCCCTATGACATCCCTCGCTATGACCCTGTGGCCAAAAAACTCACCAAATGCGATATGTGCATAGACAGGGTGCGGGCCGGACTACTGCCCGTGTGTGTCAAAACCTGCCCCACGGGTACCATGGCTTTTGACGACCGCGATGCGATAGTGGCTTTGGCCCAACAACGCCTGGCCGTTGCCAAAGAGCGTTTCCCCAAGGCACATCTGGTAGATATGCAGGAGGTGAACGTCATCTTCCTGTTGGCAGAAGAAAAAGAGTATTACCACGAGCGTGCCGCTTTCATGTAGCAGGTAAGGGCGCACGATTTTGCGCGTGCGCCCTTTTCCTACAGGATTTTGTATGCAGCGATCCAGTACCAGCGTTTCAGAGACCCTGACCGAAATCGGGCAACGTCGTCCTGCCCTGCTTTCTGCCATAAACACATTCAGCGCGCTTCTCTGCGCCCGGGCAGCAGCAGTCCCCCTGCTTGCTGCTCTGCCCGACATGGCCCATGTGCCCTTGCCCCAATGGGAGGCACAACGAGCCGAGCAGCACCAAAGTCTGCTGGCAGGTTGGGCACCACAGGGTTTGGACAATGCACTGCATCTTGCTGCCACAGAAATCTTGCCCGCTATTACCGCGCTCAAGATATTTCAACCTGTCAAAGAGAAACTGGAAAGTTTCTTTCTCTCTCCCGACCCCGAAAAAACCTTGGCCCGCACAGCTCTGATGGGGGCATTGCTTGCGGCAGACGAACAGGCGTTTATAGCCAGGGCCAATGAGGCAGATTTGCCGCCAGAAATTCTGGAACTGCCAGCTGAATTTATTTTTTCCGCTGTCTTGCGGGCAGTATGCCAGAATATAGCCAACCGCCCCTGGGAAACAGTGGGGGCATGGAGCCAGGGTTATTGCCCGGTATGCGGGTCTTTTCCCATCATGGGCTGGCTGGATCGCCCGGCCTTTGATGAAAAAAACGCCTATCTGGCTGGCGGCGGCGGCAAGAAGTACCTTTACTGCGGCATGTGTGGTACAAACTGGCGTTTTCAGCGCGGCGTATGCCCGGCTTGCAGTGCAGCAGGAAATGGGACAATAGAAATCCTGCGGGAACACGATGCCCGGCACGGTGAACGCCTGGAATGGTGTACCAAGTGCAAGAGCTACTGCCCCTCGCTGGACTTGCGCGAATGCCTTTCGATCCCCGACATGGATGCCGCAGCCCTTGGCATGTTACATCTTGATATTGTGGCTGCCGAGAAAAAATTGCAACCATTGCGGCTTTCCTTCTGGAATCAGTTTTGATTTTTCGGGACGGATACTGTAATAACACAGAAACTTTCAGAAAAGCAGTAGAATACAGAATGTCTCGTATATATCTGTTTTGCAGCAGCGTGTACGAGGCAGCAAAGGAGAGCGGGATGTATCGTTCCCACACCTGATACGGCGCAAACAGTTCCACGTTGTGGAACGAATGCATATTGGGGTGTGGGGACGTACGCTGCTACGCTCGGCCGCCACACTGATCTCCCACACCCCGTAACGGTCGGAGCGCACGGCCATACATCAAGGGGTGAGCATGAAAATCAGTACAAACTTTTTTTCCACAGCCACCGGTATCACAACCGTGGGGCTGATCCTGGGCGCATTGGCTATCTTGCTGCAACACAGTGGCAATCCCGGCAATATGGGTATCTGCGTTGTCTGCTTCAACCGTGACATTGCAGGAGCCGTTGGTCTGCACAGGGCCGCTGTGGTACAGTATCTCAGGCCGGAGATACTGGGTATGGTGCTGGGGGCCTTTCTGGCATCACTGGCCTTTGGGGAATACCGTCCCCGTGGAGGTTCCTCTCCTGTCATCCGTTTTCTGCTCGGTGCTATAGCGGCTATCGGAGCATTGGTCTTCCTTGGCTGCCCCTGGCGGGCCATCCTGCGTCTGGCAGGCGGCGATGCTTATGCCGTGTTCGGGATGGCCGGACTTATTTGCGGTGTCGGCATAGGGACGCTTTTCTTCCGCAAGGGCTTCTCTCTGGGGCGCAGCCAAACGCAGAGCAAGGTTTCCGGTCTGGTCCTGCCCGGCATCATGCTGGGCCTGCTGCTGCTTTACCTTATGAACCCGCAGATACCCGGTCAGGATAAAAGCGGTGTGCTGTTCTACTCCATAAAAGGCCCCGGTTCGCAACATGCACCTCTCCTGATCTCGCTGGGCGTGGGCCTGCTGGTGGGGGCACTGGCCCAGCGCAGTCGTTTTTGTACCATGGGTGCCATGCGTGATGTCATCCTGTTCAATCACTGGCATCTGGCCAAGGGCTTTCTGGCCATGTTGGGCATGGCTCTGCTGCTCAATCTGTGGCTCGGCTCATTCCACTGGGGCTTTGCCAATCAGCCCATTGCACAACCTGACAACCTCTGGAACTTCCTGGGTATGCTTACAGCCGGTCTGGCCTTTGCCCTTGCCGGTGGCTGCCCCGGACGCCAGCTTTTCATGGCTGGGGAGGGAGACAATGACGCAGCCGTATTCACCATGGGCCTCATCACAGGCACGGCAATGGCCCATAATTTCGGCCTGGCCTCAAGCGGCGCGGGCATCGGCCCCCACGGTGCCATTGCGACCCTGATGGGGCTCACCATCTGTCTGCTCATTGGTTTCTTCAACTGCAAGCGAGGTGCCTGATGTCCCAGACCATTGACACATGCGGGCTTTCCTGCCCTCAACCTGTTCTGCTTTTCCTGACCGCAGTCAAGGAGAATCCTGACGATTCATATACCGTATTGGTGGATAATGACGCCAGCCGGGAAAATGTCAGCCGGGCCGCGCGGAATCGCGGTTTCAGCGTGGAAGCCATAGACCAGGATCAGGGCGTGACACGCCTGGAGATCAGCAAAGCCTAATCAACACAGGGTTTCCGGGTACGACTGTCGTACCCGGAAGCCTGCATACGGTGAGCATGACAACACATAAGCCACTGTCAGGTCTGCTGCAAAAACTGAAAGGCCTTCTGCCTGGGGTGCGCCAGAGCAGTGGCAATACAGCGCAGTACAGCCAGGGTCTCAGTGACCGGGGCTTGCTGACATTTGCCCATACCGGCGATGTCATCAGGGCCGAGCGTGTCCTGCACGAACAGGGCTTCACCGTTGCAGTCAAGGGCCCGCCACCGCAGCTACGGACAGGTTGCGATATGGTGGTGGTTTTTCCGTTGATCCACCAGACCGCTGTACTGGAATGTCTCAAACGCGACAACCTTGTGCCTGAACAGGTGGTGAGCGCACAGGATGTACTGCTGGAACCCGTATCCCTTTACCACAGTAAACGACTGGGCCGCTGGCTGATGGTGCGGGCTGCCAATATGAAAATTACCATAGACACCGAAGATGGCCGCATAGTCAATATCTCCGGCGGGGGATGCCCGGACGTACCGTGGCTGGCGCATTGCCTCTGCGGTCTGCGTCTGGCCGAGGCTCCAGAACCGTTGACACTGGGCAGCACACTGTGCTGTTACAGTTTGCAGAAGGCCTTTGAGGAAATACGGAGACAGTGCCCATGTGGCTGATCATTGGCACGATACCCGATGCAGATTTTGCCTTGAGCTGCGATGGGCTTATGGAGCGGCCTCCAGCAGTATGCGGGGATTCCCTGCTCCTGCCGGATGGCCGTGCTGTCCCTGTCCAGCGCGGCACCTCTGCACTGGCTGCCACCGCCATCCTGACGTGCAAGGCGCGCAATGTGCCACTGCCGGGTCTGCTGCTGGCCGGAGATACGGGCAGCGGCAAGGGCAGTCGGCAAGCCTATGCCTGGCTTGAACGATCCCTACCAGACCTGAAGCAGGAACAGATCGACGGCTTGACCTTCCACTATCTCTTTCCCGACATTGACTGGCATAATCGGGTGTTGCTGGCAATACAGGCATTGGAGTATCCTCCCATCCTTGTAGCTGATGCGGGTTTCATGTACGTGGCCAAGATGAGCGGTTATGCCGATGCCTATGATCTTTTCACACCAGATTTGGGAGAACTGGCCTTCCTTGCGGATGAAAAAGCCCCGCATCCTTTCTATACCAGAGGTTTTCTGCTGGCAGAAGAAACGGACATCCCTGCCCTGCTGCAACGTGCCCGCCAGCACGGCAACTGTCCTCCCAATCTGGTCGTCAAAGGCGCGACAGATTACATTGTCTGTCAGAACAGTATCCGTTATGCGGTATCAGAGCCGGCTGTACCAGCCATGGAGTGCATCGGGGGAACGGGCGACCTGCTGACAGGACTGGTCACAGCCTTTCTGGCAGAGGGCAAGGAGCTGTGTCAGGCTGCACTAGGGGCAGTTCGTACAGCGCGCAGTCTGGCGGCGCACTGTCAGCCCTGCCCTGCCACTCAGATTGGGGAGCTCATCGCCCAACTGCCCGCAGTTTTGCAGAGGGCGCAGGATTCACTTTTCACACCCTCCGGGACTTGCTGATGAAACTGCTGGAAAAAGCCCGTGCCGCAGGCTGAGCGGCCAAACTGACTCCAGGGGTCCTGGAGCAACTTTTACGCGGGATGGGCATAAGCTCTCCCCCCCATCTGGAAAAACGCGTGCTGGCAGGGCGTGCCCGCAACGAGGATGCTGTTGTACTACACTTCCCACCGGGCAAGGCGATCGTACAGAGTGTGGATATACTTACCCCCATCGTCAATGATGCCTTCAGCTTTGGTCGTATTGCGGCTGCCAATGCCCTGTCTGATATTTATGCCATGGGGGGCGAGCCCTGGTGTGCCATGAATATAGCTTGCTTTCCACAAGAGATGGCCGCAGACGACCCGCAGCAGATACTGCCCCAAATCCTGCGCGGGGGGCAGTCCGCCCTGCTGGAGGCCGGTGCCGTACTGGCAGGAGGACATACCGTACAGGACGAGGAACTCAAGTACGGACTGGCGGTCACGGGGGTGATTGACCCAGACCATATGGCGGTCAACAATGGTCTGAAAGCCGGTCAACGGCTGCTGCTCACCAAGGGACTGGGCACTGGCATTCTGGCTACCGCAGTCAAGGCACGCTGGGAGTATCATGAAGAAAGCGAACAGATCCTGACAGAGGTTTGCAGCAGACTCAATAAGGTTGGCGGCAGTGTCATCCGGGAGCTGCGACTGCCTGCGGCTACCGATATTACGGGTTTTGGTCTTGGGGGCCATGCTCTGGAAATGGCACAGGCATCAGGGGTGTGCATTGCCCTCAACACGCAGGAGCTCCCCCTGTTGCCCCACGCGCTGGACTATGCGCGTGATGGACTTATCCCGTCAGGCAGCCATTTGAATCGCAACTACTGGAGTTGTTCCACTCTGGTGGAAGCGGGTGTGGATGAAGCACTGGAAAGCATTGTTTTTGACACGCAGACTTCGGGTGGGCTTTTACTGGCTGTACCGCCAGAACTGCTTGATGAGGCGCGAAGCCTTCTGCAACAGGGCGGGGATATGGCCTGTGAGGTGGGTGAGGTGCTGCCCCCCCGCGAGGATGGCAAAGCCCTGCTGTTGCGGTAAATTCTTGACACACAACTCATGGAGGTTGCAATCCCATGTCGATCATTCTGGGCACTGCCGGGCACATCGACCACGGCAAGACCTCGCTGGTGCGTGCCCTTACGGGCATTGACTGCGACCGCCTGAGCGAGGAAAAACGTCGGGGGATCACCATTGAACTGGGCTTTGCCTGGGCCAGCCTTCCCGATGGAGGACGCCTTGGTATCGTTGATGTCCCCGGGCATGAGCGTTTTGTCAGGAACATGGTCGCCGGAGCGGCAGGAGTGGATTTCGTCATGCTGGTCATTGCCGCCGATGAAGGTGTCATGCCCCAGACACGGGAGCACCTTGAGATATGCTCTCTACTGGGTATCCGTCAGGGATTCGTGGCCTTGACCAAGACAGATATGGTAGAGCCAGACTGGCTTGAGCTGGTCAGCGAGGACATCCGCAACTTTCTGAAAGGCAGCTTTCTTGAAAACGCGCCATTCTTTCCTGTCTCGGCCATAACAGGGCAGGGACTTGATGCGCTGAAAACGCACATAGAATCTTGTGCGGCGCAGTTACCGCCCCGGCATGACTGTGGTCTGTTCCGCCTGCCGGTTGACCGTGTTTTCAGCATGAAGGGACACGGTACGGTAGTGACAGGTACGGTCATCTCCGGTTCGCTGGAACAGGGGGCAGAACTGCATTGTATGCCGACAGGCAAGCCCTGCCGCGTCCGTGGTCTGCAACGGCACGAACAGCCTGCCCAGCGAGTGGAGACAGGGCAGCGTTGCGCTGTCAATGTACAGAATCTTGATGTCGCAGATTTTGAACGTGGCTTTGTGCTGGCCAGGCCGGGAACCCTTTTCCCTTCCCGACGCTGGCTGGTACGCTTGAGCTGTCTGCCTTCAGCCCCACGTCCCCTGCGGCAGCGGGTGGAGATACACTTTCACCACGGTACACGGGAGTGCCTGGCACGTCTGCATTTCAGGGATCGCGACAAGCTTGCTCCCGGTGAAACCGCACTGGCCGAGCTTCGCTTTCGGGAAGAGCTGGCAGGTGTAACAGGTGACCATTGCGTCCTGCGGGCCTGCTCTCCCCTGCGAACTGTGGCTGGCGGCATCCTGACCTGTCCCCTGCCTCCGGTACTGCGCCGCAAGGATGAGGCCAAAGCAGACAAACTGCGCCTGCTGGGAGAAATCCATCCCTTGCGTGAACATTGCCTGGCTACTCCCGGCCCTGCCAATTATGCGGCACTGTTGGCGACTTTGCTTGAAATATACGGTACAGAAGGTCTTGATGAGGCGCATCTGCGGGTCCTTTCCGGTCTTACGGGTGCAGCCATGCAGGGAGGCCTGAATCTGCTCGGCTCACAGGGCAAGGCCCTGTGTGTGGACAGGGAGAACCGCCAGTGGATCAGCCGGGTGGCCTTTGAATCCCTGGAACAATGCTGTCTGAGTCGTGCTGCCGAGCTGCATCGCAAAGAGCCACTGAGGTCGGCCTTTCCGGGCAATGCCCTGACTGCCGGACTGGGACGGAACCTGACTCCGCGTCTAGTGCAAAAAGTGCTCGACCATTTGTGCAAGGCCGGTAAACTGGTTCAGGATGGGGAGGGCTTGCGGCTGGCCGAACACAGGATAGTCCTTACCGGGAATCAGGCAGGGCTGAAGCAGCAGTTGCTGGCTGCCCATCAGGAAGGGGGAGCCTCACCTCCCAATATCAAGGATGTATTGGAAGCACTGCAGATCAGCCCCAAGGAGGCATCCCCCATTCTCCGCCTTCTTTGCAAGGAAGGAGCATTGGTCAAGATCCACGAAGGACTTTACTATGACGGAGCTGCTCTGGAGCATATCCTGACGCAGGTCAGGCAGTGGTTCTGCACGCATGACAACCTGGATGTGGGGGGGCTGCGGGAAATCCTTGGCCTTTCACGCAAATATCTGATTGCCCTGCTGGAATACATGGACAATGCCCAGATAACCATCCGTGTCGGCGATCAGCGCCGCTGGCGCGGACGTTGACGCCAGCCATCCCAATCCTTTGGCTTTGGGACGACTGACGTCAGAAGAATGGCGGAGGCGCATAGGAGTCGAACCTACCAACGACCTCTCGGCCGTTCATTGGTTTTGAAGACCAAGCGCCACACCGGTGACGAAACGCCTCCGAATGTATAAAAGCTAGCATAGCCTTCCTTTGCTGGCAAGCGGTACTCTTGCCCCGGAATACAATAATAACGACTAGACAGGTCTGCCATGAACACCCTTTTTCGCGCCATCCCTTCTGTCGATGCCTGTCTGACTGCCCTTGTTGCGGCCGACCCCCAGCTGTCCCAGGCTCCACATCCACTGTTGCGCGAGCTTGTTGCCCGTTTCTGGGAAGATCGCCGCAAGGATATTCGCGCAGGATACTGCCAGAGTGCCGCTGACCTCGCCCTTGAAGCCAGTTTACCACGTCTGCTGGAGTATGTCCGCCTTGGTCTGCGACCGCGCTTCCGGGCAGTTCTCAATGCCACAGGTGTCGTCGTCCATACCAATCTGGGACGCTCGGTGCTGGCCGAAGAAGCGCAGGCAGCAGTAAACCTGGCAGCTTCAGGCTATAGCAATCTTGAGCTGGATATGAGCAGTGGGGGGCGTGGCAGTCGGCATAGTATCGTTGAAGACCTGCTCTGCCGTTTGAGTGGTGGCGAAGCGGCATTTGCAGTCAACAATAACGCAGCCGCTGTACTGCTGGTACTCAATGAATTTTGCCAGGGTGGGGAAGCCATCGTTTCGCGGGGCGAACTGGTGGAGATTGGCGGGAGCTTCCGCATCCCCGAGGTCATGGAAAAAAGCGGCACACGACTTCGCGAGGTGGGCACCACCAACCGTACTCATCTGTCCGACTATGCAGCCGCCATAACGGAAGAGACTCGTGCGATCCTGAGGGTTCATACCTCCAATTACCGTATCGTTGGTTTCCACAGCGCGGTTCCTCTTTCCCAACTGGCTACGCTGGCCCATGCGCACAATCTGCCTCTTTTTGAAGACCTGGGCAGCGGCAGTCTGCTGGATCTCTCTCCCTACGGTCTGCCGGGCGAACCGACAGTTTCCGGGGTACTGAACGCAGGGGCAGACCTTGTGATGTTCTCTGGCGACAAGGTTCTGGGTGGGCCGCAGGCAGGTATCATTGCGGGCAAAAAAAATCTGGTGGATCGGCTGAAAAAAAATCCGCTAGCCCGCGCCCTGCGTTGTGACAAATTCTGCCTCGCGGCCTTGGAGGCTACCCTGCGCCTTTATCTTGACCCGGCAAAGGCCTGTGAGCGCATCCCTACCTTGCGGCGCATCTGCGTCCCCCCCGAGGTGCTGGCACGCCGTGCCCGCATGCTGGCCGCCCGTTTACGCAAAACCTTGGGGAACAGCTGTGCCGTGGAGCTGCGTACCAGTACCTCTCGGGTCGGGGGAGGAGCCTTCCCCCAGTATGATCTTGCCACCAGCCTGGTTTGCCTCACCCCCGCGCGAACCAGCGTTACGGCTCTGAAAAATGCCCTCCTTGAAATCGAACCTCCCCTGCTGGGACGTCTGGATCAGGAACAGTTCTGTCTGGATCCCCGTACCCTTGAAACGTCCCAGTATGCGCTTGTGGCGCGGGTTTTACAGACGGCACTGCAACAGGCAGAAAAGCTCGTTGCCTCGACAGGCTACGCAGCATCTCAATAACCATTGAAAAAGGGGACATGCTCCGGGAAAGCCTACCTGAAGAGATGGCGTGGCATCGCTACACGTTATGCAAAACGAAGCCTCTGCTTCCTTGCAGCCGTGCAAATCAGGTGCATCTTATTATGGCAAAAATAATTTGACGACAATATTTAAGGCATTTTCTGATTGAAACACTCTGTGTTTCAATCCATACGCTGCCTACGCTTCCCCGCAGAGCGGGACAAGCGCGGGAAAAGCGCGGTTTCCCAGCAAAGCTGGACAAGTCCCGCTTGCTTACGGCGCGGGCGTCCGCTCGCGCGTCCGCCAGAGCGATGCCATTTTCAATGGCATTTCGCTCTAAGGCTGTTGAAGCATATAAAACTGGGAAAATCATATACCCCGGCAAGGCCGGGATCAACAGGCCTCGGCATGCTCATGCTGCCGAGGCCTGCATGTGTACGTTCTTAGCCCAGATTCTTGGCCACAATATCCCAGTTGACCAAGTTGTCCAGCACAGCCTTGACATAGGCCGGCCGGCGGTTCTGATAGTCAAGATAATAAGCGTGTTCCCAGACGTCTACGGTCAGGAGAGGTTTTTGCCCTTTCTGAAGGGGGTTTTCCGCATTGGGGGTTTTTACCACCTTCAAGGTGTCGCCCTCAAGCACCAGCCAAGCCCATCCGCTGCCGAACTGCCCAGCCGCAGCTGCGCTAAGGGCCTTTTTCATACCATCCGCATTGCCAAAGGCGGTATTGACCATCTTGAGCAGCTTGCCTGAAGGTGCATTGGCTCCGCCAGGGGTCAGTCCTACCCAGTAAAAGGTATGATTGAAGGCCTGAGCCGCATTGTTGAACAGGGCTGTCCCTTCCGGGCTTTTGGCAGCGTCAAGAAAAACCTGCTCCAGGGAGGGGGCATTGATAGCCTTTTCGGCAATCAGCTTATTTACCGCATCATAATAGGCCTTGGTATGTTTACCATAGTGAAAACTGATGGTTTTGGCAGAAATATGGGGTTCAAGAGCCCCTTCGGCATAGGGCAGAGGCGGCATGGCAAAACCCTTGCCTGAAGCGGCAAAACTGGCGACACTGGACAGGGCCGAAAAGGATGCCAGTGCTACACCGGCACTGACGGCATACTTGCAAAAGGTACGTCTGGATACGGCGTTTCTTTCACTACTCATGGCTGACCTCCTTGATGGATGGGTGTTCCTGTATGGAATCTTTCATAGAACTAGCCTACATGGTAATAAAAATCAATAACTAAATTTCGGGGAGATATTCACTTTTTTATAAAAAATTGCGTAACAATACATTGGAATAACAGAAAAAATTCAAGAAGATCATCAAAAAGATAAATCTGTCATTCCAGAGATCAGAGGCAGGATCGCTCGTTCAAGGATGTTTTGAAGCGGAGAATTTTGAAAGAAAAAACCGAG
Organism: Desulfovibrio sp.; assembly: GCA_017415765.1. Classification (GTDB taxonomy): domain Bacteria; phylum Desulfobacterota; class Desulfovibrionia; order Desulfovibrionales; family Desulfovibrionaceae; genus Desulfovibrio. The sequence goes on along the minus strand of JAFQED010000032.1, from coordinate 139,099 downwards.
CCTTTTGAGAGTAGACCTCACTCGATCCACTCGCAAAAGGCTCTTACGTTCACGTGTACAAAGCCTCTTAACGAGGCATCATAGCAGACAAAAGATGCTAACCGGTCAGCCGGGGCAGCTCTGGTGCTGTGGGCTGTTGCTGTTGTTGCAGATTGACAGCCGGGCCAAGATTCACAGACTTGGATGTGGACATCAGGTAGATTTCGTGCGGATCAAGAATCAGGATGACAGAGCCGTCGCCCAGGATTGTTGCCCCGGAGATCCCCTTGAGATCGCCCAAATATGCGCCCAGGGGTTTGATGACGATTTCCTGCCGTTCCAGCAGTTGATCCACCACCAAGCCCAGCCGTCTGTCGTTGTCGTGAATGACAACAACGGAAAGCACTTCCGGCATGGGTTCTGTGCGGGGCAGTCCCAGCATGTCGGCCAGCTCCACAATGCCAAGAACCTCACCACGCAAGGTCACGGCCTTGCGGCCCTTGACGTCGGTCAGCCTGGCGGACTCGATCTTGGTGGTTTCCGAAACAGCATCCAGCGGGATGGCGTACATCTGGCCGGAAACATTGACCATCAGCGCATCAATGATGGCAAGGGTCAGTGGCAGACTGAGGGTAAAGCGTGTTCCCTTGCCCAGCTCGGAATAGGTATTGACACTGCCCTTGAGGTTCTTGATGTTGGTACGGACAACGTCCATACCCACACCACGGCCAGAAATATCAGTAATTTTTTCTGCCGAGGAGAAGCCCGGTGCAAAAATGAGTTCAATGGCTTCACGGTCATCCAACTGGGCAGCCTCGTCAGGCGAAATGATACCCTTACGGATGGCGACCTCGCGCATTTTGTCCGGGTCGATACCCTTGCCATCGTCTTCAATCTCAATAGCAACGGAATTGCCCTTGTGGAAGGCACGCAGCGTAACCTTGCCCTTGGCCGGCTTGCCTGCGGCCACGCGCACATCTTCCGGCTCAATACCGTGATCCACAGAGTTACGGATAAGATGCACAAGCGGGTCGCCAATGACCTCTACCACGCTCTTGTCCAGTTCCGTTTCTTCCCCTTCCATGACCAGGTCAACTTCCTTGCCGCTCTTGCGGGAAAGGTCGCGCACCAGACGGGGGAAGCGCGAAAAGACAGAGGCAACCGGCACCATCCGCACCTTCATGATGGTATCCTGAAGGTCATCAGAGATACGGGCCATGGCGTAAGTGGTTTCGGAAAGACTTTGCGCCACTTCAGAGATATTGACGTCATCACCGCCCTCAAGCGAACGGGCAATGAGTGCGTAGCGGTTGCGGTTGATGATCAGCTCACCAATCAGGTTCATAAGGTGGTCAAGCCGTTCATGATCCACCCGAATGGTGGAAGAACCCTTATGCCCCTCATTGGCGGGCTGCGGTGCAGAAGCTGCTGCCTTGGGCTTGGCCGCCGCAGCTTGTGCCGCTGGAGCTGGCTTGGGTGCTGAAGCCTGAACCGATACAGAAGGCTGGGCGGGCTTTGGGGCCACAGTTTGCGGATGGGCAAAAGCCTTATCTGCTACGGGTTGGGCAACAGCAGACTGGACAGGAGAGGCCTGGACTGTTCGCGAGGTGCTGGTGGGCTGCGCTTCTGGGGCAGTCGGGGCTGCTGTTTCCACAGCGGTCTTGGGAGCTTCTTCCGGCTGGGGGGCAGACTGTTCCGTACTGGCCGGGGTATCGGTCACCGCTGCGGATGCAGTTGCTGCTGCCTGTGCCGCAGGTACGGAGGACACAGGGGCACCCAGCACCTTTTCCAGCATATCACCAATAATGCTGACTTCCTGACTGAGCAGGTCAACCATCAAACCGAAATCAATACCACTGCGGCGGCCCTGATCAACAATGCCAGCAGTGCGCTCGGCATAGACCTTGATTTCATCCTGGCCCATGAAACTGCAGGAATTCTTGATAGCGGTCAGACAGCGGAAGGTGGCGTCAATGGAGTCTTTATGTGCGCCATCCTGTTGCAGGGTTGCCAGGGCAGCCCGGATCAGCTCCATCTGCTGCGTCACCGTTATCCGAAAGACTTCAAGGTCATCACCGTCTGTTCCGGCCGGGATAATGGTGGGTGGTACTGCCTCCACCGGGGCCGCATCCACATCCGGTGCTGGCGTTGCAGGGGTTTCGGGTGCTGCCGGAGCTGTGGCCTGTGCGGCCAGCAATTCCTGCGGTAAGGAAATATCCCCACCAGCCAGGGCCTTTTGCAGTTGCTTGATGATCGGTGTAATATCGAAGGGAGTGGTCTGGCCGCTGCTGATCTCAATCTTGTGTACCAGATTTTCCATGACATCGGCCACCAGCAGAAGCAGGTCGATCAATTCATGGCTGGGTACGATCTTGCCCTGCCGGACATTATTGAGCAGGGTCTCTGCCTCATGAGTCAGGGCATTCAGCTCATTATAGCCGATGATGCCACTGTTGCCCTTCATATTGTGGAAGTAGCGGAAGAGGTCATTGACCAGTTCCCCATTGCCGGTGGGGTTTTCCTCCAGTTGGAGCAAGCCTGTATTGAGATTTTCGATAATCTCAAGGGATTCATCAATAAAATCTTTCAAATGCGCTTCGCCAAAGGCGGTCAGAGAGTAGGCTTCTCCCTGTGGCAAGGAGGCAACCCATTCCTTGGTACTCATGGGCTGCACGGCAGCAGCGGGCGTCGCCTCAGAAACCGCTGCTGCGTCCGGGGCTACGTTTGCCACAGCCTCTGCAGGCTGACTGTCGACTTTGTCAGGGGCAGTGTCTGCCAGCGGCGCAGCCACAACGGCAGCATCTTCCTCACCAGGGGCAAGGGGGGCGTCTTCCGCTGCATTCGGACTGTCTTCTTCGGGGGCAGATTCGGCTTGGACGGCAGGGCTTTCACCCGACATGATGGCGTCTATCTGGGCGATGATATGTTCGGTTTCCACATCACCCTCAACATTGCTGGTTTCCAGATTGTCTATCATCTGGCGCAGAGCATCGGTGGACGCCAGAATAACATCCATGATTTCCGAAGTCACCAGCATGGCACCCTTGCGCAACTCGTCAAGGATGTTTTCCGACTTGTGGGCCAAATGGTTGATGCGGTTCAGGCCAAGAAAACCGGATGCCCCCTTGAGCGAGTGCATGGGGCGAAAAATATCGTTCAGCAGGGCAAGGTTGTCAGGAGCTTTCTCCAGCTCCAGCAAGTTTGGCTCGATGGTTTCGAGGTGATCCTTGGCTTCAGCGATAAAATCCGTAAAAAGTTCCGGATCAAAAAAGTCTTGGCTCATATCCGCACCTTCATTGGCTATAGCACAGCACCCCCAGAGGGCACTAACTGCTTTCCTTATCGGTTAGCCAAGAAGCATCTTTATATTGCGAACCATTTTTTCTGGCTGAGCGGGTTTGACCATGTAAAGGTTGGCACCAAGGCTCATACCTTTCTGGATGTCCTGCTCCTGCCCTTCGGTGGAGAGCACGATGATGGGGATGTCCTTGTAGGCATCCTGTGAGCGAAGATTTTTGATAAAGGTGAAGCCGTCCATGCGGGGCATGTTGACGTCAGAAACGATGAGGTCAACCGGCTCAAGACCATACAGCTTTTCTATGGCGTCCAGTCCGTCTTCTGCGGTGCTGACCTTGAACCCTTCCGACTTGAGCACAAAGGCCACCAGGTTTCTGATGGTCTTGGAATCGTCAACAACCATGATATGCTTGCTCATATGCCTATACCTGCATGTGGTGTGAAGACCTCTTTCTGAACTGAAAAAACGGTCTTTTGTATTCTAGACGATTTTTGGGGCATTGGCAAGGGTTACAGCCCTTGCACCTTGCGTACGATCAACTCCGGGGCCACAATGCCACAAATGCGTCCGCTGATGTCCGCTATGCCGTAAAGCAGCTCTGCACTGTCACCCAACTGTACTTCGGCATTCCAGTGGATGGCATCCTGCGGCACATGGTACATACTGTGGACCTTGTCGATAATCAGGCCAAGCTGCAACTCTTCTGTCTCGCAAATGACAATAAAATGTTGTTTTGTATAGGCTCCGTGCCCATCAAGGGTCAGAAGAGCATCAAGATACAGCAGAGGAGTCACCTTGCCGCGCAGGTTGATGACCCCGGCCATATAGGGAGGTGCCTTGGGCAGCCTGACCAGTGGCAAATGGCGTAGCACCTCATGGATAAGGGCCACGGGCAGCAAAAAGAGCTGCCCCTGCACATAAAAGGATACCATTTGCACCATTGGCAGAGCCTGTAAACCCGCCTTGATGGATAAGGGGCGGGGCTGCCCCTGGCCTGTGGCATTTCCTCCTGACAGGGATGCACCAGACAGGGGCAGCCCCACAACGGCAGAAGAGGCCACAGCAGCCATGTCTGGCAATCCAGCCAATGCGTCTGTCCCCAGATATTTGGCAACAAAGTCACGCTCAGCTGCAGTCAGGCTATCGCCCGGGATCGCTTTCCCCGCGCCTGGCGCAGCAAAGCTTTGTGCAGCAAAGTATTCTTCCGGCGTCTTTACCATAGCTCCAGCACTTCCTGAGCCAATGCCTCATAACAGCGCGCCCCACGGGAACGCGCATCAATATCAAAAATAGTACAGCCCTGGGCACTCGCCTCTCTGAAACGCGTATCCACGCCGATGATGGTTGCAAACAGCGCGTGCCCCATTTTTTGCTGCATAAGCTCCAGCACCCGCCGACAAGCCCTGGCTCGCATATCATACATGGTCGGCACTGCCCGATACTGTATGGGCTGCGGCAAGACCTTGTTAAGGGTATGCAGGGTATCAAACAGCAATTTGAGCCCATGCAGAGCCAGAAAATCCGTCTGGATGGGGATTATCAGCAAGTCGGCAGCCACCAGCGCGTTGACCAGCAAAATGCCCACATGCGGCGGACAGTCCAGTACGATAAAATCATACTGCGGCAGCACATATCCCAGACTGCGTGTCAGGATGCTGCCCTTGGCAGATTGGTCACGCAAATCACTTTCAAGGTCGGCCAGTCGGATGTCCCCAGGGGCAACATCCATACCCTGCAGGGCCTTGGGGCGTATCAGCCCCGGCCAGAGCATAGCCCAGTCCTCCGCCTGTCCCCGGAAGATGTCGTGCAGACTTATCTCCACATCTTCGGGATAGATCCTGGCATGGAGCGTGGCACAGGCGTGCGGATCAAGATCCAGTAACAGAACCTTTTTACCCTGCCGGGACAAGGCACTGCCAAGGCTTACTGAGGTCGTTGTCTTGCCAACCCCGCCTTTCTGATTGGCCACAGCCAATATCCTGGCGTCCATGCCAGCAAACTATGCCATCTTGCGGTAAACTATGGTTCCCTTGTGGTGCTCCAACTGGAAGGCGCGACTGATATTGTGCAACGACTCGGAATGCCCGATAAGCAGCGCACCGCCCGGCTCAAGGTTGTCATAAAAGGCGTTGATGACCTTTTTCTTCATTTCATCATCAAAATAGATGATCACGTTACGACAAAAAACTATTTGCGAACGTTCCACACGGCGCAACTGCTCGCGGTCACTCAGGTTTATCTGCCCAAAGGAGACAAGACTCTTGACATGCTGCTTCAGCTTGAAGAGATTACCTTCCTTGATAAAGTAGGCATCGGCAATCGCCTTGGGGGTCGTGCGCAGGGCGTACTCGTTGTAGATACCGCGCTGGGCCGCCTTGAGTACGGCCTCGGAAAGGTCGTTGGCGGTGATCTTAATGTCCCAGTTGGCAATATCGGCCCTGAGAGCTTCATGCAGGATGATGGAAAGCGTGTATGGCTCTTCACCCGTGGAGCAGCCCGCAGACCATATCCGAAGCTTTTTGATACCTGTCCGGCGACAGTTGGCAATGGCCTGTGCCAACACATCGTTCTGAAAAACCTCCAACTGCGGCGGATTACGGAAAAAGCTCGTTTCATTGGTGGTAACCACCTCAAAGAGCTTGTTCATCTCCGAACTGCGGCTGGCATCAAAGCGCAGAAAGTTGTAGTATTCAGTATAACTCTTGAGATTGAGTTCCTTGATGCGGTTGGAAAGACGATTTTCTACCAGATACTTGCGGTTTTCAGCAATAAAAATGCCACATTGCTGGTAGATAAAATCACGCAGCAGCACAAACTCCTCATCCGTTATCTGAAGATCCTTGCGGAAAAGCGATGCCGTACGCTGGCCTGCCGCCTGTCCCGATTGTAATAGTCCACCTGTGCCAGCCGAACGCGCCTGACCATCCTGACCACCAAGACGGGTAAGGGAACGCAGGGAGGGCATGGCAGCATTAGTGGTTTGCCCGGCTGGGCGAAAACCTGCTGTGGGACGTGTAGCCATGGTCTGGGCCGCGCTGCCCAAGGGCTGGCCGGGTGTACGGTAGGCCATATCGGGTTTGGGCGGCGCGGGACGAAAGGCAGAACCGGCGGCAGGGTTTTGCTGGCTGCGGAACAGACTGGGTTTTTGCGCAGCCTGCTGCCCAAAGGGAGACGCAGGGGAAGTGGCTGGCCGAGCTGCATCCTGCCTGCCAAAGGGACTGGTCGGGCTGGTATTGCCCAAGGCCCCTGCACCGGGAGTAGTGGACTGGCGAGGCTTGTAGAGAGATACCGGCCGTTCTTCCGTATTGGATGCTGCCGTGCCAATGCCGGTCGTGCCTGGCTTGGCTTCAGTCTTACCAAGGAGAGGCTTCTTGAAATCGGGGGGCTGTGTCATGACTTACTCCTCCCCAGCCTGGATGGCAGCCACAGCCTCAGCCGCAGCGTGCTGTATTTCGGCATCCTCGTGATCCATGAGCCCAAGCAGGATACTGAAAGCCGCATTACCGCCTATCCGCCCAAGAGCCTCAATTATCTTGAAGGCAATCATGGGATTGGCCTGTTCGAGCAAATTGTTGAGCACCGGCACAGCATCAGTATTTTTACACAGGCCCAAGGCTTCGATAGCGCGGATGCGCACCCAGTCGTTCTCATCACGCAGGGCATTGAGCAGATGCGGCATGACGGTAGATGTACCGATATGCCCCAGCACATCAACGAGGGCTACGCGCACATCCTTGTCATGATCGTACATCCTGGGCAGAAGGCGGGGCAGATACCGCTCTGCATTGCCGCCGACGTTGATGAAGGCCTCCACTGCAACACGCCGCACCAGGGGAGATTCATCCTCAAGTGCGGAGGAAATTTCCTGGATGTTTGCCACAAGGTCGTAGCGGCCCAAGGCATAGACAGCCATCATCCGTATCTGTGGGTCAGCCTCGCTGTAAAGCTCCTTGAAGCGTTCATTAAGGCTGGTACTGTGCAGGTTGATGCAGGCTTCCAGTGCCATTTCCGTCACGTCCACATAGCGGTGGCGAAGCTGGGCAAAAACGATGTCCTCCACATCTGCCCGGCCGTGCTGGTTGCCAAAAAAGACCAGCGCGCTCTTGAGCACCTCTGCATCATCGGACTCATCCATAATGGAAAGGAAGAAAGGTATGTCCTCTTCCGTACCAAGCTGCGCGACCTCTGCCACAGCAGCCCGTTGCAAGTCACGGCTGAGACGCCAGAACTGGGCCTTGATTTCCTCGATGGGCCTGTGGTCGTCCATAAGCTGGCAGGCTTCCATGGCAACCATGATGCGATTTTCATCTTCGGAGCGCAGGGCATTGCGCACGACAGGATTGTAACCAATGGAGGCAATGGCCCTGATGGCGGTTTCGTAAAGCTCCATCTGGCGGTCAGGGTTAAGCCCAAGCGCAAAGTCGATGATGGCATCGGCTGCCTGCTCATCGCCAATGGCCCCCAGGCCCACAAGAGCCGCGATCTGTATTTCCTCCTCATTGTCCGTCAAAGCGTCAAGCAGATACTCGCGCAGACGATCCTGCGACTTGGGGGCCAGCAGACTGAGGGAGCGGCCATTGAGGATCTGGACTATGGCCTTGACTATCTTGTGACGCAGGGCCACAGTCACGTTTTCCAACGCATTGAAAAGCAGCGGGATGATTTTTACATCGCCCAGATTGCCCAGAGCATCGATAATGGCCGCACTCACCAGCATGGTGGATTGTGGCAGCAGGGAGACCAACGCATTGATGGCTGCCGGGTCGTTGATTTTTGCCAGGGCTTCCACCACGGCAAACTGTACCCATTCCTCATCGCGCATGGCCTGGCAGAGTGTCCCCACAGATTCGGGAAAGGCCAGATTGCCTATGCTGACGGCCGCCTGATAGCGCACATTGACTTCAGGATCCTTGAGCAGGGCATCGCTGAGCAGGGAGGCAGCCTTGGTACTACGGCAATAGCCCAGGATGTCGCTGATAAAGATGCGCAGGTCGGGGTCATCCCCCCGCAGATACGGCTGCATACTCTCAATGCTGTCAACGCCTATTTCGCGCAGGATGTCCATAGCCACGTTGCGAACCGGTGCCTCATCATGCGTGAGCAAAGGCAGGATGGCCTCAATGGTCTCTACGCCACGGATGCGCCGCAAACCATATTCAGCGGCTTCCTGCACACCGATATTGTCGCTCTTTATCTTTTCACACAGGAGGGGGACAGCTTCCTCAAGTCCCATATCACCTGCGCTGAACGCAGCATTGCGCACTTCATCGCTGCCGCCGGAGCGGAGGTCTTCCAAAACCTGTGCTGCATCGATCTGATCCATGCTCATAGCGTTCACCTTGATTGAAGTTAGCCCCGAACCGTTGTGATAATGGCCTGGGCTATGTCATCAGCATCCAAGATCTGGTTGGCAAGCCTTGCGTCAATGACAGCCTTGGGCATACCGTAAACCACGCAGGAAGCCTCACTCTGGGCAATGAGGCAACCGCCTTTCTCCCGAAGGGTCATGGCACCTTCGCAGCCATCGGAACCCATGCCTGTCAGCATGACGCCCAGGGTCTTGTATCCCATATACTGCCCGGCGGTTTCCATAAGGATATTGACCGTGGGCTTGTACAGGGCCTTGCGCGGCTCTTCGCTGACAAAGATTTCTGGCAATGGGCCGTTCATACGCAAGCCTATATGCTTGCCGCCGGGGCAAATGTAGGCATGCCCGTTGATGAGCTTGTCACCGTCCTTCGCCTCGGAAACGCTGATGGCACAAACGCCGTCCAGTCGTTTGGCAAATGGCCCGGTAAAGGAAGCAGGCATATGCTGCGCCACAAGGATACAGGCACGGAGATTTGCCGGCAGGGCAGAAAGGATTTTCTGCACCACGGGCGGCCCACCCGTAGAAACCCCAATGACGACCAGCTCACGCGGCCCGACAAGGGGCGTCTGCACATAGTTGGCCGGCTGCTGCGGCTGGGGAACTGTTACTTTTTCTGCAGGGATATTGTACAGACGGCGGTACTTGAGGCGGGTGATGGCCTTTTTGCGGGCCAGAAGGCGGATCTTGCTCCGCAGCTCCTTGCCAAAGGCCGTATTATCGCCACCAAGAGCTTTGAGGATGTAGTCAAGCGCACCATACTCCAAGGCCTTGAGGGTGGTTTCCGCCCCCGCTTCTGTCAACGAGCTGACCATCAGCACTGGCATGGGGTTGGTACGCATCAGCTCCTTGAGGGCACTCAGGCCATCAAGGCGCGGCATTTCTACATCAAGGGTCATGACATCGGCATCATGCTCTTTGGCTTTTTGCAAAGCCTCCTTCCCGTCCCTGGCCGTGGCAACCACACGGATGTCCGGCTCGGCCTCAATCAGAGACGTAATGGCACTACGCATGAAGCTCGAGTCTTCAGTCACGATAACGCGGATCATCAGGACAACTCCAAACATTCATCCAAACGGAATGTGTGAATATACGCCATAAAAAAAGCACATGCAAATAAAAAAAATACTTGCGAAAAATCATAGTGTAGCTTACAAAACAAAAGCTACACGGGATGTGGCTCAGTTTGGCTAGAGCGCAGCGTTCGGGACGCTGAGGCCGCGCGTTCAAATCGCGCCATCCCGACCAGAAAGTAAAACCGCCCTTCGGGGCGGTTTTTTCATGCTGCAAGGCAGGCCGACATGAATCTTCCCATTCCCGCAACTACGGTGATATTGCTCACGCTTTCCAACATTTTTATGACCTTCGCATGGTATGGACACTTGCGCTACAAGGGTATGGCCCTGCCCATCGTTATCCTGACAAGCTGGGGCATTGCCTTTTTTGAATACCTCTTGCAAGTGCCCGCCAACCGCATTGGTTACGGACATTTTTCCGCTGCAGAACTTAAAACCATCCAGGAAGTCATCTCCCTGACGGTTTTCATGCTTTTTTCCACCCTCTGGCTGCATGAGCCGTTGCGCTGGAACCATGTTGTGGGTTTTGCGCTTATCGTGCTGGCTGCATGGGTGATTTTCAAGCAATGGTAGAGCCTTGCCCGCCGGGTGGCTCTCATGTAAACTGCAAGGGAACAATCTTATCCATAAGGACGCGCCATGCCCGTAGCAACCTTCCCCCTGGGGCCACTCCAGACCAACAGCTACCTGTTCCACCACCAAGGCCAGGCCATAGCCGTGGACGTGGGTGGCGACCCTGCCCCCATGCTGGAATACCTGAAAGGGCACTCCCTGCAGCTGGCGGCCATTTGTCTGACCCACCGCCACTTTGACCATCTCTACGGCGTGGCAGAACTGGCACAGGCAAGTCAGGCCCCTGTCTATATCTCTGCGGACGAGGACTGCCTTGCCGGTACCGAAGCCTCTGACGGCGGTATTTGGGGCTTCCCCCGCGTCACTCCCTTTGAAAGCCTGCCCATGCCACAGGGGACGGTGCAGCTTGGCAACATGGCATGTCGCGTCCTGCCCACACCCGGCCATACACCGGGGGGTGTTTCCCTCTATTTTCCTGAACACGGCCTGATTTTTACGGGCGACACACTGTTTTACCGCTCCATTGGCCGATCGGACTTCCCCGGTGGGGATCTTCAGACCCTGCTGCGCTCCGTCCGGGAGCAGCTCTTCAGTCTGCCGGACGAGACCCTGGTTTACCCTGGCCACGGCCCGGCAACAACAATTGGCGATGAACGGCACAACAATCCTTTCTGTGGCGAGTTTGCCGAGTGAGACAAGGTCTGGCCCTGCTTTGCAGCCCACGGGCCAACGGGGTCAGCGATACGCTGGCTGATGCCTTCATTGCCGGCGCAACGGCTGGGGGGCTTACTATGCGCCTTGCCGCCCTGCGTGACTATAGCATCAGGCCCTGCGCGGCTTGCGGGGCCTGTCAAAAACCACCCCATCAGTGCATCCTGGCCGGGGATGGCGCAGAGCAGCTGTTTGCCATGCTGGGCAGAGCGGACTTTCTGTTACTGGCTGCGCCCATCCACTTTTACGGGCTGCCCGCCCATGCAAAATCATTTATTGACCGCAGCCAACGCTTTTGGGCTGCGGGTAAGACAGATACAGCCCTTCGCCGTCCGGCCGCAGCCATTCTGGCCGCTGGCCGCCCGCGCGGACTGCGCCTGTTTGACGGGGCCAGGCTTACCCTCAACTGCTTTTGCCAGCTCCACGGCTTTCGTCTGGCAGAGCCGCGCTGTCTGCGCGGACTGGATGACAGGGAAGACCTCGCGGCCAGGCCGCAAGTGACAGACGCCATGTACGCATGGGGATACCAGTGGGGAAAGGAGAGCACCTTGCACATCTCTGGCAGCCCTGCCCGATGAGAGACACCCTGCGGCAATACCAACGCGCACTGGGGCTGGATGAAGTCCGCTGCACGTTCTGTTTGCGCCCCTTTGCCCCACAGCCTCTTGCGCCTCCCATGGATTTTCTGTCTGCGGAAAAGCTCTGCCCCCACTGCCGGGCACGACTTGTTCCCAGGAATATCCGTTCATGCCGATGCTGCGCCCTGCCGCTGGAGGGAACGCAGACCCACATTTGTGGCCGCTGTGCCGTTGACCCCCCGCCCTGGGATGCCGTTGCTGTCTGGGGTCTTTACCGCGCTGCCTTGCGGGATGCCCTGCTACGCCTCAAGTTTGACGGCGAACTGACCCTGGCCCCTGTCCTGGCGGGCTGCCTGCTGCAAGCCTCTGCCTGTCTGCCCCGCCCGGACGCTATACTGGCTGTACCGCAGCACCCCAGGCATCTCTGTGACCGGGGTTTCAATCAGGCCCATGAACTGGTCAGGGGACTGCAAAAACAGGGGGATCTGCCCCTGCGGCCGGAGCTTTTGCAAAAAGTCCGGCATACTCCGGCACAGGCGGGGCTGACCGCACAGGACAGGGCAAGGAATCTGCGGGGTAGCTTTGCTGCCCGGCCAGACGTGCGCGGGATGCGCCTCTGGCTTGTGGATGATGTCATGACCACAGGCAGCACCATGCGAGAAGCCTGCCGTTGCCTGAAAGTCGCCGGGGCCAGCAGCCTGTGCGTCCTGGTTGTTGCCAGAACTCCCCGACCGGAGGATGCTCCCTCTGCTCCCCCGGTATGAAACGAGAGAACAGAGGGATGAGCTTATTTTAAGGAGCCACAGGATCCAGTGCCATATCCCTGGGAGCGTTGATGCTGAGTGCATGACGCACTTCAGCCTCGGCTCCAGGCTCCACGTCCAACTGCCAGCGCAGGAGATGCTTTCCGGCATCCAGCACCGCTTCCGGCCTGTCCTCATACCGCACGGTAACATCGGCATCCACTATGCGCGGGGCCGGGCGTTCCAGCGTGACCTCAATGGGCCGTCCATGTCCGTTTCGGATACGGTAGGTCCACGCCCACGACCAGACACGTCGCCTGTCAATAAAGCCGCTTTCTCCACGCTTTTGGCTGTCTGCCGTTACCAGCAGGCTCACCCGTGGGTCTGCCCCGAAAAAGAGTTCGGCCTTACCGTCGATCGGACGAAAATGGCCACGCCCCACACTCTGGCCATCCACACTGAATAGAGCATCACCCTCAGGCCAAACCTGCCCAGCCGGAAGTGCATATGCCGCCTTGAGCCAGACCGGGCAAGGCCCTTCCACAGCGGGACGGGCCAGCCACTGCAAGGGTGCCTGCCAGACATCCTCCCGCAGCATCAGGCGGGATGCCCCCTGCGGCAAACCGCGTACCTCCGGCTCCCAGACGGCGTAAGCTCCCTGAGAGTCCAGCTTCACATCCGCATGACTTGCATCACCCATGGCCGCCCCCACAAGATTGCTGCTGCGGGCTGCCTTATATGCCTGTGCGCCCTCCCCGCGTGCGCGCTTTTCCAGTCTGGCCTGTACCTGCCATACTGGTAACGGACGCGGCTCGCGCGCTCCTGCCCCCTGTGTGACCAGCCTGATTTGCGCACCAGTCCAGTCCTGCCCGGAATTTTGCCAGACCTCGGCCATAAGCCGCACACTGACGCTGCCTTCACCGGCATGCCTCTGCCCCGAATGGGCATCAAAGCCATACACAGGCCGCCAGCCGCAACCGGGCAGACTGTACGTATAGCGCAGGGTGACAGGGTGTGCATCACCTGCACTGTTTACAGTCGGACTGGCTTGCATGAGCAAGGTAATGCGCTGCCCCAGCTCCTGCGCCGGGGGCAAAACCTGCAACTCGGCTTTCAGCAGCTTGAGACGCTGTTCCAGTGCGGCCTCGCGCTGTACGAGCCTCGGCAGATGTTCCCGGATGTCGGCAACACGCTGGGCCGTATCCCCGGAGGAAAAGTTTTGTGGCATGACCTGCCAGACACTTTGCTCTGCTCTGACGGCAGCCAGCTCGCCTGTGAGTCTGTCGCGCTCTCCTTCCAGTTCCTGCCGCCGGGAGACAGAGGAACGTGCCTGCGGCTGGCTGTACCAGCGCATGACTGTCCTGCCCACTGCTTCCAGACGGGTCAGCTCCGCATCGGGAGGCAGCAAAAAACTCGCAATGTGGACAAGTCCCTCCCCTTCCCTCACCGCACGGGCATTGACGGTCTGCTCCACCTCCAGCATGGCCCCGGATGGCGAAATAACAGCCAGCCGTGGCGCGGCGCAGTCTCCTCCGGTTTCATGCGGGGTCGTGATCTGAGGTGCGGCTGCGGGCTGAACTGCAGGCTGCGCTGCGGCTTGCGTTACGGGTTGCCCCGGAAACAGGGCCATGACAGCCAGAAAAATGCGGCCAGCAAAGGCCAGTGCGCCGGGACGCTCCTTGCAGCTTTTGTTCATATAACCTCCAAACGCAGCGTGCCGGGGCAAAACCCGGCACATTGGCTGTCTATCGTGTCAGCTTACGGAACTTGGGCCGATGCGGCGTCTCGGCGTCCTTGCCCAGACGCTTTTTGCGGTCGGCTTCGTATTCCGAGAAGTTGCCGTCAAAAAAGGTAACGCTGGAATCCCCTTCAAAAGCTATCATATGGGTGGCCAGCCGGTCAAGGAACCAGCGGTCGTGGCTGATGATGAGGGCGCAACCGGCAAAATTGTCCAGAGCGTCCTCAAGGGCACGCATGGTGTTCACATCGATATCGTTGGTGGGTTCGTCCAGCAGCAGCACATTGGCACCGGATTTCAGCATACGCGCAAGGTGCAGACGGTTGCGTTCACCGCCAGAGAGCACGTCCACCTTTTTCTGCTGGTCTGCCCCGTGGAAGTTGAAGCGCGTACAGTAGGCGCGGGCATTGATTTCACGCGAACCAAGTTTGATGACTTCAGCCCCATCGCTGATGATTTCATAGACGCTCTTGCCCGGTGTGAGCGATTCGCGCCCCTGATCCACATGGGCAAACTTGACGGTTTCCCCCACGCTGAGGCTGCCGCTGTCAGGCTGTTCTGCCCCGGTCAGCATCCTGAAAAGGGTGGTTTTACCCGCGCCATTGGGGCCGATGATGCCCACGATGGCCCCGGCCGGGATAATGGCGTTGACGTTTTCCATCAACAGTCGATCACCCATGCTTTTGCTGACGTCCTTCAGCTCAATGACGCTCTTGCCCAGCCGTGGTCCCGGCGGGATGTAGATTTCAAGGTCAGGGGCGCGTTTTTCGCTTTCATGCGAGAGCATGGCCTCATAGGCGTTGATACGGGCCTTGCCCTTGGCATGGCGGCCCTTGGGCGACATGCGTATCCATTCCAGCTCACGGGCAAGGGTTTTCTGGCGTTCAGCCTCGGCCTTTTCTTCTCCGGCAAGACGCTTTTGCTTCTGCTCCAGCCAGGAAGAATAGTTCCCCTTCCACGGGATACCGCGCCCACGATCAAGCTCCAGTATCCAGCCGGCAACATTATCAAGAAAATAACGGTCGTGGGTCACGGCAATGACCGTACCGGGGAAGGTTGAGAGGTAACGCTCCAGCCAGGCTACGGATTCGGCATCCAGATGGTTGGTGGGTTCGTCCAGCAGCAGGATGTCAGGGGATTGCAACAGCAAACGGCAGAGGGCCACGCGGCGGCGTTCACCACCGGAGATCTTGTCCACCGTCATATCTGCGGGAGGACAGCGCAGTGCATCCATCGCCATTTCCAGCCGAGAGTCCAGATCCCAGACGTTTTTGGCGTCCATCAGCTCCTGCACCTCGGCCTGCCGGGCGATGAGGGCGTCCATTTCGTCCGCTTCCATCGGCTCGGCAAACCTGGCGTTGATCTCCTCAAATTCTTTGGCAATGGCGGCCAGCTCTGCCACGCCTTCCTCGGCTACTTCTCGTACAGTGCGGGTTTCACCGATCAGCGGCTCCTGCTCCAGATAGCCGATGGTATAGCCGGGGGCCAGTACGGTCTTGCCGTCAAAGGACTGATCCACTCCTGCCAAAATCTTGAGCAGACTGGATTTGCCCGCACCGTTGAGGCCCAGCACACCAATTTTTGCACCATAAAAATAGGAAAGGGAAATATCCTTCAGGACTTCCTTTTGACCATGCCGCTTGGAGACGCGGATCATGGAATAAATAATTTTGTCCGGTTCGTTGCTCATGTCATCCTCGGCGTTGCGGCCCGCAACAGGCAGGCCGGAATAAAAAAATATCTTAGCCTCAAGCCGTCCGCTTGCCAAGCCCTGTACTCTCTGCCACTATGAGCCGTTATCTCTCACAAAAGGTGATACCATGAAGACATCCTTTACCGCCGTCCTTGGCGGATCCATGCTGGTGGCCGGTACGGCCATCGGCGCAGGTATGCTGGCCCTGCCCATGATTTCGGCCGGTATGTGGTTTTACTGGTCCACGGCCCTGCTGCTGGTATCCTGGTTTTTTATGTACCGAGCCAGCCAGGCCCTGCTGGAAGTCAACCTCCACTACCAGCCCGGTGACAGCTTCCATACCCTGGTGCGGGATCTGCTTGGCCCTGCCTGGAGTGCCGCCAACGGTATTGCCGTGGCCTTTGTGCTCTATATCCTGGTGTACGCCTATGTGAGCGGTGGCGGTTCCATCATCCAGCAAAGCCTTACGCCCTTCCTTGGCACTGCCCCGCCGCGCATCCTTTCCAGTCTGTTCTTTGCCCTTTTGCTGGCTGCCTGTATCTGGTGGAGTTCGCGTGCAGTGGATCGCTTTTCGGTGCTGCTGATGGGTGGCATGGTGCTGACCTTTGTCATCTCTGTCAGCGGGATGCTGGGCAACCTGCGTCTTTCTACCCTGCTGGACAGCGCGGGCAGTGGCGGCGAGGCGATTTTTATCTGGGGGGCTGTCTCCAGCTATCTGACCTCCTTCTGCTTCCATGCCTCGGTACCCAGCCTTGTCAAATACATGGGGCGTGACGGCCGTACTATCAACAAATGTCTGCTTGCGGGTACGCTGATGGCCCTGGTCTGCTATTTTTGCTGGATCACTGCCGCTGATGGACTTATCCCCCGCGAACAGTTCAAGGATGTCATTGCCGCTGGCGGCAATGTGGGCAATCTGATGCAGGCTGCGGGCAGCAACCTTGATGGCAGTTTCATCCTGCGGATACTGGAAACCTTTGGGCTGCTGGCTGTGGCTACGTCCTTCCTTGGAGCGGGCCTTGGGCTTTTTGACTACATTGCCGACCTCTGCAAGTTTGATGACAGCCGCCTTGGACGCAGCAAGACCCTGCTGGTGACCTTTGCCCCGCCCGTTATCTGCGGTCTGCTCTGGCCGGACGGCTTCCTGCTGGCCATCGGCTGGGCTGGGCTGGCTGCGGCCTTCTGGTCCGTCATTGTGCCGGCCCTGTTGCTCAAGGCCGCACGCAGCCGTTTTGCTGCCCACGGCTACCGTGTGCGGGGGGGCAGCCTGCTCATCACTCTTTTGCTGGTATACGGAGTCGTGGTGGCCATATGTCACACACTCTTTGTATTTGACCTCCTGCCCATGTACAAATAGTTTTGTGAGGATACAGGCATGAAAAAGGCAATTATCAGCACCGACAAGGCCCCGGCCGCTGTTGGCCCTTACAGCCAGGCCGTTGTTGCCCATGGCTTGGTATTCTGTTCAGGGCAGGTTCCGCTGGATCCGACCACAGGCAAACTGGTGGAAGGTGACATCCGCGCCCAGACCGCACAGGTTTGCCGTAATCTGGCCGCCGTACTGGCTGCCAAGAGTCTTGGCCTTGGGGATGTGGTCAAAACCACGGTCTTTCTGGCAGACATCAGGGACTTTCCTGAAGTCAACGCCGTGTACAAGGAGTATTTCACAGCTCCCTGTCCGGCCCGTTCCTGTGTGCAGGTAGCTGCCCTGCCCCTTGGCGCGCAGGTGGAGATAGAGGCCATTGCCGTGCTTGGCTGACCTTATCTGCACTTCGCAAGGGAGCGGCATACATATTGCTTCACAGGCGGACAGCAGGAAATGGATTTCCCTGCTGTCCGCTTTATCCTTATGGTCTTTTTTGGAGATCATGTTGCCATGCTGCGCCTTCTTGCCACCGTTCTCCCTCTCTATCTGATCATCCGACTTATCGTGCCTTTGCGCCGTCCTCTTTGGCTCAAGCTCGTTCTTGCCGCTATCCTGATAGTCTGCTCGGCCAAATATCCACTTTTTGAATTTTTTTACGGCACATTCACTCCGCCCCTGCCGCGCTGGGCCATGATTGCCACAGGCATCAGCCACGGCACTGTGGTCTTTCTCACTGTGCTTTGCCTGCTGCGAGACCTGTTTGCATTGGGCTGGCTGCTGGCCCGCCACTGGCGACCGGGCTTGCCCGCGTGCCGCCTGTCTGCCGGACGTTGGCTGATCGGCCTGAGCCTGATCGCGGTGCTGCTGGCTACTGTGGCCACCTGGCAGGGCTTACGTGTGCCAGAGGTACGCCATATCCGTCTTGAAGTGCCACATCTGCCACGCGCCCTTGACGGACTCCGTATCGTCCAGCTTTCAGACCTGCACATCAGCACAAGTTTCCAGCGGGACTGGGTGGCATCCATCGTCAAGACCACCAATGCCCTCAAGCCCGATCTTATTTGCATCACCGGCGATCTGGCCGACGGACAGCCCGATGAACTGGCAGAAGACCTCAGCCCACTGCGCTCTCTGCATGCGCCGCTGGGGGTCTTTTCCTGTCTGGGTAATCACGAGTACTACTGGGGCTATGCCAGGTGGGCACAGGCCAGCCGTGACCTGGGTCTGCATTTGCTGGAGAACAGCCATATGGTGCTGGACGTAAAGGGACAGGCAGTGGTTATGGCCGGGGTTACGGATCCGGCTGCCCAGCGTTTCGGGCTGCCCCTCCCCGATATTGGCAAGGCCCTGACTGGCGCACCGCCGGACGCCCTCCGTATCCTGCTGGCCCACCGCCCTGCGCTGTTCCCCAGGAGCGTTGAGGCTGGCGTGGATATTCAGCTTTCAGGGCACACCCACGGTGGACAGGTGGCAGGCCTGGATCTTGTGGTGGCTGCCTTCAATGATGGCTTCCGGGCGGGGGTCTATCAGCTGGGAGCACATCTGCTCTATGTCAGTTCCGGCTGTGCGCTCTGGCCGGGCTTTCCGCTGCGACTGCTTGTACCATCAGAAATTACGGAGCTGACCTTGCGCGCCCCTCGATAAGGGGTCTTGCCTTTTTGCCTGCTTTGTCAAATAGTACAGGGGTACAACGGCCATATGGACGTTGAAGGAGATGCACCGGGCCAATGAGACAACGCTGGTTTTCCGGGCCAGAGGCCCGCTTCGCACAGGACATGCAAAAACGCCTTTTGTTGCATGCCCTTGCCGCTTGGCCCCGGCGCGGTACGAGCCTTGTGGAAATAGACTGTGGCAGGGGGAATTTTTTGCCCCTGTTCTGGCAATGCGGCTTTGACCTGACAGCCACGGAACATGAAGCAGAAGCACGAGCTACGGCTCAGGCCAGAGCCCCGAAGGGGGTTGAAGTGGTGGCAGCGGCCACTGATCACCTGCCCTTTGCCGACAGACACTTTGACTGGGCCGTGCTGCATCTGGAAAAACCTGGCCCGGACATCATGCCTACCTTGCAGGAAGCCCACCGCGTGGCAGCACGCGGACTGGCTGTAACTTTCTGGAATCGGGCAAGTCTGCCGGCTCTTTTACGCTGCCTGAGTCTGCGCACCATGCCGTGGCCCGCACGGCCCATGTCATGGTGGTACGTCTGGCAACGCTTGCAGCGACTGGAAGCCTTTGCCCGCAGCATCCATGCCACGCTCACTGGGCCACTGGGAAGCTGGAACAGGCAATGCCCGCTTGCCGCCTGTAACGGCTGGCTGGCCAGGCTGCCGCTGGGGGCATGGTGTATCATCAGATTAGACCTGGCCCCTCTACCGGGTCGGCGAGGTCTGCCCCTGCGATTGCGGCAGGAAGCCCTGCGCAAGCCCGAACCTGTCATGGAGTTTGGCAACACCCCGGACACAGTCAACCTTCGGCGGAGCAGCCTATGAAACTGTCGTTATCCTCTCTGTTTGGATCGGCCAAATCCACCCTCAGCCGACACACGCACAGGCTGCTTGCCCTGCTGCTGGTTGCCCTGCTGGCGGTAGGGGGCTACTACAGTTGGGGCTATTACCAGTACCGCCAAAGCTGCCAGTTTGCCTTTGTTGGTCTGCAACAGGCACTGACCCCTCCGTCGGCTGAAGAGCTGGCCGTCCGGGTGGACTTCAACACTGTGGCCGAAGAACTGGCCACAGCCACGGCCGAGGCCTTCCCCTTCTACCGGGCAGGAGAAGACCAGATCCATAGCCTCAAGTCCATCATCCAAACCCATCTGCTCCGGGCCTCCCTGGGCAAGGACAGTGGTGAAGGCAAAAAAAAGGAGGAAGCTGCTGATGAAGCAAGCCTCCTGATGCACCCCCTCCAGATCCTGCCGTCCGATTTCATGGCGCAGTTTGCCACCAGCCTCAAGCTGGACAAGGTGGACGAAAACAGCGCACTGCTCCATGCTGTCATCCGGCATCCCATGCTCAAGGAGACATATACGCCCATCCTGCGGCTGCTGCGCACTCCCGATGGCTGGATCGTGCGCAACCTCGTCAATGCCAAAGAGCTTGCCTTGCAATTTCGCACAGCAGTGTTGCGCCGACTGGAGGCCCGCCATGCCATCCTGGTTAACAAGCGTTCCAGCGTCCTGAAGCGGATGGAATCCACCCTGCCCCTGCGCTCCTGCACCGCCAGTGCGGGCCTGCTCTCAGACCAGAAGACCCTGCTGGTTGTGGCCCATACGATGGGACACAATGCCAGTACGCTGACGGTGAAAAACATCGCGCTGGATCTGAGCCTCAAGGATACAGCCGGGCAGCTGGTTCTGCGGCGTATCCTCAATGCCTCCTGTGATATCCCTCCCGGAGCAGAGCTGGATCGGCACTGGACTATTGAGCTGGACGCACAAAGCGAGGAGGGGAAGCGCGTGCTGGCCGCAGGGCAGCTCACAAGTACGGCGATCTGGAGGACCCTCAGCCTGAGTTCTGCCGAAGTGCTGCACGTGGAAGACCTGCCCCCAGCCTTGCCGCCCTGTGCGGTACACCAACATCAGCATCCGCATGGCCTGTGCCTCAAGCCCATCTTTACAGACTGAGTACAGCCAGGCGGCACAGAGGTTGAGCGGGAGAAAAAAACAGGTGGGCTATACAGCATAAAGGGACTTTCTTCCTGTGGGCTTCTGTGGCATGATAAAAAAAATCGTCTGTAATACCTTCCATATCTTGTCTGCAAGGAGCTGTCCATGAAAGGCCGCAGCCGTTCCATCCATTTGTCCGTCCACATCCACAAAGACCCCGCTGCCATGGCCGAGCGTGCCGCCCACATTCTGGCCGCTGCCTGTGAGGAAGCCATCACGGAACGGGGGGCGTTCCGCATAGCCATATCCGGTGGGCAATCCCCTATTCCGCTCTTCCGGCTGCTTTCGGGCAAAGACTGGGCCGATCGTCTGCCGTGGGACAAAATGACCTTTTTCTGGGTAGATGAACGCTGCGTGGGGCCGGATCACCCCGAAAGTAACTATGGCCTGGCACGGCGTGAATTGCTCAGCCGGGTTCCGGCTACGCATTTCTTCCGTATGCGTGGTGATACAGAGCCCGAAGCTGCCGCCGCCAAGTATGAGGATATCATTCGGCAGGACTTCAACCTTGAGCCAAATGAGCTGCCCCGTTTCGATTTCATCCTGCTGGGCATGGGGGAGGACGGCCATACCGGCTCCATCTTCCCCAATTCTCCCGCGCTTGCCGAAAAGAAACGTCTGGTCATTGACCAGTATGTGCCCGAACGCAAGGGCGATCGCCTGACCCTTACCCTGCCGGTCATCAACAATGCGCGCTGCTGCATGTTCCTGGTCAACGGAAAGGAAAAATACCAGGGACTTTCCAATGCCCTGAACCTGCTGGCCGAACCGACACTGCCAGCGCAGATGGTGCGCCCCAGCTTTGGCGAACTGATCTGGATCGTTGATGAAGCCGCCGCTATGGGCGTGTAGATTTGGCGAAAGCCTCCGCAGAGAGTAAATCTGCCATCTGACGATATGCTGTTCAAGCAAGAAGATACTGCCCCGGTGCTGACCAGCACCGGGGCAGCCCATCATCAGACAGCGGGGACAAAACCATGCGTGTACTTTTGGGCTGCGTCAACAGCACGGTTTCCCTCATAGGCTATGACGTGGCTGCTAAAGTCCCTTTTTGGTACTGCCCGGCCAATGTCCTCAGGGTCTGTGGCATTACCTGGCATCAGGGTGCATTGTGGGCTGCAACTGATGCTCTAGTGCAGCGACTGGATCCATCCGGCATCCAGCGCATTCGTATGCCCGGGCCACATCACAACTATGCTCACAGCGTCAAACCCGTGGGAGAAGATAGCCTTGCTGTGGCAGATACCGGCAACTCTCGAATTTTGCTGCTGCACGGCGAAAAATGTGTGGCGTCCCTTTCCCCGCTGGAAGGCTGGGAACAGGAACTGCCGGAAGACGCCATCCACCTGAATGATTTTATTTCGTGGCGTGACGGGCTGCTGGCTTCAGCCTTCAACTATCAACCCTTCAGACAATGGAAGCGTAGCAGCTTCAACTGGAAGGCAGAGGGCTGGGGCTGTCTCTACCATATCAGACGGCACGAAGGCAAAACCCTGGCGCGCATTGTTGCCAGCGGGTTGAACTGTCCTCATTCCCTGTCAGCTTGGCAGGGGGATGTCTATTGCTGTTCCTCTGCCGAGGGGGCATTGTTCCGCTTCTCGCCGGACGAATACGGCAGACTGCAGGAAACCATGCGCTGGCATATCACGGACAGTCACTTTCTGCGGGGCTGTCTGCGGCTTGAGGATGGCTGGCTGCTGGGGGGTTCCTCCAGACGTCGGGAAGAGGGACAGGGCATGACGCTCTACTACCTGACAGATACCGGCCAGGTGGACACCCTGCCTGTAGGCGGGCCGGGAGAAATTTACGACATCATCCCCTGGGATGCAGTCCTTATGCCGGGCATTTGCCAAACCCTCCTGCAGGCCCCTGAACTGGAGGCAGAAGGCATATTCCCTCCCCGTTGCGAGCTGCCAGTGGAGTATGGTACAGAAGCCTGAAATTGCGTTACGGAAAAGCCATCGACATACAAAGGGCCAGCCTTCAAGGCTGGCCCTTTGTGCATCGGGTCGTGTTCCCCCTGCAAAAGCTGCCATCAATACTGCCACTTTTTACCATCGTAGCGGATGAGTTCGCTCAAACGGCGGCTGCGTATCTGCTCGCACTGGGCCTTCAGGGCAGCTGCCCGGCTTTTGCCGCGACATTCATAAATTTTTTCCTGATAGCGTACCACGCCCACATACTGCCCCCCTGTGCCGGGGCGCATTTCTGTGCTGACGTTGCTGGCATCTATCTCCACATAGGTAGCCACATATTCCTTGTTGCGCTGCTTCACCTGTTTGCTTGATTTGGAAGGCATGACCGTGCGTGCAGCCTGGGCCGCCAGTTTCCGTCCCACCTTGTCAAGCTCGGCACGCACCGTAGCTTCCTTTTTAGAGGAACGGGCTGCCTTTGTATCAGAAGAGGCCTTTGCCCCGGAGGGTGTGTCAGTGGTTCCCATAACGTCAGAAGCGGCAGCCTCCTCCGCAGGGGCAGCAGACTCAGGCCCGCCAGCATTGCTGCCTTCCATCCAGGCACAACCACCCAACAGAAGGCCCAGCATCAAAACAACAGGTAATACGCGCATATGCTACCTCCAGAGTATTTCTCGCTTTCAACACTCTGTATTTCAAAAAAGCCGGGCGGTATAGCCGCCCGGCTTTGCAAGCAATGGTGAACCTTTCTCCCTAGTCGAAGGAGATCTCGGTACGACGGTTCAAGTAACGACCTTCTTCGGTCTTGTTATTGTACTTGAAGGACTTGCCCTTGCCAATAGCCTTCATGCTGCTGGCGGGGATACCCTGCTGGGCCAGATAGTTCTTAACAGCATTGGCACGATTCTGGGACAGGGTCTTGTTGTAGGCGTCAGAACCGATGGAGTCAGTCCAGCCAAGCAGGGTCACCTGCTTGTTGGGGTTGGCCTTGATCATGCCAGCGGCTTCATCAAGGATACCCTTGGCCTTGCCGTCCAGAGCATAGGAGTCAAAGGCAAAGTGTACGCCACGCAGCACGATGACATCTTCATCACCGCAGAACACGGCCATGACAAAGCGTTCCACAGCAGCATCGCTGGTGGCCAGTTCTTCGGCACGTACGCAGACGCTGCCGGGATTCATGGCAACAACTTCCTTGATCACGGCTTCACCGTGGGGGGTGTCGGCCAGAGAGATGACGTGGATGACCATATCACGCTGGCTGGCATAGATCTGACGGGCCACTTCCACCAGGTCAACACCACGGTTGTTGTCGCCGTCGGTCACGAGGATGATGGCGGCATCACGCTGCATGCTGGAAAGGAAGGGTTCATAGGTCTGAAGGCCACTGCCCATGCTGGTCATGCGACCAAACACCGAAAAGCCGGAACGCAGCTTGTTGATGCCAGCACTCATGGCAGCGCGATCCCAGGGCCCCTGGGCAATGATGACGCCATTGGGCGAAACGGTATGCAGACCTCCGTTGTAGTCAAGGGCGGGGATGGCAGCATTGACACGCTGCAGGGCTTCCTTGGCAACAAGGATTTTATCTTTTTTGAGCTGGGCGTTCTTCATCATCATGGAGCCGGAATAGTCCACAACGAAGTCGAAGCTGGAGATCTTCTTGCTGCACGCAGGCTCGGCGGCCACGGCAGCAACGGCATAGCTCAGGACAAGAGCGGCCGCGAGGACGAGAAGACGAATGGATTTCATGATGCCTCCCTAATTTAGGACATTTTTGGCGTTTGATACGCCGACTAAAGGGTTGCCCGCCAAACTGATGTTCTACACCCATCAAAAAACAGGGCGCGAACAGATTCCTTGTACCTGCCTTCGTCCAAAACCGCAAGCACAAATCCGCAGCATGCGCTAAAATCAACGGCCTGGCGTACTAGACAGGGCACATCTGCTGGTGCATACTCTGGCTGAAAACGATTTGTCCGAAAAGGAAATCCCATGCCTGTTCTGAGCTTTTCCAAATGGAGCCCTGGCGGTAATACGACGCTTTTCCTTCCCGCTGCGGATGTGCCGTCCCGCCAGCAGGCCAGCCTTGCCAGCCACGTCCTGGGTGAGCGATTCCTTTCTGCGGAACAGGCAGGCTTTGTGGATATTGCGCAGCGTCGGCTGCGGATGGCGGGTGGGGAATTCTGTGTCAATGCCAGCCGGGCTTTCGGTGCGCTGCTGGCCTTGCGTGAATGTGAACGCAGCCCACGCCAGGCCTTGCTGGACGGCATGGCCCAAGCCTCGTACGGCGGTGAAGCTTACGAGCACCGTTGCGAAATTATGGTTTCTGGCTGGCAGAGCCCCGTTGTCCTGCACGTCCACGGCTGTGCCCCCTGCTGGGAGGTCACGGCCAGTCTGCGTCTGCCCCTTCTGCATCCCCGGCAAAGCGGCCCTGGCATGACCCTGGTACGTCTGCCCGGCATCAGTCATATGCTGCTTGATGCGACCATGCACCCCATGCCGGAGGCCCACCAACAGGCACTGGAACAGACAATGCTGCTTTTGCGCCAGACATGGCAACTGGAAAATGACGTGGCAGTGGGGGCCATCTGGTGGCGAGAGGTGCAGGGCCAGCTTGAGATGTTCCCCCTTGTCCACGTGCGCGACCCCCGCAGTATCTGTCTTGAAAGTGCCTGCGGCTCAGGTGCGCTGGCATTGGCTCTTGCCCTTTCCCAGTCTGGTGGTAAACGCCGCTTTGATATTCTGCAACCCAGCGGCTCTTTGCTTCATGTGGCTCTGCGCGAGGAGGGAGAAGAACGCCGGGCCGAAATTGGCGGGCCAGTCCACCTGGTGGCACGCGGGACTGTCTGGCTGCCGGAAGAGAACGCGTGAGGCAAGGCTATCTCCAGCCCCTACCTGATGTCCCCATGAAAAAGCAAAATTTTCTTCCCGGTATAGCCTTGCAGGAGCGCATCGCCCTGGGCAGCCCCCCAGATGCTCCCCACCCGCATGTGCAGGGCACAACAACAGAAGCATCTCCCACGCAGGAAGCCACAGGCGATGGCTGGCCACCCATGTCGGAAATGCTCCACTCCCTCTTTGTCTTTGAGCCATCCATGCCAAGCCTACAGCCCATCACGGTGCTGGGGCTTGATTGCGGCAGCAGTTGGCAGTTTGCGTCCCTCCCGCCGGATCAGCGTACCTTGCTCAAGGATGCCCATGTCATCTGTGGCGGCCAAGCGTTGCTGGACGCGCTGCTTTCCTCCCCCACGCAGGATGAGGAGGCAAACCCCATCACAGCCCGTCTGCTGCCCCTGACTCTGCCACTGGAGCCGTTGCTCAACCGCCTCAGCCAGTTACGCGCCAGCGGAAAGCGTGTCCTGCTGCTGGCAGACGGCGACCCGCTCTTTTTTGGCATCGGGGCCAGTCTCGCACGTCAACTGGGCGAAGACGCTGTTCGGCTGATACCGGCGATCAGCTCCCTGCAGGCAGCCTGCGCCCGGCTGGCCCTCCCGTGGCATTCGGTCATCTGTCTTTCCCTGCATGGGCATGACGACCTTGCCCCGCTCAATGCCGCAGTGGGCAAGGGGCGACCCCTGTGCATCCTGTGCGATGCCCACACCAGCCCCGATGTGCTGGCCCGCCATTTGCTCGATCGGGGTGTGGACTGGTTCAAAGCCCATATTTTTGAACGCATGGGGGCCTCAGACGAGGCCCGGCACGACCTCAGCCTTGCCGAAACCGCTTCGGCCAGCTTTGGCCCGGCCTGTACCATGCTCCTGCTACCCGCAGATGCACCGCGTCGGCCCTGTCTTGGCTTGCACACGGCAGAACTGGCAGAGGAAGATGCTCTTATCAACAAACTGCCGGTGCGTGCGGCCGCACTTTCGCTCCTGCGTGTCGGGCCACGCCACCTTGTGTGGGATATTGGCTCAGGTTCAGGGGCCGTGGCTTTGGAGGCCGCAGCACTAGCCCACAATGGCAGGGTATTTGCTGTGGAACGCAGCGCAGGACGCGCCATGAGCATACAGGAAAACCGCCGCCGCTTTGGCGCAGCTACTGTCGAGGTCTGCCTGGGGCAAGCCCCGGACTGTCTGCCGACCCTGCCCGACCCGCAGCGCGTCTTTATTGGCGGCGGCCTTTCCGGCGAAGACGGTGCAGATATTATCGGCCATGTCTGCCACCGCTTACCGCCCGGAGGGCGTCTGGTGGCGGCCTGTGTCCTGCTGGAAAATCTCTCGCAGTGCCACCGCTACCTTGAAGGGCTGGGCTGGCCTGTGGAAATCATGCAGATACAGGCTGCAGAAGGACAGGCACGGAACAGCGGCATCCATCTGGCAGCTCAGGATCCTGTTTTTTTGCTGGCGGCAGAGAAACCTGCCGGGGCATGACTACTGCCATGACAGGTGGGATAGATTCGCCCTAGATCCGCCCCCAGTCTGCCAGTGTATCCAGCACATCCTGAACGGGTAAATATTGCAGGTCACAGGCATCGGGAGGGTATTCAAAGCCGAGGTTGAGATAGGCCATTTTGCCTTCTCGCGGTAAAAGGCTGGCCGTTTGCCGCCCCACTGGCCCCCAGCGCAGCGGGTTGGTAGGCCCGTGCAGGCCGATGGTGGGGGCACCTGCCAGGGCCGCCAGGTGCATGATGCCCGTATTGACCGAGACCACAGCATGGGCTTGCGCCAAAAGCCAGGCCAGGGAAGGCAGCCCCAAACAGCCAGCCAGCGACTGGATGCCCGCCGTCCCCGGAAACCAGCGTTGGAGAAAAGCGGTATTCCCCGCCGCATCGGCAGGGCTGCCAGTCAGAAAGACAGTGCATCCCCTATCCAGCAAATGCCGGGCCAGACTGGCCCAGTGTTCGGCTGGCCACTGTCGCAGCCAGGACTTGACGCCCGAAGGCCACATGTGCAGAAAAACAGCCCTTTCCCTGACAAAAGGCAAAGCATCTTGCGGCGGGGATGCGGGCAGACGCACGGCTGGTCCACCCTGAAGCTCTGGCCACAGGGCTTGCCCCAGCGCAAGAAAGTTTGCCGCTTCATGGCGTTCATTGCTGTGCCTGACTTTGACATCATATCCAAGGGAGCGGTACTGGCCGTGTGTTGTAAAGCCCACGGTGCAACCTGCGCCAGAAAAATTGCAGATATGCGTCCCCAGACGTGCCCACTGGCTGCTGTCAAAAAGTACATCATACCGCTTTTGGCGCAAATGGGCTATCATGCCCGGTATGTCACGCAGGGCAAAGGCGGCAACGTCATCAATAGCCGGTACCAGCGGTACAGCGGCCGCATTGCCCCGTGTTACCAGCAATTCCAGCCGGACTTCGGGCCAACGCTGGCGCAAGGCCAACGGCAAACCGGAAAAGAGCAACAAATCACCAATGGCCCCAAGACACAACAAGCCAATACGCCGGGGAGTGTGGGGGATCTTCCCCCGCCCAAGCCGCAGAGAGGCACTCAGAGCTGTCAGGGGAATGCCCAGCCATTTGTCCATCCCACGGTAAAGCCTGTTGCCGCGCTCACCCATCAGTATGCCCCATCGCCGGTTAAGGCAACTGGTACTGTCCTGCACAAAATCCAAATATCCAGCCAGACAGACCAGTTGCTGATATAATAGTTGTCGCAGGACACCCGCACAGCATAACTTGTATTGTTACGCCCGGAGACCTGCCACAAGCCGGTAATACCGGGCCTGACACAGCAATACTGCTCAAACACCGGGCCATGCATGACAACCTGGCTTTCAAGAATGGGCCGTGGCCCCACCAGACTCATGCTGCCCATGAGCACATTAATAAGCTGCGGCAACTCATCCAGGCTGGTCTTGCGTAAAAATCTGCCCACCCGTGTGACGCGCGGGTCATTTCGGAGCTTCTGATCCCGCTGCCACTCCTTCCGCAGGGCCGGTTTGGCGGCAAGATACTCTGCCAGCACGGCATCGGCATCCACCCGCATACTGCGGAACTTGAAAATATAAAAAGCCTTGCCGTATTGGCCGATACGCTTTTGACGATAAAAAACAGGGCCTCGGTTATCCAGCCGAATGGCTGCCGCCAGGACCAGACCCAAGGGCAAAATGATCGGCATGGCCAGCAGACAAAGCACAAGATCAAGCCCCCGCTTGATGGCCAGGCGACGCCTGTCACGCAAGTTTTGGGACAGAAGCAACGCCGTCACCTTGCCAATATCACAGGGGGTGACCCACAAACGGTAAAAATCGGCCTCCGAATGGGGAACGATCAGCAGTTGCCGAAAAAAACGATTGGCAAAACGCACGAGGTCGGTATTGCCAGCATCGCCCATTTTGAGAAGGACTAACCCTACTGCATTGGGATAACGATGCAAAGCGGCATCCAGCGGACTGCGCAGGTCTTCGGCAGAGGCTGGCACATCCAGCAGCAGTACGGGCTTCAAGCCACATTCCGGGTGCTGGCGTACAGTATGCCAGACACTGCGGGCAGACTGGCTGGCCCCGATGATGATGAGAGGGCAGCCCCACCATGTGCGCCGCCCCAGCTTGTATCGGCACAGGCTGCGCATTACCGGCAAAAGCAGCACAGAGGCAGCCCAGGCACCCACCAGCACCAGTCGGGAAAAGATGTCGCCGTTCTTGGTCACAAAAAGTACGACCAGCACCAGGGCATAGAGCAGACTGGTCATACCGAAGAGGGCCTTCAGCTCCCGATGTGGTGGCAAAGCGATACTGCGGTACAGCCCCAGCACGATCCCCAATACAGGAGCCAGCATGATCAGCGGTAAAACCAGTGGATATACAGGATGGGAAAGAGTCTCCCCGCAAAGTCCTCGCAAGAGAAAGGCCAAAACAGCGACGGAAAACAGGGTCAGCATGTCCACCCCCAACAGCACAAGGAGCTGTGGCGGCAAACCTGTACGGCGGAGAAAAAAAAGGAGAGACCTTGCAGACATGCGAGACATGGCTAAAGGATGGAACATATTGAGCAATCTACAACGACACCCCGACAATGGGAGCGTAAGTATAATCCGGCAAAACCAAGAAAGCAAGCCGCATTCTGCTTGCATTTGAGCTATCTGGCGGCTATACTTTTATAACGAGGTTCGATTTTTCATGAGGCAATCTATCATTTCTCTATCTGGTATTCTCAGGTCATGGCTGCCCGCAGGGCTGGCTGTCCGGCTGGACGCCTGGCTTGCCCTGCGTACGCAGGATCCTGCACACTTCTGGTACGATTGCCTGTTCTGGTCCTTCTGGGTCTCACTGGCTACCTTTCCCATCGGTTATGGTATGCGCGAGGTCATGCCGCTGGTCTGCCTCTGTTTTCTTATCCCTTACTGGCGTCATGCCTGGGCGCAAAGTGTCTGGCATCGTTTGGGTGTGCGCTGGCTGTTTTACTGCCTCTGGTTGATGATTGCCATCGGCATCCTCTGTTCAGAAGATATTTTTGCCTCTCTGTGGCATGCGGGCACAGGCATCAACAAGGGTTTCATCCTGCCCATCATTGGCATGGAGTGTGTACGTAGTGAAAAAGACCTGCGGCGTCTGGTCTGGGCCTGTGTTGTGGCCTGCTTCTGGCAGGGACTGGACGGTATCTGGCAGGCCATAACGGGCTTTGATTTTATCATGGGCTATCCCCCCAATGCCGGACGCCTTACCGGCAGCCTGGGGGATTACTGCGTTGGTAACTACATTGCCCTTGCCCTCATCCCGGCCTTCAGCGTCTGGTATATCCTGCGCGAGCGGTACGGCATGGCCGTATCGGCTACTCTTTGGCTGATACTACTGACACCAGCCTTTTTTCTGCTGCAGGGGGCATCTGCCCGCAGTGGAATCCTGGCTGTGGCGGCGGTGGTTTTTCTCTGGTTCTGGCTGCCGCGCAAGCGCATCAACTGGAAAATCGTCGCCTTGCCCTTGCTGGTGTTTGGCCTGTTTGCCCTCTTCCAGCCCGGCCGCCTGAGTTTTGCCCGCTTCTGCTCGGATGGTCGCTGGAGTTTGTGGGATCTGGGTTGGCAGGTCTTTCTGGAGCATCCGTGGCTGGGGGCCGGGGCTGGGCAGTACAATACGGCCTTTCGCGCTCTGGGCCTGACCCCGGCTCGTGATCCGATTACCATCAGTCACCCGCACAATATCTATCTGGATATGCTCTATGCCCACGGCATCATCGGCTTTGCGCTGGGGATGATTTTTTTGCTGGGTTTTGTCTGGTGGGGCTATCGGCGCATCTGGCCTCGCCTCCAGGCCGAGGTTGCAGGTAAGAACGGCATTTACTGGCGACTGACCATGTGGTTTTGGCTGGGCTTCGTTGGCTGGCTGGTCAACGGTATTTTTGGACACGATTTCTACCGTATGTGGTGGCTGGCACTGGCCATGAGCCATCTGGGCGTGATGATAGGTGCCGTGGTCAATGGGCCGGAGACGCGGAAAGATGACAGTTTGGACAGGCCGCCGTACAAGCAAGGCTGACGACTGCACATGTCCGCTACGAGTTGGCATGGCTACCTGGCCGATACATATCCTACAGCCAAATGCAAAAAGCCCTTCACAGAAGGGCTTTTTGCGTGAACTTGCAGCAAGTGGACTTCACTGAAACTTCAACTCCTTGACGCTGTTACGGCAATTTCCATACCGAACCAAGCGTATATTTATTGAGCCTTGCGGCGTTTTTCCCACAGCTTCATGTCTTTCATCTTTTTGCGACGTTCACGCTGCAAGGCCTTGCAGACCAGCGGAGCATCCTTCTTGAATCCCCACTTTTCGCGGTATTCGGCGGTTTCCAGACCGTGCGAAGCCAAGTGACGCTTGGTCAGGATTTTGAACGTCTTACCACATTCCAGGCAGGTTACCGACTTTTCCTTAACGGATTTGCGGGCTTCCTGTGCCATTTCCATCGTGTCAAATTCCACAGGGGCTTCGCCCTCGGCCACGCTGCGGATACCCGTAGCCAGCTTCTGGATGAAAGAAGTGATCTCCTCTTCAGTCATCACGCGGACACCAGCCTGGGCACGGGTAATTTCCAGTGCTTCTTTCAAATAATCATCCATGGTATTCCCCTTTTCGGATTCTGTGGTAAAACAGAGTTTGGTCTGTCTGCTCCTTGCAGCCTATACTGTCAACAGCATACAAACATTGTTGGCAGGGACGATACACATCAAAGGACTATTCGTCAATAACGTTGTTCTGTTTTCTTTCTGTACTGTATCTCTTGTAACTCGTGTCCGCTTACCTGATGTCAAAAATATCATATTTCGAGGCCGTTCCCAAAAATCTTTCGCGCATGTATCGCCACTCTATTCCATACGGATATCCCATTGTTATCCCGGAAATATCCTGTGGGACCGTGCCCACTGTAAAGGCCTGCCTGGCCCGTTGCTCAAAGTCGCGCACAAGGTCATCCTGTCCAAACGGCAAGCTGGATATATCGTGGATATCGGCTGGCAGCGGCTCACGGTATTCGAGAATAATCTTGTCTTCATCAAAATTGCAACGTGCTGCAAAGGCCCGAACCAACCAGCGCGCCGGACGCTGTGTGACCTCTTTTGCATCCCTGCCAAGCCAGACTTGCGCCACGAAGGGATCGAACCTGTTGTCGATAACAAAGGTGCAGGCCTGGAAGCCCATGCCTCCCAAAAGTTCAACACCTTCGTTGATACTGAACGGCCGCCGCATGATGCTGTCCCAATACCAGCCATGCGGCACTTCAGCCTGTGCCACCACCGCAAAAGGGCCATCAGGGCTTTTGCCGTACAAGGCAAGCCAGACGTTAACGGGCAAACCGCTGACAACACTTGTATTGGTCAGGAAGGCAGAACCACGCCCGGCAGTTATCAAGGGCAAGTCTCTGACCGCCACTTTGATGGCAGGACGCGCTGTAGAAATATAGGCATTGCCATACATGCCCCGTTGTTGCCCGGCCACACAACCAGCACACAACAGGAAGGCTGCCACACAAAGGATATACGCATACCGTATCATAGCACACCTCGCTATACATCCCGATTGACAGGAATCAGGTCAGAGTATTCCAGACCAAAGTCGATAAACCATAAACTAAGGTCAGCATCCTTGCAAATATGCAGCGGAACGATGACAGAGCACAAGGGCTTCGGTGTGGACAGGGACAAAAAATGGGCTTACACTTTTGGCACAACAAGGGAGACGCGCGTGGGCAGAAATACGGCATCAGTGCCTGGCGGCATATCAAACAGCTACAGCATTGCGCTGCGTAGCGAAGCAGTTTTGCCAGCAGTGTGCCTCGGTAATGACACGAACAAAAAAAGCACTTACAGTTTTCACTGTAAGTGCTTGATTTCCTTGGTGGGCCATCAGGGACTCGAACCCCGAACCAACTGATTAAGAGTCAGCTGCTCTACCAATTGAGCTAATGACCCGTAGCAACAAATGGGAATCTACACGCCTATGAACTATTTGTCAAACATTTTTTTCATACCTTGGAAAACTTTTTTCACGCCCCCCTGTTCACGCTGTTTTTTCGGGATATTTTCCCCAAAAATCCTGCTTGTCCTGTTGCTCTGCCTTGTATCCCCTGCACCGCTTTGTGCCACTGTGCCAACCAGCATACCCGTAAGCTATGACTTTGGCCGCACGGATGATATGCTGGTGGTAGCTATGCGGCTGGCCTTGCCCCAGAGCTACCATGCGTATGCCCATGCCAGCACCGAAGCTGGACGCCCTACCACACTGCTCCTGCGTTTGCCGGATGGCGTGGAGGGTACTACCGTCTATCCACGGGGGACACTGCAACGGGATTTTTTTGACCCGCAGGCCAGCGTGGAGGTATATGAAGGCACGACAACCATTTTTGCCATGCTGCCCATAACGGCGGCTGGGCAGATGTTTGAGGGGGATCTGAGCCTCCTGCTTTGCTCCAGCCGCCACTGTCTGCCCATGGACATCCCTCTTAACGGGCGTATCCCCGCACAGCCCCTGCCGCTGACAGGACAACCATGGGCAGCTGCGTGGCAGCAGCTTGCTGTTACAGCGTCGAAGCCTGTTCCCCAAAAAGAACCATCGGTAGAAAAAATGCCTCCCCTGCCCCCGCCCGGTGACTTTGATCTTCAGCTTGTGCCGCGCTATGCAGATGCCAGTCTGGAGATTTCTGGGCTGGGCAAGGCCCTGGGCCTGGGGCTGCTGGCCGGTCTGCTACTCAATGCCATGCCCTGTGTCCTGCCGGTATTGACCCTCAAAATAAGCGGATTATTGCTTATGGGAGGGGGGCGGGAGGCAAGGCGACGCTTCAGGCAGCATAATATATGTTTTGCTGCCGGGATCATGACGTTGTTTACCGCACTGGCCCTGATCCTGGGCATGGCCGATCTGATCTGGGGGCAGCTTTACCAGAGCCAGGGGCTGATAATCTTCATGCTCGTGCTGGTTTTTGCAATGGGGCTTTCCATGCTGGGCGTCTTCAGCCTGCCAATAATAGACCTGAAGCCCAGCAGTGACACCAGGCATCCCTGTCTGCAAGCCTACACTACCGGGCTGGTGGCAACATTCCTTGCCACACCGTGCAGCGGCCCCATGTTGGGGGGTGTGCTGGGATGGGCATTCACCCAGCCATTGTACATCCTTATGACAGTATTCTGGGCAGTTGGGCTGGGCATGGCCATACCCTATCTTGCATTCAGCCTTTGGCCGGATCTGGCCCGCATCCTGCCGCGCCCCGGTGACTGGATGCATCTGTTTGAACGTTTGCTGGGTTTCCTGCTCTTGGGGACAGCCCTCTACCTGCTCTCCATCCTGCCGGCAGAAAAACATGTCCAGGTGCTTGCTGTCCTTCTGCTGACCGGCATGGGAGCCTGGTTGTGGGGACGTTTTTGCGGGCTGGGTGCCCCCGCCCTGCGGCGGCGTATCGTTGCAGTGGGCGGCATCTTGCTGTTGCTGACAGCTTTCCTGTGGCTGCTGCGGCCTGTGGCTCCGCCACCCCGATGGGACGAATTTACGCCCGATACCTTTGTTGCCCGGTTGGGGACACAACCCCTGCTGGTGGAGTTTACCGCCGACTGGTGCCCTAACTGCAAGTTTTTGGAAGCCACCGTGCTCAACGATGCGCGCTTGCAGCAATGGCAAAAGGAATATGGTTTCCGTCTGATCAGGGTAGATTTGACCCAGACCAATGCCTGGGCAGTGCGGCTGCTGGAAGCACTGGGTAGCAAGAGCATCCCCCTCACTGCACTTTTCCCGGCAGGCGAGGCCGCTGCAAACCCGCTGGTATTGCGTGATGTCTATGGTGCTGACACACTGGAACAGGCCCTTGAAACTGCTTTTGGGCCATAAATTAGGGGATTTTTTCGCCTGTCCCCTAGAGAACTTTTTTTGCTGTCCGATAAAGGGTAATGCAAGCTGTACCAATGTTTCCCCCGGCATACCTTTCTGCCTTGCTGTAGTGCCAGTGCAGGCTGCAAGAGCGTGCCTCATGGAACTTTTGTGAAAAGGGAGCTACTATGGATCCAAGCCAGAAAAAACAGGATGACGAACTCCTGCAACTGGTGACCTTCAGCATCGGTGAGGAGGAGTTTGGCGTAAATATCCTCAAGGTGCAGGAAATTATTCGCACCATGGAGATCACCAAGGTTCCCCGTGCACCGGAATTCGTGGAAGGCGTCATCAACCTGCGCGGCAAGGTGATTCCCATCATTGACCTGCGGCGTCGTTTTGGCCTTGCCCCCAAGGCACATGACAAAAATACCCGTATCATCGTCATAGAAATCAACAATATCATTGTTGGCTTTGTTGTGGACGCTGTCTCGGAAGTACTGCGCATACCTGCAAGTACGGTAGAGCCGCCGCCACCAGTTGTAGCCGGGGTTGATTCTGACTATATCAGTGGTGTTGGCAAATTGCAGGACAGGCTCCTGATCATGCTGGATCTGGACAAGCTCCTGTCCAGTGAAGATATGGAAGCTCTGAACAACCTCTAAATCAGCAGTACAGCGTAAACAGGCCCTGAGCAGTATCCGATGGCTATTGTTCAGGGCTTTTGTATTTTTTTGCGTTTTCCCAGTCTACCGTACAGGAAATGCCGTCACATCCTTGTTGCCAGAGCCAAGGCTTTGGAATACACTCCGCCGACTCACATCTGTCATGGGGGAAATATGCACCTGAGCAAACGTGTTCTTGTCACCGGCGGCTCCGGTTTTTTGGGCTCACACCTGTGTTCTCGTCTGTTGGACGAAGGGCATGAAGTCCTTTGCGTGGACAACTTCTTTTCCAGCGCACGGGCCAATGTGGCTGAGCTGATGGATAATAAACGCTTTGAGCTTATCCGCCATGACGTGACCTTTCCACTCTATGTGGAGGTGGATGAAATCTATAACCTGGCCTGTCCGGCTTCCCCCATCCACTACCAGCACGATCCGGTGCAGACCATCAAGACCTGCGTACACGGGGCCATCAATATGCTGGGCCTTGCCAAGCGGCTCAGGGCACGGATTTTTCAGGCGTCCACCAGCGAGGTTTATGGAGACCCCGAACTGCATCCCCAGCCCGAAAGCTACTGGGGTCATGTAAACCCCAACGGCATCCGCTCCTGCTATGACGAGGGCAAACGCTGTGCTGAAGCCCTGTTTTTTGCCTACTGGCGGCAGGGTGGCTTACCCATCAAGGTGGGGCGTATTTTCAATACCTACGGGCCAAAGATGCACCCCAACGATGGGCGCGTTGTGTCCAACTTTATCGTACAGGCCCTGAAGGGTGAGCCTATCACCATCTATGGTGATGGCAGCCAAACCCGTTCCTTCTGCTATGTGGATGATCTCATTGAGTGTATGGTGCGCCTGATGGCCTCGCCCGAGGACTTTGTCGGCCCCATGAACATGGGGAATCCCGGCGAGTTCACCATCCGGGAGCTGGCCGAAAAGGTGGTGGAGATGACCGGCAGCACGTCTGTCATCAGCCATGAGCCTCTGCCCGGTGATGACCCCAAACAGCGTCGCCCTGACATCAGCCTTGCCCGTGAAAAACTGAGCTGGGAACCACGCGTTCCTCTGGAAGAGGGCCTGAAAAAAACCATTGCCCATTTCGATTCCCTGCTTTCACAGGGCCTGTGTTAACGCTGCGGGCTGTTGCCCTGGGGCCGGCTCCATCACCCCTTTTTTGGTGGAGCAAACAGGTGTAGCTATGGAGCTGTTTCTTGCCGCCCTTGGAGTATTGCTCGCTGCCGCTCTTGCAACGGCCATACTGGCCATAATCGCAGCTATCCGTCCCCCCGGTGCTTCGGCATCCGCATGGGCCAACCGTCTTGGCCCGTCAGGGGCTGCTGTGGCTTGTCTGCTCGGCCTGGCTGCCGTACTGCAGGGGCCGTGGGACGCTATCCTTGCGATCTCCTTACCGTGGGGCTTACCCATCGGCACTTGCACTCTGGGGCTTGACCCCCTGAGCCGCCTTTTTCTGCTGCCGGTCTTCGGCCTGGGGATGACCTGTGCCTTTTCCGGTGGTTTGAGCCTGCGCCACAGTTTACCACAGGAACACAATCTGGCAGCCCACTGGTTCTTCTATCTCCTGCTGCTGCTGGGCATGGCACTGGTCATGAGTGCGCGAGACACGGTTCTCTTTATCCTTGCATGGGAAGTCATGTCCCTGGCTCCCTTCTTTCTCATCGACTTTAATGATGGCGACAGCAAGGTACGCGATGCCTCATGGGTCTATCTGATAGCAGCCCATCTGGGTGCCGTGGCCCTCATCGCCTTTTTTGCCCTGTTCTGGCAGGTCACGGGCACTACCGGGCTGGAAGCCCTGCAAAGTGGTGAAGGGCTGCGCCATGCCGACCCGCTGCTGCGCAGCAGCCTTTTTGTTCTGGCCCTGCTGGGTTTTGGGGCCAAAGCCGGGCTGGCCCCTCTCCATGTCTGGCTGCCAGAAGCGCATCCGGCTGCTCCCAGCCATGTGTCCGCCCTGCTCTCCGGTGCCATGATCAATGCCGGTCTCTATGGCATGTTGCGAAGCCTGAGCCTGCTCTGTGCGCCGGGTGACCTCTCGGCCGCGCCCGAATGGTGGGGCTGGAGCCTTTTGCTGCTGGGGCTGGCCACCGGCCTGATGGGTATCCTGAAAGCCATGGCTCAGGACAACCTCAAGCGGATGCTGGCTTACTCCAGTGTCGAAAACATGGGGCTGATGTTCATGGGCGTGGGTGTGGGCCTTGTGGGCCTGAGTGTCTATAATCACGACATGGTTCTGCTGGGTTTTGTTGGTGCGCTGATCCATATGCTCAACCATGCGGGCTTCAAGGGGCTGCTCTTTCTGTGTGCGGGCGAGGTGCTGCACGCCACTGGCACAGTGCGGATGGGACACCTGGGGGGGCTGCAACGCTCCATGCCGCTGGTTGCCTGGGCTTTTGCGCTGGGGGCAGCTTCCATTGCCTGTCTGCCCCCCCTGAGTGGTTTTGCCGGAGAGTTCGTGCTGGCCGTCTCCATGCTGCAAGCTCCGGCACTGCCGGGCTTGGAGCGGCAAATTCCCCTTTTCCTGACCCTTGGAGGGCTGGCCCTTATCAGCGGACTGGCTGCGGCCCTCTATGCCAAGGCCTACGGGATCACCTTCCTGGGGCAGCCGCGTTCTGCCTTTTCTGCCAATGTCCATGCACCAAAGCCTGTTACACTCTGGCCGCTGGCCCTACCTGCGCTGACCTGTGTGCTGGGCGGATTCTGCGCCCCGTGGACGTTCAGTCTGGCCTCCTGGACAGCCGCCCAGGCCACCCCACTGCCGCAGGAATTTTTACCCCAACGGCTGGAAGTATGGTCTCGAATATACGAAAGTCTGAGCATGATAGCCCTGTGGGGTGGTATCCTGCTGGGGGTAAGCCTGATCCTGCTCCTGCTGCGGGCAGCCCTGTTGCGCGGCCGTGCTGTGCGGCGGGAACCTACCTGGGGCTGTGGCTTCCAGGCGGGTACAGCGCGCATCCAGTACACGGACGGGGCCTTTTCCGAACCGTTGGCACGTGTCTTTGCTCCGCTCATGGGTCTGCGCCGCCAGTCCTCCCCCATCTCAGGGCTGTTTGCCAACAGTGCCTGTCTGTATCTTGCCGCACCCGACCGCCTTCGCAGTGGTCTCTTTACCCCGCTCTTCGAGCTTGTGCTGCGCGTATGCGATGCCTGTAAAATAATCCAGCACGGCAAGATCCATTTGTACATCCTCTATATCCTGGTGACACTGATCGCCTTGCTGGTCTGGGGGCTTGGGGCATGAACACACTGCTTTTTCTTGTGTTGCAACTGGCACTGGCCCTGGTGCTGGCTCCGCTCCTGCCCGGCATCATCAACCGGGTAAAGGCCATTGTGGCCGGGCGCAGGGGCAAACCACTGCTGCAAACCTACTATGATCTGGCCCGCTTGCTGGGCAAGGGCGAGGTCATCAGCACCACTACTTCATGGGTCTTCTGTACCGGCCCGGTCATCGCACTGGCTACGGTCATCTGCGCTCTGCCCCTGCTGCCTCTGGCGGGCCAGCCCTCGCCCTGTGCCTTTGACGGGGACTTTTTGCTGGCAGCCTATTTGCTGGGGCTGGGTCGTTTTGCCATTATCCTTGCCGCGCTGGACACCGGTTCTTCCTTTGAGGGCATGGGGGCCAGCCGCGAGGCCACGTTTTCTGCACTGGCCGAGCCTGTCCTCTTTCTGGCCCTGCTGGTGCTGGTAGCCCTGAGCCTGGAACCCCCACAGGCATTACAAGCCACAAAGCCGCCAGAGCTTTCCTTCTCGGCCCTGTTGGGTGGACATGCTGCGCTGGCCTGGCAAGATGGCCGGGCTGAACTGCTGCTTATCCCCGCTATCTTCTTTGTGCTGCTGCTGGTGGAAAACTGTCGTATGCCTGTGGACGACCCCACTACGCACCTGGAGCTGACCATGATCCACGAGGTCATGGTTCTTGACCACTCTGGCCCGACTCTGGCCTGTATCGTTTACGGAGCTGCACTCAAACTCTGGTTTTTTGTGGCCCTTATCACGGCACTGGTACTGCCCCCCATGCCTTTCTGGCAGCATCTTGGGGCGAGCCTTGTTCTGATGTTTGGCCTGGCCGTGGGTGTAGGCGTGGTGGAATCCGTCATGGCCAGGCTGCGTCTGCCTGTCATTCCCCGTCTGCTGGCGGGTGCACTTACGCTGGCGGCTCTTTCCCTTATTCTGACTCTTGTCAGGTAGGCTACCATGAACACACTTTTTGCCACCCTGATATTTCTGATACTGGTCAATAATATCCTGTTGCTGGCGGCATTTCGATTGCCCAGTCTGATCCGACTCATTGCCTTTCAGGGTATCTGCCTTGCAGCCCTCTTGTTTTGTGAGCAGCACCTGCTGCTGGCCTGCGCTGTCCTGCTCATCAAGGGACTGCTCCTGCCCGGACTTTTACTGCGCACCATAAAACGTCTGCCCATCAATACTGATCTGCGCCCCCGTCTGCATCAGGGCCTTGGCATCGTGGCCGGTATGACGGGACTTATTTTTGCCCTCTGGTTGGAAACGCGGTTGGCGATCCAGCCGGGGCTTTTCCCACCGCTGTTGCTGCCCGCCGGTCTGACCACCCTATTTTGCGGGCTGATCCTGGTGGTAGGGCGCAGCACTGCCCTGGCTCAGGTCATGGGCTATCTGGTAGCCGAAAACGGTATCTTTGTGCTGGGCATCCCGCTGATGTCGGCCAATACGGTCTGGTTTGAACTGGCCCTGCTGCTGGATATTTTTGTGGCGGTCTTTGTCATGGGTATTGCCATCAACCATATCGTGGAAACCTTCGAGTCCATCGACGTGGACGGCTTCCGCTCACTGAGGGATTGAAGCCATGCTCGACGCACTGCTTATCCTGCCGCTTCTGGCAGCCATTATCATGCTGCTGGTGGGCAATGCGGCCTTTTGCCGTGCCCTGCTGCTTCTGACAGCCATTGGCCATACGGCCCTCTCGCTGGCAGCCTGTATCCGCGTTGCCCGTGGCGAAGCCCCGGAAGGCATGATGGGACTGATGACACCAGATGCACTGGGGGCACTTTTTCTGATGTTGGCCAGTCTGCTGTTTCTGGCTGCCTCCATTTATGCCACAGGCTATCTGCGCGAAGAAGAAAAAGTCGAGGAGCGTACCTGCATCCAGACCCATCGGCCCTTTACCAATGCGCCGGAGCGTCGTTTCACGGCCTGTCTTTGCTTCTTTCTGGCGGCCATGACCCTTGTTACCACCACGCGGCATTTGGGTGCCCTCTGGGTAGGTATTGAGGTCACCACCCTGAGCAGCGCACCACTCATCTATTTTCATCGACACCGCCCCTCGCTGGAGGCCACATGGAAATACCTTATCATCTGTTCGATAGGTATCGCTCTGGCCCTGCTGGGCATCATCCTGCTGTCCGTGGCCTTTTACAACCCAACTGGCCCCGAAATGGACAGCATGGATCAGCTTGACTGGTATATCCAGCACACTGGACTGGCATCTGCTCCCTGGCTCAAGGCCGCCTTTATCTTTCTGCTGGTGGGCTACGGTACCAAGATGGGCCTTGCCCCCCTGCACAACTGGCTGCCCGATGCCCACAGTCAGGCACCTTCCCTGGTTTCGGCCCTGCTTTCCGGAGCCTTGCTCAACTGTGCCCTGCTGGGCATTTTGCGCGGCCATCAAATCATGAGAGCAGCCGGACTGGGGGATTTCAGCGGTGGGCTGCTGGTCTTTTTCGGTTTGATTTCCCTGCTGACTGCCGCCATCTTCATTGTGGGGCAGGGGCACTACAAGCGGATGCTGGCCTATTCCAGCGTGGAGCATATGGGCATTCTGGCCATCGGTCTGGGTATTGGCGGTCTGGCCGCCCAGGGGGCCATGCTCCATGCCGTCTGCCATTCGCTTACCAAGTGTATGCTCTTTCTTCTGGCGGGCAACATCCTTACCCGCTACCATACCTTTTCCAGCTATGACGTGCGAGGGCTGCGCTGGACCATGCCTGTCACCGGTGCCCTGTGGGCCGTAGGCTTCCTGGCAGTGGCCGGTTCACCGCCTTTTGGTATCTTTGTCAGCGAATTTCTTGTACTCAAGGGCCTGTTTGCCGCCGGGCAGACGTGGCTGGCCGCCATCTACCTGACAGCACTGGCCATCATCTTTGTGGGTATGAGCATGGCAGTGCTGCGCATGGTACAGGGCAGCCGTCCATACGATATGCCTGCCAACCCGCGTGAACCGCTCTGGAGCATACTGCCCCCGCTG
This sequence comes from Desulfovibrio sp., assembly GCA_017415765.1. GTDB lineage: Bacteria > Desulfobacterota > Desulfovibrionia > Desulfovibrionales > Desulfovibrionaceae > Desulfovibrio. The sequence continues at coordinate 97,274 of JAFQED010000032.1, read as the reverse complement.
GTACTTGCGGCGACAGTGCTTTGCCTGGGTATCTATGTGCCGGACTGGCTCTGGAACTTCCTGCAAACAGGCGCGGCCCTGGTAGGGGGATAAACTGTATGCCCCAGACACTTTCAGCTATGACAGGACAGGCTATGGATGCTGTCACCTTTGACTACCGGGAAAGCCTCGACCTTGCGACCCTGAAGCCAGTGGCATCCCAGGTCATGGGAGCAGAACTGACCACGGCATTGAACGATGGCTGGCGTTTGCTGGCCCTGTGTGGACTGCCAGAGCAACAGGGGCAGAGCAGCCCTGCAAGGCAAGAGACGGAGATCCACCTGCTTTGCGTCATCGCGCATGATGGTACAGGCAAATTGGCTGCCCTACTCAGTGAGCCACTGACAGCCTATCCCTCCTTCACCCCTGCCAGCCCACAGGCCCACTACTTTGAACGCGAGATTTTTGAGCAGTGGGGGGTGGAACCTCTGGGACACCCCTGGCTCAAGCCCGTACGGCGTATCCCCGATGCCCCTGCCGCCTCCTATCCCTACTATCGGGTGGAGGGAGAGCAGGTGCATGAGGTGGCTGTCGGCCCCGTGCATGCGGGCATCATCGAGCCTGGACATTTCCGTTTCCAATGTTATGGCGAGGAGGTTCTCCACCTCGAAATTGCCTTGGGTTACCAGCATCGCGGGCTGGAAGCGCAACTGCTCCGATCGTCCGTGCGTCTTCCCCTTGCCGAATGTATCGCCGGGGATTCGACCATTGCCCACGCCACGGCCCATTGCGTGCTGTGGGAACGCCTGAGCGGCCTTATGCCCGGCCAGCGCGCCCAGATCTTGCGGCGTATCGCCCTTGAGCTGGAACGCCTTGCCAATCATTGCGGCGATCTTGGGGCCATTGCCGGTGACACGGGATTCTTGCCCACCTCCTCATGGAATGGCCGTATTCGGGGCGATTTTCTGAATATCACGGCCAGTCTCTGCGGTAACCGCTTCGGACGAACCATGCTGACCTATGGCGGCGTACGTCACGATGCGGACAGCAACCTCTGCCACGAAATGCTGGAGCGTGTGCGTATGGCCGGACGGGATGTACGCGGTGCTGTGGACATCATGCTGGAATCCCCCGGTGTGCTTGACCGACTGGAACACACCGGCAGCCTCACGGCCCGGCAGGCGCAGGATTTGGGACTTGTGGGCGTACCGGCCAGGGCCTGCGGCCTTGCCGTGGATGCCCGCGTCTTTTCCCCGCTTTCAGACCTGCCCCATCAAGAGGCCCCCTGCGTGGAAGACAGTGGCGATGTGCTGGCCCGCAGTCGTGTACGCAGTCGAGAGCTGGATGCATCTCTCCACCTTGTACAGGAAGACCTGGAACGTTTGGCTGGCTGTCCGTCTGAAGAGATTGCGGCACACACAGAGCCCCACCTGCCCCCCAACCGACTGGCCGTAGCCCAGGTGGAAGGCTGGCGTGGTGAGGTATGCCACCTTGCCGCCACTGACAACAAGGGAGACCTCCTGCTGTACAAGGTTATCGATCCCTCCTTCCATAACTGGCCTGGCCTGGCATTGGCCCTGCGCGGCCAGCAAATCTCGGATTTCCCGCTCTGCAACAAGAGCTTTAACCTTTCTTACTGCGGCCATGATCTGTGAGGCTTGCCCATGCTGCGCATCATCAAGGAACGCCTGCACCAGAAGCACCGTACGTTGAACTGGCCTGAAAGCCAGCCCACACTCTCACCGCGCTACCAGGGGCGGCCTGTCATTGAACTGACCGACTGCGGCGACTGTAAGGCATGTCTTCAGTCCTGCCCGTGTGGTGCCCTGTTACGCGATGAGGGACACTGCCCCCCCAGCCTGGACATGGGCCGCTGCCTCTTTTGCGGGGCTTGCAGTGCAGCCTGTCCTCAAGGGGCTATCCGCTTTACAAAGGATTGGCGAGTTGCGGCCTTCCGCCGGGAAGACCTGCTGGTGCGCCCAGGCCAGCCACTGCCGGAAAGCCCCCCTCTGCCCCACAAGGATTATGGACTTTTCCGCCGCTCGCTCAAGCTGCGCCATGTCAGTGCGGCCGGCTGCAACGCCTGTGAAGCCGACACCAACGTACTGGGTACGCTGGTTTTTGACCTTGGCCGCTTTGGCATAGAGTATGCCGCTTCGCCCCGTCATGCCGATGGGATCATCGTCAGCGGGCCAATTTCTGAAAATATGCGCCTTGCCCTGCTGGATACCTGGGCTGCTGCGCCGGAGCCACGCGTCCTGGTGGCAGTGGGGGCATGTGCCATCTCTGGTGGGATATTTGCCCAAAATCCGCAATGCCACGGCGGTCTGGATAATCTCAACAGCGAACGTGATCCCGGCATGCCGTCCAGTGCCCTGCCCGTGGATGTCTATGTACCGGGTTGCCCCCCCAACCCCTGGAGCATCCTTGACGGATTGCTCTCCCTCAGGCGGGGCTGATGTACCCTACTTTTACTGTACGCACACAAGGCCGGGGGCTTCCCGGCCTTGCTCAAAAATGCTCTAAGCTGCCGTCTGCTGCAAACCTGCCAGTCTGCTTACAGCCTCCTTGGTCAAGCCAATATCTGACAGGTCAACGTCCAGAGCTTCGGCCTGTTCTACTGCTGTAAGCAACACATCATAAGCCATTATATTGGGGCTTTCACCAGATGTCCCCTTAGCGTATTCAAATAATGACTCGATTACTTCAGACATAATTGCCTTTATTGATGCAATATCTTGATTATTTTCCATCTCTATTCCCTCGCTGGGCAAGTATTCCCTCAACTATATCAAGCTGTTCCTGATTTTTCTGAATATGCCTGTTCCAAACCTTTACCATACCAGTTTTATAACGTTCATCTCTTTCCTCCCAATCTTTCACATGACTTTGAGGATTTTTTATATATGCCCTGTGTTCATCTACCTGTTTTTGCAAACTGGCTCTACTTTTTTGCAGCAGATTTTCCGGCTTGTCCTTCATTATTTTATACCAGCCGCCATGTTTACCGCCTCTGACTGCCTCTATATAGGCAGGGGCTTCAAGCGGTTCTTTTTGAACACTTCTTTTCAACTGTTCCCCCACTCAAACTACCCCGAGTTTCTGCAAAGTATAGTATCGCCCAGTGTCCTTGTCCACAAGATCGTTCGACAGCAAGGCTCGCGTCTGCTTCCTCTGTATGCGAAAAGGGCCGCAGCACTGTGCTGCGGCCCTTTTGCTTGTTCAGGTTGAACCTGCTATGCCTTGAGCCGTTCAATGAGGCTGTGCAGGGCCGAAGCCTGTTCTGCCAGACTGTCTACTGCGGCCTGGGCCTCGCGCATGGTGCGGGAGGTCTCGTCCGAAATCTGGTTGACCTCACCAAGTGCCTGGTTGATCTCCTCGCTGGTAGCCGATTGTTGCTCGGCGGCCGTGGCGATGGACTGGATCTGCATGGCGGTGTTATCCACCATGTCCACAATTTCCTGCAACTTGCTGCCAGCTTCTTCGGACAGGGCCGAGGAATCGCGGATAGCCTCTACGGCATGGCCCACATTTTTGATATTGGCCTGCGTACCCTGCTGGATACCCGCCACTACCTTGCCAACCTCTCCTGTGGCCTGCATGGTCTTTTCTGCCAGTTTGCGAACCTCATCGGCCACCACAGCAAAGCCACGTCCGGCTTCCCCGGCGCGGGCTGCTTCGATAGCGGCGTTCAGGGCCAGCAAGTTGGTCTGGTCGGCAATGTCATTGATGACATCAATGATTTGCCCAATATCCTGCGCCTGGCCGGAAAGCTCATCCATGCTGCCCTTGAGAACATCGGTAATTTCCCGCACCCGGTCTATGCTCGACAGCAGGTTACCCACAGCATGGTAACCTTCTTGCGCATTGTGCTTGGCTTCGCTGGCTATGGCCGAGGCATCGCTGGCGTTCTTGGCAATTTCCATAACGGTGGCATTCATCTCCGTCATGGCAGTGGCGGTTTCGGTCACGCGATCACTCTGGCGGCGCGCCCCGGCATTGGATTGCTCGATCTGGGCAGCCAGCTGCTGGCTGGCGGTAGAAACAGAGTCCGCCACATCCATGGAGGAAGCCGCCACATCTGCAATCATCTTGCCATGCTCTTCAATGGCATTCTGATGATTGATGAGATCGGTAATGTCCATCCAGATGGAAAGCGTCCCCAGTGCCTTGCCCTGCCGATCATAGAAAGGAGCTGATGTGACCTGCGCGTGCTTGGGCGTACCCCTGTGGCTGTTGAAATCAAGCTGGGCAGAAAGCATCTTGTTTTCACGCAGGGCACGGGTAGAGATGGTTTCACGCCCTTTGTCGGCCCAGATGTATTCACCGGAGGTCTGTCCGTAATAGTCTTCAGGTTTACCGGGGCGTTCGATAAGGTCAAGCATATACTGGTTGGTAAAAACGGTCAGATCCTTGTCGGAAAAGACTGAGCACGGGACAGTCATACCCTTGAGGACCCCATCGGAAAAGGCCAGATTCCGTTGCAGCTCGGCCACCATGTCCTGCAGGTGCTGGGCAAGATTGCCCAGTTCATCCTTGCTTTCATAGCCAATGGTGCTGTCAGGCTTTTCACCGCAGCAGCGGATATAGGTATCGATAAGGCTCACCGGACGCAGCACATAGAAGTACAACATCAGGCCCAGCCCAAATACCAGCACACAGTTGACAACACTCAAGCCCAGGATGACAGTATGCGCCTTCTCGGTTTCGGCATGAAGGTTGGCTTGCAGGATACTGAGGCTGCTGTTTATCTCCTCACGCATTTTGCCAAAAAGTTCCCGCACTGCAAGCAGGTGGGCATGGCTTTCATTGTTAAACAGGGCTCTGGCCTCAGCCTCCTTGCCTTCGGCCCTGAGTTGGGCGATCGCCTTTGCTGACTGGTGCAGTTTGTTATGCGGTTCGTTGATGGCCCGCATGGCATCGGCGATACCGGGGAACATTTTGATGGCATTTTCACGCGCCTGGCTATGGTAACTCTGTCCAAAGCCGCAACGGGTGGGGTCAACCTCCACGGGAATGTCCTTCCTGCTCTCATCCAGCAGGAAGGTGGAAAGATTATCGGCCCACGTCAGATGCTGGACTTCACGCAGCAGGAGGGTTTTGGCAAGCTGCTCACCCTTATCAAGACGTTCGGAAACAGTCGTCAGGGAGTTCAGTGTACTGTTGATGATGACACCCGTACCTGCAAGCAGACCGATTATCAGTGCCACCGACACATAGATTTTGACCTTGATGCTCAAATTTTTCCACCAGTCCATTCCTTATCTCCTTCACGCTGCAACCAGAAGGCAGGTTGCTGACGGCGCAGCACGTTAACCTACATCACGCATATCGGCAAAACGGGATTTGTCTTTAGACGCAATTCCCCAAAATCTAGCAGCAGGGCCAACTTTTCCACATAAGGCATGGAAATGCCATCCAAAAATAAGGCTTGAAAAAATGGGCAAGCCGTAGCATCCTGCACGGCGAAAGCCGTGGCGGCGCGCCAGCGGCCCAAGTCCGCACAGTTACGGAGTTACACATGGAATTCAGCCTGTTTTCGATGATCCTTCAGGCCAGCCTGGTCGCCAAGGGTGTACTGGCCCTGCTCCTGCTCATGTCTGTGGGGAGTTGGGCCCTGATGCTCCAAAAATACTTTGCACTGGGGGCAGCCAGCCGCAAGGCAACAGAAGGCATGGCACGCTTCGACAGGGCCGCCAATCTGCGCGAGGCCGTGCAATCGCTTGGGGCTGACCCCACTTCTCCCCTCTACTTTATAGCCCACCAGGGTGTGCAGGAATTCAACCGCTCCAAGGAATTGGGCAATTCCAGCGAGGTTGTGGTGGACAACGTACGCCGTGCCCTGCGGCAGGGCGTTGCCACTGAACTGTCACGTCTGCAAAATTCTCTTTCCGTTCTGGCAACCACGGCAAACACAGCTCCCTTTATCGGCCTGTTTGGCACGGTTTGGGGCATCATGGGTTCCTTCCATTCCATCGGGATGCTCAAGACGGCCTCGCTTGCCACAGTGGCCCCCGGCATTTCCGAGGCTCTGGTGGCCACGGCTATCGGCCTGGCTGTTGCCGTGCCGGCCACCATCGGCTTCAATATCTTTATGGGCAAGCTCTCACAGGTGGATACCCAGCTTGTCAATTTTGCCAGTACCTTCCTGAACAGGGTACAGCGGGAACTGAACGCCCACCGTCCGGTACAACGTACTGGTGCAACGGAGCTGTAAGACATGGGCGCACAACTGGGCAACAGCAAATTTGTTTCAGAAATCAACGTTACGCCCTTCGTGGACGTGATGCTCGTCCTGCTTATCATTTTTATGGTAGCCACCCCCATGATGAGCCAGGGCCTGGATGTGGATTTGCCCCAGACCAAACAGGTGGAAGTGCTGCCTACGGACGTGGATCACATGATCCTCTCCATCCGGCGTGACGGCAAAATTTTTCTGGATGAGTATGCCGTGAACGATATGGCAGAACTTGAAGGCTACCTGCAACGTCTTGTCAAGGAAAAGAATCGCAGCCTCTTCCTTAAAGCCGATAAAGAAGTACCATACGGGATCGTGGTAGAGGTGATGGGACACATCAAGGCCGTTGGCATTGAAAAGCTGGGCGTCATGGCCGAGAAGGCCGAAACTGCCAGTGGGGCCAAAAGCAGGTAGCTGATGCGGCTGGCCTCGTACGTCATCTCCCTTTGCCTGCACGCTGCGGCCTTTATGCTGCTGTGGTTCTGGCCCGCATCCCCACCGCTTGACCTGAATTCCCCGCCGGTGATGATCAGCCTTGTGGACGCGCCCTTGGGTGGCAACCGGCTTCCCTCGCCCATCCTCGGCCATCAGGGCAAGCCAGCGGACGGCCCCCTTGCGCCATCTGCCCCGGCCCCCAAGAATGAGGTGGCCGCCCCGGCTGTCAAGGAAAGCAGTGAGCCAAAGCCCCAACCTGCTCCACTGCGGGAAGCAGCTCCGCAAAAGGCCGAACCCGTCAAGGAGGCCCCCAAGCCTGTCAAGGCCCCGGATGAGACCAAACTGCTTGCCGAACAAAAGAAAGAAGAGAGCAAACCTGCGGAAAAACCCGCAGATAAAAAGCCGGAACCCAGGAAGCCCGAAAAGAAAAAAGAGCAGGATAAACCCAAGCCCGCGCCCAAACCTGCTCCCAAGCCAGACCCCGTGGCCGAAGCCCTGCGCCAGGCCCGCAAGGCCAGTTCCCGCGCCGACTCCGGCGACCGGGGCAGTGCCGTGGAGCGCGCCCTGGGCGAAGCACGCCGCAATGCCGGGGGACATGACGGCGGCGGTGGTGGAGAAGGCGAAGGCAGTGGAGGTGGCGGTCTTGCCAATGTCTATCTGGGCGAGGTGATGCTGGCAGTACGACCTAACTGGGCCTATGCCTCGGCCTCCCGTGTCAACCTGGCTTGTGTGGTTCGCGTGGCCGTGGATCTGCAAGGCAACGTGATGCTGGCCGAAATTGAACGCAGCTCCGGCAATGCCCAGTTTGATGCCTCGGCGGTCAATGCTGTCATCCGTACCAATCAGGCAGGACTGTTCCCGCCGCCACCAAGCCCGGAATTCCTGGATTTGCACCTGGTCTTCAATATGAATGAGTTGATGGGTCGCTAGGGCTATACCCCTGGCCTCCTGTCGCCCAACTTTGGAGGAGGTTTTGCCATGTCCTGTCCCAATGTTGTCCGATGCCTGTTGGCAGCCATCCTGAGCCTGGGCTGTTGCCTGTCGGCACAGGCTGCCAGTATGGCCGTGGCTGACGCCAGTGGCGGCTATGCTGGCAAGGTTTTGCAAAAGGTCTCGGCAGTCTGGGCTGTGCCGACCTCTCTCAAGGGAGAATATCTTGTCGGTATCCGGGTTGGCCTTGACGACAAGGGTCGGGTGCTGGAATGCGGGCCTGTACGCAAATCCAGCCACAGTGAACTGGATGCCTCAGCCTGTGCAGCGGTACGCAAGGCTGCACCGTTCGGGACGCCCCCCTATGCCATGCCCATTGAAATACACCTCAATTTCTGGACAGGTCAGCCCAAGGGAGCAGGTGTCCCGGCCATTCAACCCACGGCAGCACAGCCCGCAGTGCTGGCATCCCCACGTGCCAGCACAGCTGAAGAACTGGCCCGGCAGCGTGCCGAAGCCATTGCCCGCGAAAGCACACAGACAGCCCCCGCCAGTACGGACAACGGCCTTAGCCCGGAAGAAATGCAGCTCAACACGGGCACGTCTGCCAGCGTAAGCACTGCCGGACAGGATGAACGCGTCAGAAAATACCTTTCCCGCGTCAGTTGGGCCTTGCGCCAGGCCATTGTCATCCCGGCCGAGATCCGGCCCGGGACCTACTACGCCACGGTGCGTCTGGAACTGGCGGCTGATGGCAGTATCAAGGAACAAAGAATCGTACAGAGCAGCGGCGAGGCGCAGCTCGACAAAAATGTTTTGCGGGCAATACGTCGCGCCGGCAAGGTGGAGGCACCGCCCACGGGTGTCCCCCCGCAGGTCAACATTACCTTTACACTGACGCGCTAAGGCGTGTCATATCCGAGGTTATACTGATATGAAACAATTTTTACTTGTTCTGGCCCTTGTGCCGGTGCTGTGCCTGCTGACTGTTGAAAGCCGGGCAGCCATGCGTGTGGACATCATAAATCCCGGTCAGGCAGTCATCAATCTGGCCTTGGCCACGCCCCTTAAGGAAGGGCAGAAAGAAGCCACCGGCATGGGGCGTGAGCTGCAAAAGATGGTGGAGCAAAATCTGAGTTTCCTGCCCTTTATGCGCCTTACCGACCCCAAGGCTGTCCTGGGTGGTACCCTGCTGCCCGGACATGAGCCGCCCGCTCTGGATTTTCGACGCTTCCAACTGGCTGGTTCTGATATTGTGGTGACCACATTCTGGCCCGATGGGGACAGTGGCACCCGACCCGTGCAGATCCGTGCCTTTGAGACCAATACTGGCGGCCGCCTTTTTGGCAAGGAATACCTCAAGGTAGCCAAACGTGACCTGCCCGAAGTAGCCGACCGTTTTTGCGCCGACCTGCTGGAAGCCCTGACCGGCAACGGAGCCTTTTTCCGCTCTACCCTTGCCTTTATCAAAAAAACCGGCAAGCTCAGTGCCAATGTCTGGCTGGTCAAGCCTACCGGTCGCGATTTACGCCAGATTACCAAGATGCAGGGTGAGGCCATGTCCCCTGCATGGTCGCCTGACGGTCGTTTTGTGGTCTTCAGCCACATTGACCCCAAATCCCATGCTCTTGGAGTCTGGGACAGCTCGTCCCGCAAGGTACAACGCATCCGCTTTCCCGGAAATGTGGTCATCGGCCCGGCCTTCACGCCTGACAACAAGGTGGCCGTGGCTCTCTCCAACGGCAAGTATCCGGTCATATTCCTGCTCAACCATGTCTTCCAGAAAGAGCGTATCCTTGAGCAGAGCAACTCCATCAATGTCTCTCCCACCTTTGACAGCACAGGTACCAAGATGGCCTTCACCTCCTCCCGCCTGGGAGGGCCGCAGATTTTTCTGAAAGACCTGACCAGCGGGCGTATCACCCGTGTCAGCCAAAACGGCAGCTACAATACCGAGGCCAATCTCTCGCCCGATGGAACTCTGGTGGTATACAGCCGCATGACTGATTACGGTCACCGTATCTTTGTGCAGGATATGCTGACCGGCCTTGAACGGCAGGTCAGCTTTGGGCCCGGCAGTGACGAGCAGCCTGCGTTTTGTGCGGACAGCTACTTTATTGCCTTTTCCTCCACCCGCGGCGGCGGGCGTGGTATCTACCTCACCACCCGGCACGGTGGCGATGCCAAGCGTGTGCCTACCGGGGACGGGCCGGCCTCCTTCCCACGCTGGGGGATGCCAGCAGCCGCAAAGTGATGGCAGGTCAGCCTGTGGAGAAAAATAATTTGTGAATGGGCCCTCCCATATCTTGACAAAACTGGAAGGGCAGATACCATCGTCTGCGCGGTCATCAAGGGATGCCGCAAGAAAGGAAAAGGTACCTTATCATTATTTTGGAGACTGAGCTGCTCAGGAGGAATCATGAAACGTTACGCCCTTGCTCTTGCCCTGGTTCTGGCACTGGCTGCCGGTTTTGGCTGCGCCAAGAAGACCGAAACCATCCAGGACGGCATTTCACCCGAAATGCAGGCTGCCATCCAGCAAATCACTGATGCCCGTGTCTATTTTGCCTTCGACAAGTTTGACATCAAGCCCGAATACCAGGATATGCTGAAGGCCAAGGCTGAGCTGATGAAGCAGTTCCCCAGCATTCGCGTGCGCATCGAAGGCAACTGCGACGAACGCGGTACTCAGGAATACAACCTCGCCCTTGGCGAACGCCGCGCCCGCGCTGCCTACGAATATCTGGTTACCCTTGGCGTGAACCCCGGCCAGCTTGAAATGATCAGCTACGGCAAGGAAAACCCGGCCGTGCAGGGTACGGGTGAAGCCGTGTGGGCGCAGAACCGCCGCGACGACTTCCGCGTGATCGCCCACTAATACAGACTGAACTGCCGTTTCTTGAGGCCGCCTTCCCAATGGGAAGGCGGCCTCTTTTATCCCCCTTTGCACTGGCCTACAATTGCAATATGGTCGCTTGCATAGCTAAGGCAAGTCGGTATATCCTGCATTGTATCAGAGCGAAATGCCATTGAAAGAGGTACTACCATGAAGATAGTCGTGCTTGACGGTGCCATCCTCAACCCCGGTGACGTGAGCTGGAAACCTCTGGAGGCCCTGGGCGAGTTGACAGTGCATGACACTACTCCACCGGCAGCACTGGCCCAGAGGGCAGAAGGGGCTGACATCCTCCTGACCAACAAAGTCTGCCTGAGCCGGGCTGACCTGCCCGCCCTTGCCAGTGTCCGTATGGTAGGAGTCCTGGCCACGGGCTACAATGTGGTGGATATTGATGCCCTGGGCGAACAGGGTATTCCCGTTTGCAATGTGGTGGCCTACGGCGTGGACGATGTGGCCCAGCATGTTATGGCCCTTTTGCTGGAGCTTTGCCGCCGCACCAGTGAACACACGGCCAGTGTGCGCGCTGGCGAATGGGCGCAGTCCGGCCAGTGGTGTTACTGGAAACACACCCCGCTCTGCCTTGAGGGCCTGACCATGGGGATTATCGGCTTTGGTTCCATAGGACGGCGCGTGGGTGAACTGGCCCATGCGTTTGGCCTGAATGTACTAGCCAACTGCCGCACCCCCAAAAATCCCCCATCGTACTCCCCCTTTGCCTTTGCCCCGTTGGAACAACTCTTGTCCAGCTCTGACATCGTGGCTCTGCATTGTCCTCTTACCCCCCAGACAGAAAAGCTGATCAACGCCAAAAGCCTTGCCAAAATGAAGCCCGGTGCCATCCTGATCAATACAGCCCGCGGCCAGCTTGTTGACGAGGCTGCCGTGGCAGAGGCCCTGCATTCCGGCCAGCTTGCAGGCTTTGGTACCGATGTGCTGGCCGAGGAACCCCCAGTGCCTGACAATCCTCTGCTTGCAACGCCCAATACCTTGATAACACCGCATATGGCATGGGCCACGGCACGCGCCCGACAAAATATCATCAATCTCACTGCCGAAAATATCCGCCGCTGGCAGGATGGACACCCTGTCAACGTGGTCAATGCAGCCACGCTGGCAAAATGAGCTGAAAAAAACATTTGTTTCGTGAATGAAGGCCATGATGCGTATTGATGTTCATACCCATGCCTTCCATCCCAAGATAGCCCACAAGGCCGTGGCCCACCTGAACGACTTTTATGATGTTCAGTGTGCTGGCAACGGCACTGTGGAGCATCTTTTGGAACGTGAGCGCGCTGCGGGCATGGATACATGTGTGGTGCTCTGCGCCGCCACCAGCCCGGCACAGGTGATCCCTGCCAACAACCACGCCATCCGTCTGAACCGTGAATACGATGCAGTCATGGCCTTTGGCAGTATCCATCCCGGCTTTGCGGACTGGGAGGCCGAACTTGCACGCCTGAAACGGGCTGGTCTACGCGGCATCAAACTCCATCCCGATTTTCAGGGTTTTTGTCTTGATGATATACGGCTGTTGCCCATTTTTGAGGCAGCGCAGGATGATTTTATCTTTCTCTTTCATGTGGGGGACGACATCACCCCGCGCGAAAATCCATCCTGCCCCTACAAGCTGGCAAGGCTCATGGATATGTTTCCCAGGATGCGGGTCATTGCCGCCCATCTTGGTGGCTACAGGATGTGGGAACACGCCCTGATCGCACTGGGACAGCATCAGCATAAAAACCTCTGGCTGGACACGTCCAGTGTAACCCCCTTTGTCCATGCGGAGGAATTACGTTATCTTCTGAGGGCCTTCCCAGCGGATCGACTACTCTTTGGTTCGGACTGGCCGCTTTATGACCCGCTGGAAGAACTGGAACGCCTGCGGGACATGGCTGGCCTGTCCGAGGCAGAGTTGGAACGACTGCTCTGCAACGCTTCGACCCTGCTGGGCTGATGGCTGTCGCCAGTTTTTTGTGGCAGATGGCTATACTGGTCTGTACAAAGTCTTTCCCCCCGTTGACAGAGCTTGCTGCGGGGTTTACAAAAGGCAGTCTGTACTTTTTTGCACAAACCAACTCCAATTCCGGCAAGGAGGAAGCTCATGAATATCCTGATTTTTGGACCCAACGGCAGCGGCAAGGGCACCCAGGGCAACCTTATCAAGCAAAAGTATGATCTTGCCCATATCGAATCCGGGGCTATTTTCCGTGAGCATATCGGCGGTGGCACCGAGCTTGGTAAACAGGCCAAGGCCTATATTGACCGTGGTGATCTTGTGCCCGATGACATCACCATCCCCATGGTGCTGGAAACTCTCAAGAGCAAGGGCAAGGACGGCTGGCTGTTGGACGGCTTCCCTCGCAACATGGTGCAGGCCCAAAAGCTGTGGGACGCCCTGCAGGCCGAAGGCATGGGGCTGGATTATGTGGTAGAAATCCTGCTACCGCGTGAAGTGGCCAAAAACCGCATCATGGGCCGCCGCCTCTGCAAGGAAAACAACAACCACCCCAACAATATCTTTATTGACGCCATCAAGCCCAATGGCGACAAGTGCCGGGTGTGCGGCGGTGAGCTTTCCGCCCGCAGCGATGACCAGGACGAAGCCGCCATCAACAAGCGGCATGACATCTACTACAACACCGAAGACGGTACCCTGGCCGCAGCCTACTTTTACAAGAAGCTGGCTGACGAAGGCAAGACCAGCTACATTGAACTCAACGGTGAAGGCAGCATCGACTCCATCAAGGAAACCCTGCTGAGCCGTCTTGCATAGTAGCTGATCTGCAAGATATTTTCCGGGCGTCCCATCCGGGACGCCCTTTGATTTTCTGTCTGCAAGGGGAAGCATATGGCAATTCTGGTCTGTGGCGGTGCAGGCTACATCGGTTCACACAATGTACGGGCCTTATGCACACGATCCGAAGAGGTGATCGTCCTTGACAATCTCCTGACCGGACATGCCGCCTCCGTGCCAGAGGATGTCATCTTTCATCGTGGTGATATGCGCGATGCGGCCCTGCTGGATGCCATTTTTACGGCCCAGCCCATTGAGGCAGTGCTCCATTTTGCCGCCAGTTCTCTGGTGGGGGAAAGTATGGAACGTCCCCTTGCCTATTTCAACAATAACGTACACGGTATGCAAATGCTGCTGGAGGCCATGCATCGGCACAGGGTGGACAAACTGGTGTTTTCGTCCACAGCCTCAGTCTATGGAGAGCCTGACGCTGTCCCCATTACCGAGGACGCCCCGTTGCTCCCCGGTAACCCCTATGGGGAAAGCAAGCTGATGATGGAACGCATGATGCACTGGGCCGCACAGGCTTACGGTATGCGGGCTGTCATCCTGCGCTATTTCAACGTGGGCGGAGCGTTGCCCGGCGGGCAGATCGGCGAGGATCACCGCCCCGAAAGCCACCTCATTCCGCTCATCCTGCAAGTGGCACTGGGCAAGCGTGAGCATCTCACCCTCTACGGCACGGACTGGCCCACACCCGATGGTACCTGCATCCGTGATTATCTGGATGTGATGGACTTGGCGGATGCCCACCTGCGCGCCCTCCACTGGCTGCGGCACACGGCCAGGCCGGGGCAATGCCTCATCTGCAACCTTGGCAACGGGGAAGGATTTTCTGTCTTGCAGATGGTGGAGGCGGCCCGCGCTGTTACCGGCCACGCCATCCCCACACTGGCCGGATCGCGCCGTGCGGGAGACCCGGCCCGGCTGGTGGCTTCGGCCCAACGGGCAAGGGAGGTTCTGGGCTGGACAGCCCGTGCCGACATCAACGCCATCATTGCCTCGGCATGGGCATGGCATCAGGCTCACCCTGACGGATTCCCGGATTAAATGCAGCACCGATGGGAATGGCCTGTCAGTCTCGACTTCCTCCGCCCACCAGTTCAAAGCGTTTGGGACAGACCAGACAGCCCCTGTCAGGCCGATTGCACACCAGCCCCTCACGAAAGGCAGCAAAGTCTGCCTGTCGCCATACTTCCAGCGGATTGTTTGCCAATGCGTTGCCAAAAATCCGGCGGCGCGGGTTTTCCACTCCGTCCGGTACATTAAGATAGACACAGGGCGAAAGCGCGCCTTCGGCATCCACATAAAGGCTGCGGCGCACGTTTTCGCGGCAGCCGCCAGCGTCAGCCACGGCTCGTGGCCCAGGCAACGCAAAGACAATGCTGCGCCCGCTAGCTGCAGCGTCCTGCGCCGCAGTTTGCAAAACCTGCCGGGCACGGGCTATCTTTTGCCGCTCGTGCGGGGCAAAGGCCAACGGGCTATGATCCTCGTCAGCGATATAGTCCAGAGAGCTGACCACAGCGGTACTCACGTCCAGCTCTTCCATCAGCCGAGGCAGGGCCGCCACAGCCTCTACACGGTCAGCCAGTAGCAGATAGGCCAGATGCACATCCAACGCGCTGTAGCCCTCGTCCCGTACGGCATTTCTGACCATGCGGATGGCCGCGCACACCCGTTCAAAAGGTACACCCACACGGCCGCTGTCGTTACTGGCAGCATCCGTCCCCACCAGCGAAAAGGCCAGCATATCCATACCGCAGCGGGCCAGCCTCCGGGCAATGTCGGCATCCATCTTAAGACCGCAGGTGGTGCTGGACACCTGACAGTCTGCCCGTCGGGCTAAAGCAACAAAATCAAAAAAGCGCGGGTGCAGCAGTGGCTCCCCCCAACCCTGGAGGTGAACGCGCTCACTGGCGAGTATCAACGGCCAGAGGGAGGCATAGACGGCATCGGACATATGCCTGGAATGCCAGCTCTCACTCATGGTAGTGTGCGGACAATAGGTACAGCGGCCCGCACAGACAGAGGTCACCTCAAGCTGGATGCAGTCCAGCTCACGCCGCTTGCCCAAAAAACCCCGCCGGAGTGATTCCAGAATACCCGGCCCTTTGAGCGCAGGGTCTTTCAGAGGGTCGAGTTCTGCCATACAGCCTCCCTTGCCGTGTCAGCCAAAAAGCCGCGCCAGCCAGCCTTTTTTTGCCGGTTTGATGTCCCAGCCACATTCTACGCACGGTAAAAAGGGGCTGGCCCCCCATTTCTGCTTAAAAAAGCCGATGCCTGCGTCAATACCCAGCCCCAGATTAAGCAGACTGTGTCCGCGTGCCGTCCCCTCTTCCGCTACGGCCGCCAGCAGGGTATCTGCCGTTCCCGGTGGGGCTACTGGCAGCCGGAAGGCAAACATGTAAAAGGCTGTGGACAGCGAACTGTAGTCCCCAATGGCACAGGCCACTAAAGTGCCGTCAGCCAATCGGGCCGAAAAAAGCCGAGCTTCTGGCGCAGCAGCCAGATAGGCCGGCAGCTGGCTGAAAATATGCAGCAAGCCCGGTTCCAGCTTGCGGCGGGAGCAAAAATCCTGCACCAATGCCGTATGCTCCGGTCCCCAACTTTCTGCCCCACCCTGTGTCACAGCAACGTCACGTCCGGCCCGCCGCAGCATATTGCGCAGCTTTTGCCCCGGAGCGGGTACAGGCAGGGGAAGGCTCCAATAGCTGTCCTCGCGGCATACAACTCCGTCAGGCGCGGCCGAAGGACGCGCAGCCGCCAGCACTGTGATGTGCTCGAGGCCCGGAAAGCGCAGGGCCTCTGCCACGGCGGCATCCACGGTAGCAGCATCCAGCGGTCTGCCAAGGGGATACCCCACAAGCACTATCTGCCCCTCACAATAATGCCCCACACATTGCCCAAACAGACGCGATCCCAGACCTGACACAGCCGTGACATAGGGCAGGATCTGGTCGGGCGTCACAGCCCCGGCTGTAACCTGCCCAAGCCCCCTGCTGCGACTTGTCGTGTTGGCTTTAGCTACCACCAGATCACCTCCTTTTCATGGCGCAGGGCCGCGCGCAGCCTGTGCCCAAGGGTGGGAAGACAGCGGCGCAGCCGAAAGCCGTCTTCGGCCAGCATCCAGCGTAAGTTGAGCATATGGGCTGCCCCCACAAAGACCGCTGTTCGCCCCTCCTCCATCCACGGGCGCATCCTCTCGCGAAAACGTTGGTCACGCACGCTGATGACCGTGCCAGTACGGGTAGGAAATTCCGCACTGGAACCCATCATGCGTTCAAGGTCTCCGGCCAGATAGGCCCGCAGATTGCGGCGGGCATAAACAGGCCATGAACGACAATCGCGAAAATAGGCCAGCACCCGCTCTACAGGTACGGAATTGAGTGAGGCAAGCTGCTCCTCAAGATTTTCCATACCCATGACGTTGCGGCCCATGTCCCGTGCAATGCGCCACGCCTCCATATCCACAGAACTGCGCCAGCCCATACGCTCCAGAAAGGCCGTCCACAGACTGAAGAACGCACACCACGGTCGCATGGTGCCCAAAATATCCCGCACATCCGCCTTTTTAGGAGATTCCATGTTCAGACGGCGCAGCCACGGCCCCTCTGCCCCACGCACCACACGTTCCAGTTGACGGATTTCTTCTTCAGTAAGCTGCTCCAACAATGGGATACTGCCCGGTGGCAGGCTTTTGCCATTCCTGTCCACATCGACCATAAAGGTATCGTCCAACGGGCCTTCAAAAATGACGTTGTCCACCTCGCGAAAAAGCTTGCGGAATGAATCTTCAAAGGAATAACGGAAAAAATGCGCCGTGCCGCCAATCCACGAGACGCGCCCGGCCTTTTCCACCTGCCAGAGCATGGCAAAGGGACGCTGCTCCACAAGCTGGGCCAGCAGCTGCCGCTTGCTCACCCCACTGCCGGAGCGCAAAAAGGCCAGAGCCAGTTCACGGGCCACGCCGGAACTGGAACGCGGAGCCTCCTGCCGCCAGTCGGCCATGAGATAGGGCCATGAGGGTACGGCTCCCCATTTTTTCTTGAAGCGCAGGATACCCTCGTTGACGCCCAGCCCCAGATGGATGAAACGCTTGCCGCTGGTGCGGGCACGTTCAAGCATGGCGGCAAAAAGCAGGTCAGCGGCGTGCGGTACATAATGCGTGCGGGAGTGTGCGCCAAGGATGTAGGCCACAAAGTTCTGCGGGGCATAGTCCAGCAGCAGACAAGCCACCAGCCGCCCCTGTCCATCGCGGGCATCCAGAAGGCGCAAATGCCCGTCTGCCCCGTCCAGAGCTTCAGGAGTGCGGGCATACAGCTCCCGCACATGCGGGGCCAGCGGTGCGGCTTCGCCCCGGTCGGCACGGCCTAAAAATTCTGCCCAGAGTCGCCGATGCTCCGCTGTAAAAACAGTCCCCTCCTCCACATGCAGACACTGGCTGGCCCGGCGCAGGGCAGAACGCAGACGGGCGGGTGGTTGCGCCGCAGCAGGCAATACATGAAAACGATCCCTATCCATGACGTGGGGCTGGAGGCGCGGTGGCAGATCCGGCCCCACGGCCCAGCAGTTTATCCCCTCCCCGCCACAACGGCGCACAGCCTCGGTCAGTGCCACCTCAAAGGCAGCGTGGCTGTATGTCCCGCGCAGGGGATAGGCCACTGCCATCAGCCAATCTTCATCGTGGATAAAAAAGTAATCTCCCACACAAAAGGGCATCCCCTGCGACATGGCCTGCATCAGGCCGGGAGAGTGTTCCGGCACGCGTGCCAGTTGGACGATCCGGGCAAGGAGGTCGTCAGTCTGTTCCGGCATGATTGCTCCTTTTTCTTGAGGTTGCCATGTCCTCAGTGGGCCATACCCCAGTTTGCCCCAAGGCCCCAGTCCACCAACAGCGGCACGGCCAGGGGCTGCCCTCCCGGAGCTACGTCCTGCATGAGTTGCGCCACACGCTGGCCAGCTTCTGCCGCGTCAGGCTCAGGCACTTCCAGCAGCAACTCGTCATGCACCTGCAGGAGCAGACGGGCTTGCAGTCGGTGCAGTGTCCCATCCTGCGCCACAGCCAGCATGGCCAGTTTGATGATGTCTGCCGCAGACCCCTGAATGACGGTATTGATGGCCTGCCGTCGGGCCAATGCACTGGCCTGCCCGTTGGAAGAAGCAATATCCGGCACGGGTCGCCGCCGCCCGGCCAGGGTGGTCACATATCCCAACTCCCTGGCCGAAGCCTCTACCTGCTCATAAAAGGCTTTCAATCCAGTCAGGCGGGCAAAATAGCGGGCAATAAAGTCCCGCGCTTCATTAAGGCTTATTTTAAGCTCCTGAGCCAGCTTTTGCGCCCCCATCCCATAGACCAGCCCAAAATTGATGGTTTTGGCATTGCGACGCTGCTCCGGGCTGACCTCCTCCGGGCGTATGTCATAGATGAGGGCCGCCGTGCGGGCGTGGATGTCCTGTCCCTGACGAAAGGCATCCAGCAGGGCAGCGTCCTGTGACATATGGGCCAATACCCGCAGTTCCACCTGAGAATAGTCAGCCGAAACCAGTGCCTGCCCCGGCCCGGCAATGAAACAGGCCCGCATCCGCTTGCCCAGAGGGCCACGTACAGGGATGTTTTGCAGGTTGGGATTGCTGGAAGAAAGCCGCCCGGTGGCCGTGGCCTTCTGGTTGAAGGTTGTGTGGATACGCCCCTGTGCGTCCACCAGCCGTGGCAGGGGATCCAGATAGGTGGAGCGCATTTTTTCCAGCTTACGGTATTGCAGGATACTGTCCACCACGCTATGCTGTCCGGCCAGTTTTTCCAGTGCCTGCTGGCTGGTAGAAAGTTGCCCCCCCCTGGTCTTGCGGGACGTTTCCAGCTTGAGCTTTTCAAACAATACCTCGCCCAGTTGCTGGGCCGAGCGGATGTTGAAACGCGTCCCTGCTGCCTCGTAAACAGCGGCAGTCAGGGCATCAAGCTGCCCCTGCACATCGTGCAAGAAAAGCTGAAAAGCCGATGCGTCGATGGCCACGCCCCGTCCTTCCATTGCGGCCAGTACGGGTGTGAGGGGCAGTTCCAGACTGTCATAGAGCTGGCGCAGCCCCTGTGCCTCCAGCCGCTCTGCCAGAGCGTGGGCCATGCCCAATGCCAGCAGGGCCGGGCTTTCTGCCGGGACGCCCAGGGCATTGGCCCAACGACTTGCCAGACGAGGCCAGCCATAATCAGCGTCTTCTGGTTCCAGCAAATAGGCGGCCAGTCCCAAATCAAAAACCGCCGGGCAGCCAGTAAACTCCCCCCCCAGCAGAGTACGCCAGCAGGGGGCCGCCACCAGCAGGGCTTTCAAATCTGCCAGCACCAGTTGCCGTGCCTTGCCCAGCCAGGAGCAGAGGTTATCCATCCGGCCTGTCCAGCACAGGGCCTTCCTGCTGCCTTCCACAGCCAGATGAGGCGGCTGCTGACTGCCCTGCGGCCAGACAAGGGCCACTGTCTCCCCCGTACAGTCCGGCAAATCGGCCAGTTCTGCCACTTCTGGCAAAGAGGTGGTGCGCGAGTCCTGTAAGAGGCCCAACAGGCCGATCTGTTGCGGGGACGATGGTTGCAAGGATGCCGATTGCAACACGGTGGACGCGTCAAGAGAGGTCTCCCCCTCCTGAACCTGCCGCCCTTCGCGTTCCTGCCGCCGGACAAGGGCGGCCATTTCCCGCCTGAGGGCGGTGAGTTCAAATTCCTCGGCCAGGCTGTGACAGGCCCCCACATCCAGCGGGCGCACAACCAGATCTTCCAAACTGATATTGGCGCACCTGTCCCGTGAAAGGCTTGTCAACTCCCGCCAGAGGAACATCTTGTCGAGGTGGTCACGCAGTTTGTCCTGTAATTTGGGGGGCAGCCGGTCAAAATGATCACGGATCTCCTCAAGGCCGGGACAGAGGGTAAAAATCCTGGCAGCTGTCTTTGGCCCTATGCCCGGTACACCGGGGATATTGTCGCTGGTATCTCCAATGAGTGCCTGCATATCAGGCCAACAGGCCGGATCCAGCCCGGTTTCGGCACGGAAAGCAGCTTCGTCCAGCAGCTTTTCTTCCCTGGTGCCGGGATCCCACATATAGACATTGGGGCCAAGGCATTGCTTCAGGTCTTTATCCCCACTGACGATGATTACCGGTCGCTGCCCGGAAAAGCGCGCCGCCAGCGAAGCAATGCAGTCATCGGCCTCACAGCCTTCCGAAATTTCAAGGCGCAAACCAAGAGCCGTTACCATGCGCTGGACAGGTTCTATCTGCCGCACCAGGTCTTCGGGCATGGCATCCCGATTGGCCTTATAGAGCGGGAACAAATCATGCCGAAAGTTCTTGCCGCGCCCGTCCTTGACAAAGACGAAATAGCGGGGGTCTTCTTCGCGCAGGATACGCAGCAGTACCCGCGTCACCACCACCAGCGCATTGGTGGGGAAACCATCGGAACGCTGCATATTCCTGTTGGCAAAAAAACCACGATATATGAAGGCAGAGCCGTCCATCAGGAACAGCGGATCATCCGTGAGGCCAAGGCGTTCTTTTAATGACATGGCGTAAGGGGTTGGGGTTGGGGAATGCCTGCGCGAAGTTTGGCCGTTTACGGCATCAACGGCTTGCGCAGATGCCTTCCGCTGGCTATAGTATAAGGATGAAATCAAGTCCGCAAGTCAATGCTGCGGCCAAAGGGCCAATCTGGGAAATCCGCGTAGGAGGTGTCTGGCGGATGACGGAACCCTGGCCGGACGCTGCCACACCGGCCCTGGACGGCCTTGCGGGCAACGGCATCCACGGGCTGCGCCTTGTGGCCACCGGTTTGGAAGCATGGGACACTGGCCTGCTGACCTTTTTGACAGCCGCCGTGCAAATTGCCCGTCAGCGCGATCTGACCGTAGAGATGGACTTGCCCGATGGTCTGCAACGCCTTATCCAGCTTGCCTTTGCCGTGCCGCCCAAGGAAGGGGCAGCCCGACACGCACGCACAGGGAACTTTGTAAGCCGACTGGGTGAACACGTCCTGCAACTGTGGCCCGGTATCGCGGATTTTCTGTCCTTCCTTGGCGATGTTGCCATTTCCCATGCCCGTCTGCTGACAGCCCGCAGCTGTATGCGACCGCAGGATCTGCTTGCTGCCATGCACGAATCTGGTGTGCGGGCACTGCCCATCATCTCTATCACCAGTCTGCTTTTCGGGCTGATCCTTGCCTTTGTGGGCGCAGTGCAGCTTACCCAGTTTGGGGCGCAAATCTATGTGGCCGGGCTTGTGGGCATTGGTATGCTGCGCGTCATGGGTGCGGTGATGGTGGGTGTGGTCATGTCTGGCCGGGTGGGCGCGGCCCATGCGGCTCTTATTGGTACCATGCAGGTCAACGAAGAGGTGGATGCCCTTGCCACCCTGGGGCTTTCCCCCACAGAATTTCTTGTCTTACCGCGCATCCTGGCCCTGACCCTGATGGTTCCACTGCTGACGCTGTATGCAGACATCATGGGTATTCTGGGTGGCTTTCTGGTAGCAGTGCTCATGCTGGGCCTCAGCCCGGCCGAGTATATCAACGCCACAGTGCAAATGGTACCTTTCAAGCATGTACTTATCGGGCTGGCCTACGCCACTGTCTTTGGCGTGGTTATTGGGCTTGCGGGCTGCTATCAGGGTATGCGCTGCGGTCGCAGTGCCCAGGCCGTTGGTCAGGCCACTACCACAGCGGTAGTTCATTCCATTGTGGGTATTATCGTGATGACGGCCATCATCACGATCATCTGTAACATCCTCAAGGTCTAAGTCTCATGTCTTCTGCAACTCCCCCAGACAAAATCTCCGTACGCGGCCTTCAGGTAGGCTATGGCGACTATGTGCTGATGCGTGATGTGAGTTTTGATGTGCGGCAGGGAGACATTTTTTTCATCATGGGGGGGTCGGGCTGCGGTAAAAGTACGCTTTTGCGTGTCCTGATGGGGCTGAAGTCACCCCAAAAAGGCCAGGTACTCTATGGCCAGCAAGACTTCTGGAACGGGGATGAGGAAAACCGACGGCACATCATGCGGCAGGCAGGGGTACTCTTTCAGGCCGGTGCCCTCTGGAGCTCCATGACCCTGGCTGAAAATGTCGGTTTGCCCCTCCAGCAGTACACAGACCTCGGCCCGGAGGACATTCGCCGCCAAGCCTCACTCAAGCTGGCACTGGTCGGACTGGCCGGTTTTGAGGACTACTACCCTTCCGAAATCAGCGGGGGGATGCGCAAGCGTGCGGGGCTGGCGCGAGCCCTGGCCCTTGACCCGCAGATACTTTTTCTGGACGAGCCTTCAGCTGGGCTAGACCCTGTAAGCTCGCGTTTGCTGGATGACCTCATCCTTGAACTGCGCGACACGCTTGGCACAACCTTTGTCATCGTCTCACACGAGCTGGCAAGCATCTATGCCATTGCCAATAACAGCATTTTTCTGGATGCCCAAAGCCGCACGGTCAAGGCCCGTGGCAATCCTGGCGAGCTGCTGCGCGACAGGCACACCGACCCGGCAGCCCGTCTTTTTCTGACCCGTGGAGGCGAAAACGATACCCTGACAGTGGGGCATCCCTGCAAGGACAGACAGCCATGACATCACAGGCATACAAAACAACCGTGGGGGCATTTGTGCTGGGGGCCATCGGCCTGCTGGCCCTTGGCCTTACTCTGCTTGGCAGCGGCAACTTCCTCAAGGATGATACCGAATATGTACTTTACTTTGACGGTTCGGTAAGCGGCCTTGCCGTTGGCGCGCCCGTGGTTTTTCGGGGTGTACCGCTGGGCACTGTCAGCCGTATCAATCTGGTGGTGCGCCCCGGCAGTCTCTCCGCCAGGGCAGACAACACGGATAAAACTGCCAGCGCAGATCCTCTGGTCAGGATACCGGTCTTCATCCGCATCAGGAATGACAGCTTTGCTCACAGATCCGGCGAACAAATTACAGAAGAGCAGGAACAACGCATCCTGCGGCGCATGATTTCCGAAGGGTTGCGCGCGCGCCTTCAGCTCCAGAGCATGATCACAGGCCAATACCGCATCGAGCTGAACTTTCACCCCGATACCCCGGCTCAGTTCCATGCCAGGGGTGATGTACTGGAGATACCCACCCTGCCCTCGCCCATCGACACCTTGCAGCGCACGCTGGCCAAACTGCCGCTGGATGAACTGGGGCACGCCCTGACCGATATTGTCATCAACATTTCTGATGCACTGGCTGACGACAGCCTCAAGAAAGGCATTGCCGCCTTTGCCGCCACCTTTGCCGAAACCCAGCAAATACTCACGGCAAGCCCGCTGCGTACTGCCATTGACGATACGGCCAGAGCTGTACAGCAGGAGGTACCAGCCACCCTGGCAAGCCTGCGAGATGCCATGCACAGCCTCAACAAGGCGGCAGATCAGCTCAACCAGCTTACAAGCTCTGCCAAGGGTTTGCTGGACAAAAATTCTCCCATTCTCATGGACACGCGCCAACTGCTCAGGGAAACCATCGCCACTGTGCGCGCCCTGCGCCAGTTGGCCGACATGCTTGAACGCAATCCCGAAGCCCTGCTCCGTGGCAGACAAGGAATACGCTGATGCGCCGGACAATCCCCCTTCTTCTCCTGCTCTGTTTGCTGGCCGCCTGCGGGCGCAGCACACCCACAAACTATTATCTGCTTGAAAGCTCTCTGGGGCTTGTTGCCGCCCAGGGCCTGCCGCGCACAAGCCTGCGACTGGCCCCGGTATCCCTGCCAGCCTATCTTGACCGCACCGGCATCGTCAGCCGGGTGGAAGGGCAAAACCGCCTGATCATAGCAGAATTTCACGCCTGGGCCGAACCGCTGGGTCAGGGCATTGCCCGTGTCCTGCAGGCGGGTCTCAGTCCCTCCCTACTGACCAGCGGCATAGACGTGCTGCCTGTGGATGCCGATGGCGGGGGGGATTATGTCCTCCTCGTAGAAATCCAGCGGCTTGACGGCAAACTGGCCGGTACGGCTGTGCTGGAAGCCCGCTGGACATTACAGGACAGAAGCGGCATGATTCTGGGACGAGGCATCCACACAGCGCAAGAACCCATTACGGGTAATGCCGCCCCGGCCAGTGAGGCCGAGGCCACACAAAGCTATGACCTGCTGGTGCAGGCGCAAAGCCGCCTTGTTCGGGATATGGCGATCGCGCTGGCCCCCCGGCTCACCCCCCTGATGAAGGAGTAGCCATGAACGCCCAAACTGCCCCCCCTGCTCCCAGCGTAAGCGGGCGTATCCTGCTGGTGGATGACGCCCCAGAAAATCTGCGCATCCTGAGCGAAAGTCTGCGCAGCGATTATACCATCATGTTTGCCAAAAACGGTAAGGACGCCCTGCGGCTGGCCGCCGGAGACCCTGCACCAGACATCATCCTGCTGGACATCATCATGCCCGGCATGAACGGCTACGAGGTTTGTACCGCGCTGAAAAAATCAGAGGCTACCCGCGATATTCCCGTCATCTTCATCACCGCACAGGATGGTGAGAATGATGAAGCTATGGGCCTTTCTCTGGGGGCAGACGACTACATCAAAAAACCCTTTCAGATTTCTCTGATACGCAAGCGCGTAGCCAATCAGATGGAAATCAAACTCTATCGTGACCGCCTTAAGGAGCTGGTCATGGAGCGCACACAGCAACTGCAGGCTACGCAGGAGGCCACCATTCACGCCATGGCCTCTCTGGCAGAATGGCGTGACCCCGAAACCGGCGAACACATCCAGCGCACACGCGCCTATGTCCGCGCCCTGGCCGAACACATGAGCCAGCAGCCCCCCCATGCCAGAGAGCTGGACAGCAATACCATCTACTGGCTTGATCTTTCGGCCCCGCTGCACGATGTGGGCAAGGTAGGCATTGCCGATGCCATTCTCCGCAAGCCCGGCAAGCTCACCCCCGAAGAATACGATGCTATCAAGGAACACACGGTGCTGGGCCGGGCTGTTCTGGAAAAGGCAGAACGTATGCTGGGCAATAATTCCTTTTTGCAGATGGCAAGCGACATTGCCTATTGCCACCATGAACGCTGGGACGGCAAGGGATACCCGCAAGGGCTGAAAGGATCTGCGATCCCGCTGGCGGCACGCCTGATGAGCGTGGCCGATGTGTATGACGCCCTGACCAGCAAGCGGGTTTACAAGCCTCCCATGAGCCATGAAGATGCCAGCCGCATCATCCTTGAGGGACGTGGCAGCCAGTTTGACCCGGACGTGGTGGATGCCTTTTCTGCCCTGCAGGAGACTTTTCGCCAGATAGCCACAGAAATGGCCGACGACCGGGCATAACTCCTTGATTTTACAGCCATCATGTTTCGGGGCTGGCAACTATCTGTACAACAGATCTTTGCCAGCCCCGCTTTTTTATCTTACCTGTTTGTGTCTTCTACACACCCAGCATGATCATGGTATCTGCCACCTTGCGGAAACCGGCAATATTGGCCCCAAGCACAAGGTTACCGGGCTGGCCAAATTCCTCGGCCGTGTTGGCGGCATTGGTGTAGATGGTGTTCATGATGCCCTTGAGTCCGGCATCCACGGCATCAAACGTCCAGCTTTGCATGCTGGCATTCTGGGCCATTTCAAGCTGGCTGGTGCCCACGCCACCGGCATTGGCGGCCTTGGCCGGGCCAAAGGCAATACCAGCCTTCAGGAAGGCATGGACAGCCTCAAGGGTGGAGGGCATGTTGGCCCCTTCGGCCACACACTTGCAGCCATTGGCCAGTAGGGTCTCGGCATCGGCCAGGTTCAGCTCGTTCTGCGTAGCGCAGGGGAAAGCCACATCGCAGGGGACAGACCAGACGGCATTGCGTCCCTGCGGGTATTCTGTCACCGGAGTATATTTGGCCGAGGGAACCAGCTCTGCATAACGGGTAAGGGGTGCGCGCTCCACTTCCTTGACCTGCTTGAGGACATCTACCTTGATGCCTTCGGGGTCATAGATCATACCACGCGAATCAGACAGGGTAACAGGCTTGGCCCCCACCTGCCAGAGCTTCTGGCAGCAGTAGGTAGCCACGTTACCCGCGCCGGAAACAGCGCAAACCTTGCCCTCAAAGCCATCATTGCGGGCTTCAAGCATGCTCTGAGCAAAATAAACTGCCCCATAGCCCGTGGCTTCGGTACGGGCCAGCGATCCCCCGTAAAGGACATTCTTGCCCGTAAGCACCCCTTCAAAGCTCCGGGTCAGGCGTTTCCACTGACCATACATATAGCCGATTTCGCGTGCGCCCACACCAATATCCCCGGCAGGCACGTCGATTGTAGCCCCGATGTAGCGGTGCAATTCTGTCATGAAAGCCTGGCAGAAACGCATGATCTCATTGTCGGACTTACCCTTGGGGTCAAAGTCGGAACCACCCTTGCCACCGCCGAGGGCCAGGCCTGTCAGAGCATTCTTGAATATCTGCTCAAAGCCAAGAAACTTCAGCACCCCCAGATTCACGCTGGGGTGAAGGCGCAGCCCCCCCTTGTAAGGGCCGATGGCCGAATTGTACTGAACGCGGTAGCCACGGTTTACCTGGACCTGGCCCTTGTCATCCACCCAATCCACGCGGAAGGAGATGACGCGCTCAGGCTCCACGATGCGTTCCAGGATCTTGTGTTCCTGGTATTTTTTGTTCTTGTCCAATGCTGGCTGAAGGCTTTGCAGCACTTCCTGCGCGGCCTGCAAAAATACAGGCTGATGTGCGTATCTGACTTTCAGGTCATCCATGACTTGCTGTACATAGGACATGGGCTTTCTCCTTGCGGCATGACCGCAGATAGGGGTATGGGTTATGGTCTTACGGGTTGTCCTGTCCGGCATGGCCGGAAAAGACAATGCCCTACGCGCTTTCACGCGGGGCAGTTATGGCAGCAGCCAAAGCCTCATCCAGTGTGGGATGGGCAAACATGAACTGGTGCATCCTGTCGCCATGGTATTGCCCCAGCACAAGCAGCTGGGCCGCAGTCACCAGATGGGAAACATGGTGTCCAAGGGCGGCAATGCCTGCCATGCGCCCCTCATGCCAGACCACCTTGATGAAGCCCGCCGGGTCTCCACCTGCCTGCGCGATGGCATTGGCAATGAGCGGTGCGCGTGAAACAGCCACTTCGCCACCGGCAGCCCTGGCTTCGCGCGCAGTTTGTCCCACGCGCATGACTTCCAGACTGCCATAGATGCAGGATGGCACCGGGCCGGATTCGTAAGCTCCGCTCTCCAGCCCCAAAATCTGCCGCGCCACATGCACGGCCTGATGCTCGGCAGCGTGTGCCAGCAATGTGCGCCCGTTGACATCGCCAATGGCGTACACTGTCGGGGCTGCCCGCAGCCAGTCGTCTGTCTGGATATAGCCGCGCCGGTCAAGGCTGCCACCCGCAGCCTTGACCCCAAGCCCATCCGTATTGGGCTTACGGCCCACAGCAACCAGAGCCTTGTCGGCGGTCAGTTCCCGCCCATCCTCCAGGGTCAGCACGGCCTGATCATTGCGGCTGACAAGGGAAGAGGCCCGTACTCCCACAAGAGAGGTCAGGCCAGTTTTGCGCAGTAATTTTTCCAGCTCCTGCGCCACATCGCTGTCCTCTGTGGGGGCAAGTTGGGGGGCAGCCTCCACCACGGTAACAGCACAGCCCATGGCCCCGAAAAAATCTGCCATCTCAAGGCCAATGGCTCCGGCCCCAACTATAAGCAGGCTTTGGGGCGGGCTTGGGGTGTTGAGCAGGTCGGTGCTGTCCAGCACGGCATCGTGGTCAGGCTCCAAGCCGGGGAAAGCAGCCGGGCGTGAGCCGGTGGCCAGGATGATATATCCGGCTGCCAAACTTGCCGTCACACTGCCTTCTGCATCCAGCACATCTACATGCCGGGCATCACGGCAGACACCGCGTCCGTTAAAAAGGCGTACCCCGGCCTGGGTCAAACCCTTGGCAAGGGCCTGACTGCTGGCCCCGGTAAAGCGTTGCACACGCTTCTGCAATGCCGCATAGTCTACAGAAAGGCTGCCTGTGCCCACCCGCTGCCGTTCCAGCCCCCGCAACAGGCCCTTGGGGGCAACTGCACCCAGCAGGAGCTTGGTAGGGATGCAGCCGCAGTTGAGGCAGACGCCGCCCCAGTGAGTGTCTTCGATCAGGGCTACGCTTTTACCGCTGCTGGCAAGGATTTTTGCAGCCTTACTGCCCCCCGGCCCGGCACCTATGATGACGACATCAAAACCTTCCATCTTCCTTCCCCAAATTGAATAGACACACAGACCACGGCACGTCGGCGCACAAATTTTTGTTCCCGTCAGGCTGGCATACTGTCAGGTGCTAAAATCCTCTCTTTTTCCATGCAGGTCAATAGATTTCCGCCTGTGTGCGTATAAAATCCATCCCTGTCATGCAGGGTCAGCGTAGCAGACCCACGGCCAGCACAGGCATCAACGCTCTCCCCCACTGCTGTCCATCATAGTATACAGGTCTGGCGGCAGATCTTCCTCGGAAAAAAGCTGAAATCCGGCCCTGCGTAACAGGGCAGCCCACAATCCATCACCAGGGCACAGCCGATGGCTGAAACTGCCGTCATAGATTTGCCCAAAGCCACAGGAGGGAGAACGGCTTTTAAGGATGGCCGTCCGGCAGGGCTGCTGCAATGCCAGGGCAAGTGCCTGTTCTGCACCGTGACGAAACTGCTCTGTAAGATCGCTGCCCTCACGGCTGCGGATACGTCCGGCGCAGAGTTCACAGGCCGGACGGGGGATGGGCAGCCCGGCCAGTACTTCCGGGCAGAGGGGCAGAGCCTGTCCAGTGGCCGCAAGGCGTACCAGAGCAGGGACGGCATTGCTGTTGCCATCATACCGACAGGGGATACCGGCCAGACAGGCACTGATAATACAGGCTGGGGGCATTTGTTTCCTTATTTTTTAACTTGAAGCAAAGGCCATGCACCAGGCCCCTGTGGGCAGGGCAAGGGCTGTCAGTCCGGCCAGCCATTGTGGCGGTTCGGCCCAGTGCCTGCTGCACCAGTATCCCTTGCCCAGCCCCAGCGCGATACCGGCCACAAGCCCGCAGACATGGGCAGCATAGTCCGTATCACCATCACCAGCTCCCAGCATGGATAAAAGGGCTGCCGCTGCGGCTACAGGCCAGAGTACCCGCTTTCTGTCCTGCTGCCATGACATAAGCCCGGCCAATGCACCGATCAGGGCAAACAGCACGGTGGAAAAACCCATGCTGCTGTAAGCCCCCTGCCCCAGGAACACAGCCGACATGAACGACAGTTTATGTATCAGCAGGCTCAGGGCATTGCCCACAGTCCCCCCCACAATACCCAGCAGTAGAGCATGCCCAATACCGCAAAGCCGCGCCAGTAAAAAGAGAAAGAGACCCCCAAAGGCCAGATTCCCCATAAGATGGCTGGCATCCGCATGGAGGGTGAGTGCGGTCAGCAGCCGATAGTACTGGGCATGGACAATGAGCATGACACTGTCCAGCGAACCCGCAGCTAGCCACTGGCTGACCGGCGGCAAAAAGGCTGGTGCAACCCACCAACCAACTCGAAAGCCGTGCCAGAGTAACAGGGGGAGCAAAAAAATCAGACTGAGTGGCGCGAGGGGATGAGCCGAGGCCTGTTGCGATGTCTCAAGCGTACGCGCCCCCTCGGCCGCGTAGCCGTGTATTTCGTGCAGGGCAAGAGCTTCATAGAGCGGCGGCACATACACAAACTGGCGGCCTCGCACGGTGATGGCCTGATACGGGATACGGCAGGCATCCAGCACAAGCCGCCAGTCCCGCCATTGGATGTACCCGGTCAGTCCATCTGGCCCGCTGATGTTGCGCCAGGCAAAGGGCAGTCTGGCTGGTCTGCGCCAAAGACGTAGTTCGTTGCGTTGCCGATACAAGGGCAAAGAACGCATCTGGGGGGCCGCCTTGCGGCTGTACGGAGGGGAAGGCATACACAAAAAGCCCCGGCAGAAACTGTCGGGGCTTGGCAAACTGTATGTGGACTCCGTTAGCCCTGCTTGCGGGCCACAGGCTTGGTCACCACGCCGGAACGCAGACAACGGGTACACACATTAAGGGTACGGACGCTGCCGTCAGGGAATTGGTGGCGAACACGCTGCAAATTGGGGTTGAAGCGGCGTTTGGTCTTGATGTTGGAGTGGCTGACCAGATTACCGCCCTGGGGCTTTTTGCCGCAAAAAATACATTCCTTGCTCATACTGTCCTCCGTATATGCAAAAAAGAAATATCTGCTTCGGGCGGCCAGCCCTTGCCATCAGGGCATTGCAAAATCGCCGCGCAAAAAATTTGTTTATTCCATATCATGCAAAAAAGCAAGGCTTTTTGTTTGCTGCAACAGAATAGTTACATGAAGCCAGGGCGTGAAATGAGCCACCCACAGGGGCGGCTCATTCAAGGGCTTATCTATAAGGAAATCCCGGCCCTGCCGGGACTCCTGCTGTATGCTAAAAACTGTAGCCAATGGAAAACATATACAGATTGGCGTGGACGTTCTTGGATTCGCCAGTAATTCTCTGCATAGTAGGTGGCACAGACGCAATACCCGATGCATCGGTAGACCCATAACCGATGGAATTGACCCAGATGTGGGCATAGGCAAGGTCAACCGTCCAGTTGTTCCAGTTGAAGCCCGTACCCAGGTGCAATGTGGTACGACCATTGGTGGGCATCCAGAAATCTGCGTGATCTTCGTTGACGGGGGAAGTTTCGTGAGAAACACCCGCACGCAAGGCCCACCAGTCCAGGGGCTTGTATTCCACACTGGCGTTGAACGTCCAGTTGTCGCGCCATTCCTTGTTGTTGATGGAGGAATAGCCGCTGTCAAAATACATGTTCAGGGCATTGTAGGTGGACCAGCGCGTCCAGATGGTGCCCACTTCAAAGCTCAGATTATCCAGCGGCTTGTAGGCAATACCCAAGGCCAGCGAATCCGGCAGCTGTACTGTGGCTTCCACATCGGTGTCTTGGGCAGGGGGAAGACCGGAGATTTTGTGGGGACTTTGCTGTCCAAACTTGGCCTTGCCACTGACATTGAGGGTCATCTGGCTCTTGTAGGCCAGGCCCAGAGACCACTGCTCGTTGAAGCGCAGGTGCAGGCCAAAGTGGGCACCAATACCCCAGCCGTCCCCCTGGATCTTCATATCATTATCAATCAGCGGCATTGTCCCTACGAATGTAGGAACCTTATTCTTGATATAAATATCAGCGTACAGGATTTCCGGCCCAGCGGAGACGGAAACCACGTCGTTTATCTTCCAGGCGATAGTGGGCACTACGGAAAAGGTCTGCAAGCCTACGTCATAGACGTTATACTTGCCCATCCAGCTCTCATCATAGCTGTTGCCCACGCCAAAGCGGGAGAACATGCCAAGGCCCAGCCAGAACTGGTCGTTGAGCTGATGGGTCACATAGGCGTGCGGGGCCATCCACGTCCTGGGCTTGGTGGTGGTGGAATGAGAAGTGCCGCCCTGTTCCAGGTCCAGCGTCCCCATAGGCGCGATGAAGGCCAGGCCGCCCATCATATGCGTACCGGGCAACTGGGTTATGCCCGCGCCGTTGTAGGCAATGGCCGAGGCATCGTCTGCGCGCCCCACCATGCCCTGCGCCAGACCAAGGCCACGGGCACTCCATTCATACAGGGCAAAACCTTCGGCAAGGGCCGTAGCGGCACTGCCGCAAACCAGCAGACAGGCCAGTATGATCGCGCGAAATACTTTCATTATCCCCCCAAATGTAAAGAAACACAAGGATATGGCAGGAAAGACTGCCAGAAAGAGACAACTTTCAACAAAGTATAGTTAAATATTATAACATGCTGACGGGGTCGAGGTCAAGAGAGAGGCGCAGCGGGCGTGCAGCAGCGTGTGCCTTGGCACAAAAATAGAGTTGTCGCAAAGGGGGCCAGTCTGCCGCCTTGAGCAGGCAATGATAACGCCGCCGCCCCCGCAGCAAGGCCAGAGGTGCCGGGGCCGGGCCAAGCATCTGCACCCCCAGTTCACGGGCATGCACACGCATGGCTGCTGCCAGTTCATTCAGGGCTGCCATGCCCCCAGCGTCTTCCTGTGCAAAGGAAAAACGCATCAGAGCAAGGCGCACAAAGGGAGGATACCGCCACTTTTGCCGCCGGGCCAGCTCTGCCGCATAAAAGCCCTCATAATCGCCGCTTTGGACATACTGCCAGCAATAATGGCTGACATCCCGCGTCTGTATCAGCACCCTGCCCGCCTTTTCTCCCCGTCCGGCCCGCCCGGCCGACTGGAGCAAAAGCTGAAAAGTCCGCTCCGCAGCCCGGTAATCCGGCAGGTTCAGGCCAAGGTCACCATCAGCCACCACAGCCAGCGTTACCTGCGGGAAGTGATGGCCCTTGGAGAGCATTTGCGTCCCCACCAAGATAGGGACTTCCTGCCGGGCAAAGGCTGCCAGGATCTCCTCCATCCGACCGGGGCGGCGGGTGCTGTCACGGTCAAGCCGCAGTACAGGCTGCCCGGCCAGCACAGAAAGCTGCTCGGCCAGACGCTCCGTCCCCTCGCCCAGCGGCAGGAAGTCCATGCCCTTGCATTTGTCACAGGGGGCAGGAAAGGGCCGACTGTGGCCGCAGTAGTGGCAGACCAGTTTTTCCCGCCCCTTGTGGTAGGTCAGGCCAATTTCGCACTGGGGGCAACGCTGGGTGCTGCCGCAGGCAAGGCAGTACATGAGTGGGGCATAGCCGCGCCGGTTGAGCAGAACCACGGCTTGCTCCCCCCGCGCGATCACCTCGCGCAGGGCAGCCTCACAGGTGGAGGCCAGGATGTTGCCATCGCTGCCAGCGGCGGGCAGCTTGCTGATGTCCACCAGTTCCACCGGCGGCAGGGCCTTGCCGCCTATCCGTTCCGGCAGACGCAGCAGGGGCAGACGGCCACTACTGGCGGCGTGGAAGGTTTTGATGTCTGGCGTGGCCGAAGCCAGCAGGAGCAGCCCTTGACTATGCGCCATACGCGACCAGGCCACCTCCTTGGCCTGATAACTGAAGCCATCGTCCTGCTTGAAGGAGGCGTCGTGCTCTTCATCCAGAACGATACAGCCCAAGTCAGGAATGGGCAGAAACAGGGCCGAGCGCGTCCCCACCACCAGGCATGGCTCTCGCCGGGCTGCCAGTGCGCGGCAGGTGGCCTCCCGCTGACTGGACGTCTGGTAGCCGTGATAGAGATAGAGCGGCACATCCGGCAGGGCACAGGCCGCATCACGCCGCAGCTTGTGGGCCAGGGCTACCTCCGGGGCCAGCAGGAGCAAACTTTTGCCACGGGCAAGGCAGGTGCGCGCCAATTCCAGATACACAGCCGTTTTGCCGCTGCCGGTAACGCCGTGCAAAAGGCAACTGACCGCCCTGCCTCCATCCAGTTGTGCCGTAAGTGCGGTCAAGACGGCGTTTTGCTGTTCACTCAGCTGGAACGGCAGAGGGGGCGGAGGCAAAAGTTCCTGTTCCGGCCCGCTTTCCATCTCTGGCCGGACAAGGGCCACATGTCCGGCGCGGAGCAGACTTTGCAGGGCCGGTGCAGATGCAGCCCCCAGGCTTTTGAGCAAATGCTTGCGGCTGACACTGCCCTGCTCGTGCAAAAATTCCAGTATGGCAATCTGGCGGCTGGCCGAGGGCCGCACCGGCCACGGCGGGTCAGCCTGTAAAAGGCACAGCTCCTCACTGGCTGCATCCGTGCCGGGAGGTAACAGGCAGATACTGCCATCACAAACTGCCCGTGCCAGCCGCAGACGTTCATCCGGTTCTGCCAATGCGGCCTGTCGTAAACTGATGTCTGTGGCCCCGTGCCGCTGCACATGGCGCAAACGCAAACGGGCCTGACGCAAGCCCTGGGGCAGTACATGCCCAAGAACATAACCCGGCTCCACTCCCTGCCGTCTGGCCAGATCTTGGGCCAGGTTTGTGAGTTCCGGCGTCAGCAGAGGCTCCACTTCCAGCGGCCAGCCCAACTCACGGCAGACAACTCCCGGCGGGAGCTGGGGGGGCGTGTCCGTAAATTCCAGCACAACTGCTGCCCGCAGGGCTGTTTGCCCCCCCTTGCCCAGGGGGACGGCCACCCGCAGCCCCGGCTGCCAGAATGTCCTGGGGAAGCAGTCCGGCGCGATATAGCTGAGGGTAGTCCAGGGTGGACTTAACAGGGCACAGTGGGCAAACATGGCAGGATCCAGGAATGTACCGGGCATGGCAAAGCCCATTGCGACAGGCGCAATGGGCTTTGCAAAAACCGGCAAGACGTGCGGCTACTGGAATTGCACAAAATTCTTGAGCAGCCCCAGCAGTTCGTAGCGCAGGTCTTCTTCCTGCAAGGCAAAATAGATGTTGGCTGTGAGGTATTCAGCCCAGTCCCCGGCATCAAAACGCATACCGGACATACGTACAGCCATCATGCCGCGATCCTTGGCAAGGGCCTGCATGGCATCTGTAAGCTGGATTTCCCCACCCTGGCCGGGCTTTGCCTTTTCAAGGTAGTCAAAGATGTCCGGCGTCAGCACATAGCGGCCTACGATAGCCATGCGTGAGGGGGCGTCTTCCCGCCGGGGCTTTTCCACCATGTCCCGCACACGGAAGACACCGGGGGCAACTTCGTCCCCGTCAATGATGCCGTATTTGTTGACCTTTTCCCACGGTACTTCCATCACGCCAACCACGGGCATCTTTTCGGAAATGGCAACCTCAATGAGCTGGCCAATGCCAGGAACGCCGCCAAACATGAGGTCATCGCCCACCATGATGGCAAAAGGCTCATCCTTGACCAGCTCTTTGGCGCAGAGCACGGCATGACCAAGGCCAAGCTGTTTCTTTTGGCGCACGGACATTATGTTGACCATTTCCGCCACCTTGCGGATCTCCTCCAGCTTGTCCAGCTTGCCGGCGCGCTCCAGCACACCTTCCAACTGAAGGTTGTAGTCAAAGTGGTCTTCAATCACACTCTTGTCGCGGTTGGTGACAAAGATGACATCCTGTATCTTGGCACGCTGGGCTTCTTCCACCACGTACTGGATAACAGGCTTGTTGTAGATGGGCAGCATTTCCTTGGGGATGTTCTTGGTTGCTGGCAAGGAGCGGGTGCCCCAACCGGCCACCGGAATAATAACCTTGCGAATGTTTTTCATACGCGCCTCCGGCTGATTTGGTATCGCGAGGATACGTCTTGCTGGTCCACGAGTGCATTTTTGATTGAAACACTCTGTGTTTCAATCGTCACGCTGCCTACGCTTCGCGGAAAAAAGCGTGGTTTTTCCGCTTGCTTACGGCGCGGGCGTCCGCTCTCGCGTCCGCCTGAGCTACTGCCATTTTTAATGGCAGTTCGCTCTAACCTATTTTTCAGGCAGCAGCCTGATATGTCCCCAAACAATGATGACCTTGCGGTGCAACACCACAACGATATATTCTTTCAAAAATCGGTTAAGTGCAAGCGAAAACTCGTACCCCGCAAGGTTCAGCGCAATTCGTGGGCTACCAGTTCGGCCAGTTCCCCGGCATAACGGGCAACCTTGTCTTCATCCTCTCCTTCCACCATAACACGGCAGAGGGCCTCGGTGCCGGAGTAGCGCAAAAGCACCCTGCCCCGTCCTGCCAGGGCCTGTTCCACCCTGGCAACAGCCTGGCCGATGGCCGGGCGTTCCTCAAAGGGCAGACGTTTTTCTACACGTACATTGACCAGCTTTTGCGGGAAGGGCCGCAGCAGACCTGCCAGTTCGGAAAGGGGCTTTTCCTTCTCACGCATGACACGCAAGAGTTGCAGGGCCGCCAGCAGACCATCGCCAGTGGTGCTGTACTGCCTGAAAATCAAATGACCGGACTGCTCCCCGCCCAGCATGGCCCCTTCGCGCCGCATGGCCTCCACCACATAGCGATCTCCCACATTGGTACGCAGGAGCGTACCGCCGTGTTCACGCATGAAGATCTCCAGAGCCATATTGCTCATGACCGTGGCCACCAGCATATTGCCGGGCAGTTCGCCACGCGCCATCATGGCTTGTGCGCACAGGGCCATGATCTGATCGCCGTCCAGGATATTGCCCTGCTCGTCCACCACGATCAGGCGGTCGGCATCCCCATCAAGGGCAAGGCCCACATCGGCGCGTACTTCACGCACCTTGGCCGCCACCACATCGGGATAGAGAGAACCGCAGTGATCATTGATGTTGACGCCATTTGGCTCTGTCCCCAGCCGGATGACCTCGGCCCCCAGTTCCTCCAGGGCAAGAGGGGCCACCTTGTAGCTGGCACCGTTGGCGCAATCCACCACGATCCGCAACCCGGAAAGGGTGAGGTGCGGGGGAAAACAGCTCTTGGTATAAACGATGTAGCGACCGCCAGCGTCTTCTATCTTGGTGGCCCGGCCCACCTTGCGGGCTTCTGGATAGGGCCAGACCGTGTCCTGCGCCAGCACAAGCTCGGCAATTTCATTCTCGGTCTGGTCAGGCAGCTTGTAACCATCGGCATCAAAAAACTTGATGCCGTTATCGGCAAAGGGATTGTGCGAGGCAGAAATGACAACCCCAAGGTCGGCCCGCATACTGCGCGTCAAAAAGGAGATGGCCGGCGTAGGCAGGGGGCCTGTCATGATGACATGCATACCGGCGGCACACAGGCCAGCTGTGAGAGCAGACTCGAACATGTAGCCGGAAAGACGCGTATCCTTGCCAATGACGACCTTGTGACGATGCGGCCCGCGCCGAAAGCGCACCCCCGCTGCAAGGCCCAGCCGCAGGGCCACATCCACGGTCATGGGCCAGGTATTGACAGTGCCACGCAGACCATCCGTACCGAAAAGACGTTCCATAAAGCAACTCCTTATTGTCCGGCAGCAGGTGCCGACAGGGGCGCACGGCTGACCATGACCGAGGTTGGGGCTGGCTGGAGCAGACTCATCCCATCGGGCAGACGGTAATCAATGGGCACAGACCTGCTCTGCCCCGGTTCCAGCCTGGGCGGCGTAACAAGCACCTTCAGCTTGTCCAGATAGTCGGCACTCCTGGCCAGGGCTTCGGGGACTTCTACAAGGATGCGTACTTCCTGTGGCTCCAGTCTGAGCCCCTCGCTGCTGCCCGCCCAGGCCACACGGCAACGCCGTGAAACAACGGTACGCCCGCTGGTGATGCTGTAGCCTACCTGTACGGTGGTGGGACTGGCCGTGACCAGACTGGGCGTATCCAGGATCACACTGGTCTGTACTCTGGTGTCGGACGCCTTGGGGTCCAGCGTGATTTCCACCGGCAGACTGTCTATGCCAAGCAGGACGGATTCCGGCCCGCGCAGGATAACCGTATCCGGCCTGGCCTTGATGTCTTCCACCTTAAGCGCACCACCGCGCAGGGGAGACCTAACCTCTACCTTCAGGGGGACGCTGCGTTCGACCAGGGCATCTGCCCTGACCACCAGACGTGGGGGCTGGATGTCCACGACCTCAAAGGCGCGCAGGGCCGGGCCGATACTTTCTCCTGTAAACGGTACGACCGTGACGCCCTTGGTGATGTGGGAGAGATCAACGGATTCATTGAGCCTGTGCTGCGGTATGGCCCGCAGCAGAGCTACCGGCCCGCGCAGACGCACTGTGATTTTGCTGATAAGCCCGTCCGTGACCACCAGTCCAGCCGGGATACCGTGATAGTCGATATTCACTTCCAGTTGGGCTTCCAACTGGTCGCGCACGCTGATGGCATACCACATACACACTGCGGCCACAAACGACAACAGCAGGGCCAGCCAATGCTTGATACCCACGGCCCGACCTTTCTCAAAGATTTTCATTGAGTACCTGCCTCAGTCGTCCGCCGTCCAACGCCCGGATAAGCTTACCCTGGATGGCTACAGAAATTTCGCCACGCTCTTCCGAAACAATAATGGCCACGGCGTCGCTCTCCTCGGTGATGCCCAGCCCGGCACGGTGGCGTGTGCCAAAATTTTGCCCGATGGTCACGGCCAGCGGCAAAATGCAGGCCGCTGCCATGATGCGTCCCTTGCTGATGATGACCGCCCCATCGTGCAGAGGAGCCTTGGGGTAAAAGATGTTCATAAGCAGACGGCGACTGGGCAGGGCATCCAGCCGCACTCCCTCGTTGCGTATCATGTCGCCCAGCAGGATACCACGTTCCAGCACGATAAGGGCACCTACCCGCAGACGGGCCATGTCCACACAGGCTTGTGCCAGTTCATCCAGCATGTCGGCACTGATGTTGCGCCGCTTGAACATGCGGGCATAACGTGCGCCCAGCTCCCCCAGAGCCTGACGGATGTCTGCCTGAAAAATCACCACAATGAGCACAAAGAGAGAGGAAAAGACGTGCTGCAACAACCACGAAAGGGTGTACAGCCCCATATTGCGAGAAAGAAGATACAAGAGAGCCAGGCCACCCAGCCCCGACAGGACAGCCAGTGCCCGCGTGCCGCGCAGCATCTGCACCACCTGATACAGCAACAGGGTGACAAGCGAAATATCCAGCGCATCGCGCCAGTTGAAATCATATATTTCCAGCAGCATCATACGCTCCTGCCCGCTACGCCCCCTGCGGGGACATGCGGCATATCCGCCCCCCGGGATCTGCCCCCGGCATCATGCCTGGCGGCGCATGGCCGCCGCCAGCGCGAGGGCCTGTCGGACGCCCCGTACATCATGGACGCGATGCCAGAACACACCCCTCTCCCACAGAAGAGCCGAGGCCACCTGTGTTGCCGGGCCTCTTTCTGCCGTGGGCAGCCCCAAAAGCTTGCCAAACAGCGACTTCATGGACAGGCCCAGCAGTACGGGCCGCCCAAAACAAGCCCAGTCTTCCACCCGTGCCAGCAAGCGCACGTTGTGCTCCAGCCTTTTGCCAAAGCCGATACCGGGGTCGAGAACGATACGGTTTTCCGGCAAGCCCGCAGCCGTCAGCCGGGCAAGGCCCTGCTCAAAAAAACGCATGACCTCACCGCAAATATCCGCAAAGGATGGCACTTCCCTGTCAGCGGGGAACCCTGCCCCGTGCATCAGGACGTAGCCCGGCTTGTACTGGGCCAGCACGTCAGGCAGGGCCGCGTCTCCCCGGCAGCCAGAAATATCATTGATAATAGCCGCACCTGCCTCCAAAGCGGCAGCAGCCGTATCTGCCCGCCACGTATCCACCGAGATGACTGCGTCAGGGACTTTGCGTTGCAGGGCCGTCAAGGTGGGCAAAAGTCGGGACAGTTCTTCCTGCGGACTGATGGGCTCTGCCCCAGGCCTAGAGGACTCTGCCCCCAAGTCCAGCACATCGGCTCCATCCCCCAGCAGGGTCAGGGCATGAGCCAGGCAACTTTCAGCCCCCCCATGACGCCCGCCATCATAAAACGAATCTGGCGTAAGATTGACGATGCCCATGATGCCAAAGGGCGCCGACACAGTCAGCGCCCTGTCCCCACGGATGCCCCAGGGGATGCCTGGCTCAGTCATCGCCCTGGCTGGTAGTACGTTTTTGTCCATCGCCAGTCTGTGTGTCCTGCGCGCCCTGCGCTTCTGCCGGGCTGGCTGGCCCGCTGTCTTCCTCCGGCTCCAACGTGAAATCATCTCCGGCAGGAGCGGCACTGCCCCCGCTATGAGAAGCATTGGCCTTCTGGGAATTGCTGTCAATGGGCGGC
Source organism: Desulfovibrio sp. (assembly GCA_017415765.1). GTDB lineage: Bacteria > Desulfobacterota > Desulfovibrionia > Desulfovibrionales > Desulfovibrionaceae > Desulfovibrio. Next base: position 57,412 of record JAFQED010000032.1, on the reverse strand, counting down.
AGAGGTTTATTCTCCATCAGAAGATCCAGCTCATCACCATTGATGGTTTCACGTTCCAGCAAGGCCCCGGCAATGCGATGCAGGGTGTCGCTGTTTTCCTGCAGCAACTGGCGGCAACGGTTGTGGGCCTCCTCCACTATACGCTTGACCTCGGCATCCACAAGGCGGGCCGTATCTTCACTGTAATTTTTGTTCTGTACCCATTCCCGCCCGATAAAGACCTCTTCGCCTGTTTCACCGATGGCCAGAGTCCCTATGGCATCGCTCATGCCCCACTCACAGACCATCTTGCGGGCCGTGCGGGTAACGCGCTCGATGTCATTGGACGCACCGGTGGTGATGTCGTCAAAGATCAGTTCTTCTGCCACGCGCCCGCCCAGCAGCACCACCAGATTGTTTCTGAGATACTTGCGGGAATAGCCGTGGCGGTCTTCTTCAGGCAGCTGCATGGTCACGCCCAGGGCACGCCCACGCGGGATGATGGTGACCTTGTGTACAGGGTCGGAACCCGGCAGCAGACGTGCGGCCAGCGCATGGCCAGCCTCGTGATAGGCCGTGATGCGTTTTTCCTCGTCCGAAAGGATCAGACTGCGCCGCTCACGCCCCATGAGAACCTTGTCCTTGGCAAACTCGAAATCGCTCATGTCCAGGCTTTCCTGATTTTGCTTGGCAGCCTGGAGCGCGGCCTCATTGACCAGATTTTCCAGATCAGCCCCGGAAAAGCCGGGCGTACCACGGGCCAGGACATCCAGATTCACATCGGCTTCCAGTGGGGTACGCTTGGTGTGGACTTCAAGGATACGGCGTCGACCGCGCAAGTCAGGGGTGGGCACAACCACCTGCCTGTCAAAACGACCGGGGCGCAACAGGGCAGGGTCAAGCACGTCCGGGCGGTTGGTGGCCGCAATGAGGATGACCCCCTCATTGCTTTCAAAGCCGTCCATTTCCACAAGGAGCTGGTTCAGGGTCTGTTCGCGCTCGTCATGCCCGCCGCCCAGCCCGGCCCCACGCTTGCGGCCCACGGCGTCAATTTCATCAATAAAGATGAGGCAAGGGGCATTTTTTTTGCCCTGGATAAAAAGGTCACGCACACGCGAGGCCCCAACGCCCACAAACATTTCCACAAAATCCGAACCGGAAATGGAAAAGAAGGGGACACCTGCCTCTCCTGCCACGGCGCGGGCCAGCAGGGTCTTACCCGTGCCGGGAGGACCTACCAGCAAGACCCCCTTGGGGATGCGCCCACCAAGGCGGGTGAACTTTTTGGGGTTGGAAAGAAATTCCACCACCTCTGAAAGCTCTTCCTTGGCTTCATCCACCCCGGCCACATCGGCAAAGGTGACACGCGCACCGCCATCCTGATTGAGCAGTCGCGCACGCGAACGCCCAAAGCTCATGGCCTTGCCGCTGCCCCCCTGCATCTGGCGCATGAAAAAGACCCACACCCCGATAAAGAGCAACATGGGGAACCACGAAACCAGCAGGGCCATGTACCACGGCTGGCCTTCAGGCGGTTCGGCCTTGATGACCACCTTTTTTTCCAGCAAACGCTGCACAAGGCCGGAATCCGGCGGGGCATAGGTCTGGATAGTGGTATTGTCAGAAGTCTTGCCGATGAGGGTATTGCCCTGCATGGTCACGGAAAGGATCTGTCCGCTTTCCACCTGTGCCAGAAAATCCGTATAGGGAACGCGCTGCCCCCCGCTCTGGGGCTGCTGGAACATATTGAAGAGCATGGCCATTGCCAGGACAATGACGCCCCAGAGCAGCAGGTTGCGATTCATCTGGTTCAACGTGTCCTCCGTTGCGATTGCGATACGCCGACAGGCTGCATGACAGCAGAAATGAGTTGCGAAAGATTACTGCCAAGCTGCAAGCAGTGTCAAATCTACGGACGTACCGAGTGGCATTGCTTTTATATAATGCCGATTCGGCTCTTGGCAATGCCTGTACAGGATTCTGGGCCGATGCCCTGCTGCACGCAGAAAAGCCCCGTTGCCGGGGCTTTTCTGCGTTTTGGCTGTAATGCTGTTACTCAGCAGCGCGAGCGGCCTGATGCTCGGCAATGACCTTGTCGGCCACTGGCTGGGGGGCTTCTTCGTAGTGGTCAAATTCCATGGTAAAGAAGCCCTGCCCGCCCGTCATGGAACGCAGGTCAGGCGCGTAGCGCAAAACCTCGCTCATGGGGACGTGGGCCTTGATTTCCGTGATACCCCCCTGAGAATCCGAACCCAGCACCTTGCCACGACGCGAGGAGAGGTCTCCGATGACATCTCCCATACTTTCATCAGGGATGGAAACGGTCAGAAGAACGATGGGTTCAAGCAGAACAGGTTTGAGGCTTTCCATGGCCTTCTTGAACGCCAGAGAGCCTGCCACCTTGAAGGCCATTTCGGAAGAGTCCACCGTATGGTAGCTGCCGTCATAGACCTTGACCCGGAAGTCCACCACCTGACAGCCAGCCAGGAACCCACGGGCAGCAGCTTCCTGCACGCCCTTGTCGATGGCCGGGATATACTGGCGGGGGATGACACCGCCCACGATGGCATCTTCAAAGACGTAGCCAGACCCACGCGGCAGACCTTCCATTTCGATCCAGCAGTCACCAAACTGACCACGTCCTCCAGACTGCTTTTTGTGGCGGCCCTGCACCTGACACTTGCCCCGCACGGTCTCACGATACGGAACCTTGGGCGTTTTGAGCACGATGTCAATCTTAAAGCGACGCTTGGCCTTTTCTACAGACAGCTCGATATGCAGCTGCCCCATACCCGACAGCAGGATGTCGCCTGTTTCCTCGTCACGCCCCAGTTTGAGGGTTATGTCTTCATCCAGCAGCCGCTGGATGGCGGCATAGACCTTGTCCTCCTCGCCCTTTTCCTTGGGAGCAAGGGCGTAGGTGATGAGCTGCGGCGGCAACTGCGGCGCAGCCAGGGCAAAGGGCTGCTTTTCATCGCAAAGGCTGTCACCGGTGCGGGTATTCTTGAGCTTGGCAACAGCAACGATGGCCCCAGGGCCAACGGCTTCCTTGCAGGGGGTCTGCGTTTTACCGGTGAGGTAGAGAAGGCTGCCCAGGCGTTCGCCTTCTTCCGAACGCATATTCCTGAGCACGACATCCCCGCTGATGGTACCGGAAAGCACACGTAAAATGGAAAGCTGCCCGGCAAAGGGGTCTGCCAGCGTCTTGAACACAAAGCAGACCACCGGCGCATCGGGGTCAGCAGCGCGCTCCGCACCATTGACATCAGTCAGGGCAGGACGATCCAGCGGCGAGGGCAACAGGGCTTCAATGGCTTCCAGCACTGCCTTGCCGCCCTTATTTTCCAGGGCGGAACAAACCAGCACAGGCACAAGATCGCCCGACAACACACCCTTGCGCAGACCAACCTGCAAATCCTCCAGGGAAAGGCTGCCATCTTCAAGGTACTTTTCCATCAGGGCTTCATCGCTTTCGGCGATATTTTCCACCGTGATGTCGCGCAGCAAACTGATGTCATCGGCCAGCTCGGCCGGGATCTCGCCTTCGCTCATCGCGCCATTGTCGCCAAACATCCAGCCCTTGCCGGAAAGCACATCGGCCACGCCCACAAAGGCATCCCCCTGCCGGACAGGCAACTGCAATGCCACAGGCTTGATGCCCAGGGAAGCCAGCCCGTCAAAAGCCATATTGAAGTCGGCCCGGTCACGATCCAGCTTATTGATAACCATCATGGCGGGCAGCCCAGCGGTACGCACCATGCCCCAGAACTTCTTGGTCAGAGGGCGCACACCGTCCACGGCGTCCAGCACAAAGACAACGCTGTCCACACCCTTGAGCAGATATTCCATATCTCCCGTAAAGTTGCCATCGCCGGGGATGTCCAGCAGGAAATGCCGGTTCTTGTTCCATGTATAGGTGGCGCAGGCGGGCTGCACAGAACCACGGCGGCGCACTTCTTCCGGCTCATAGTCAAGGCAGGTGCTGCCGTCTTCAATGGCACCCATGCGGGTCAGGGCACCAGCATTGAACAGCAGCATTTCGGCCAGCGAGGTCTTGCCGCAGCCGCCAGTGCCGGCAAGAGCAAAAGTGCGTTGCATTTCCAGTGGGGTTGGCATGGTTGACTCCCTTGGGTAAAGATATGGCACGGCTGCCCGCGCCCAAAATTCGTCACAGACAGGAATCTGGTCAAACAATACTCTATCTTGGCAAAAAAACATGGAAAGGGCAAGCCTCGCGGCAATTCTGTCAGCCCCCGAAGGCACTGTTATCCCGGCTTGACAGCCGCCGTACAATGGCAACATTCTACCCTGTATGAAACAGACAAGGAAGATACGCCCATGATGCTGGCCTGGGCTGTGGCAGGCGCACTACTGGTAGCGGCACTGGTTTATTCGGCCCGTGTCATGAAAAAGGGCATCACCACACTGGATGAAACCCGCGCCAGAAATCTGGAGCGCATCCATGATGGTGAACGGCAGCTTCTGGAAGACCGCAAAAACATGCCGCTGGATGAGCATGTGCATATCTTGTGGGCTGCTGTGGCGGACTTGCTCCATCTGGCCGGGAACCCGGAAGGCCTCCTGCCGGAACGCAAGGGCCGGCAGGTGATCCTGCACACGCCGCAAGGCTGCTGGCACATGGAACCCAACATGCGCCAGACAACCCTGCACAGCAGCCACAGGACTGTACAAGGCAGAAGCCGCTGGCTTTTGCAGGGTTTTGGAAAGGAAGAGCATTTTGATGATGTGGCTGGCCTGATGCGAGCCTTGCACCTGCATTTGCAGGGTGAAAGGCTTTCAGCCTACCCAAAGCACCTTGCCCGACGGCTGCAACAGGGGCCGGAAGCTCCCTCCCCTGCGGGCAAACAGGATTCTGGGCCTCAAGCGTAAGCCGCAACAGTCGGCATCTCTGCCAAACCATGGAAAAAACCTTGACACCTGCCGTCCGAGTGCCTACCTAAAGGCAGCCGTATTGGCCATAATCTATGAGGAGCAACGCATGGCTTACGATATTCGTTTGATGAAACTGGTCACTGGTGAACTGGTCATTGGCAAATACGACCAGGAGAAGGATTGCCTTAACGAAGTGGCCGCCATTCAGACTATCCCCACTCAGCAGGGCGTACAAATGCTCATGCTGCCTTACGGTTACCCTTTTGAACCGGACTTCAAGGGTTCTCTGGAAGGCAAGAATTTTCTCTACCGCTATGCCGATACTCCCAAGGAAATCCAGGATAAGTACATCGAAGCCTGCACCAATCTTACGGTAGCTGGTGGCCTTGGCAAACTGCAATTCGGCTCCGGCCCCATACCCGGGGCTGGTGGCAGCGGTCTTATTTCCTGACAACAAACAGTCTGCAAAGGCGGCGCATTCGCCGCCTTTTTGATGTACCATGCGAGAACTTTTGCCCTGTCTGCCCCGCCCCAGCCGCTTTGCCGGCATTGAGGACGGGGCCTGTCACAAGGACGCCAGCCAATGCAGTCTGCGGATTGGTCTGGTTTTTCCCGATACCTACGAAGTAGGCATGTCCTATCTTGGGCAAAAGATCCTCTATGGCATCGTCAACGCCCGCGAAAGCTGGTGGGCAGAACGTGTCATGGCCCCGGACAGGGAGGCTGGCGCGATCCTGCGTGCCCATGCCAGCCCCCTGTGTACGCTGGAATCGGACACCCCCCTTGCACAGCTGCACTGCCTGGCCTTTTCCATCACGCACGAATTGTGCTACACCAATGTCCTCTATGTGTTGGATTTGGCCCATATCCCCCTGCGTACAACCCAGCGGGATCCCGACCTGCGGGCCTGTCCTCTGGTCATTTCCGGGGGTGGGGCTTTGCTCAGTGCCGAACCGCTTGCCCCCTTCATTGACTTGATGGTACTGGGCGATGGCGAAGAAAGCCTGCCCGAAGTACTGGAACTGCTGGAATATGCTCTGGCACAGGGCTGGACACGCAGCCAACTGCTGGAAAAAGCCCGCTTTATTCACGGCGTCTATGTCCCTTCGCTTTTTGACGGTAACCCCGGAGAAGAACTGCACGCCATCCTGCCCGATACCCCCCGGCCGGCACGCCGTATCGTGGCAGACCTTGACAAGGCTGCCTATCCTACCCGTCAGGTGGTACCCATTGGCGCAGTCCACAACCGCCTCTCACTGGAAATAGCCCGTGGCTGCACACGGGGCTGCCGTTTTTGCCATGCCGGCATGGTATATCGACCGGTGCGGGAGCGTTCTCTTGACGGCATCAATGCCCTGATGGGCCAATGTCTGCGGGAAACGGGTTTTGACGAAATTTCCTTCCTGTCCCTGAGTACCGGCGACTTTTCTGCCCTCAAGACCCTGTGTACTACAGCCCTCGACCGCTGCGCCAGTGAGCAGATAAGTCTCTCGCTCCCCTCGCTGCGGGTCGGCTCCATTGATGATGAAATCATCGAACGTATGTCCGAACTGCGGCGCACAGGCTGTACGCTTGCGCCTGAGGCTGGCAGCCAGCGTTTGCGTGATGTCATCAACAAGGGCGTCAGTGAGGAAGACCTTCTCCTCCATGCCCAGAAGCTGCTTGAACATGGCTGGCGACAGGTCAAACTGTACTTCATGATTGGTCTGCCCACAGAACAGGACGAAGACCTTGAAGCCATTGCCCGGCTGTGTCGCAAGGTGCGTGATGCCGCAGGGCCGGATGGGCCGCGTTTGCAGGTGACTGCTGCCCTTTCCCCCTTTGTGCCGAAGCCGTTTACGCCCTTCCAGTGGGAACCCCAGATAAATCTGGATGAAATAGAACGGCGTGTACGTTTTGTGCGTGGATTTTTTAAGGGACAAAAATGCCTCAAGATGCGCTGGCATGAACCAGCCATGAGCCATCTGGAAGGCATTTTATCCCGTGCGGACAGGCGCATGGCCGATGTGGTTGAACGCGCTTACCGCAAAGGGGCTGTTTTCAGCAGTTGGATAGAAGGCTTTGAGCTCACCCCCTGGCTGGAGGCTTTGGAGGAATCTGGTCTGACCACTGCTGAAGCCATCAGCGGCTATGAGCCGGGTGCTCCCCTGCCCTGGAGCCATCTTGAAGCTGGCGTTTCCGAAGAATTTTTATTGCGGGAACGACGTCGGGCTATGGAAGGCAAAATTACCGAAGATTGCCGCTATGGTACCTGTCGGCAGTGTGGGGTCTGCGACACTGCGGCCGGGCCTTCCCGACTGCCACACGCAAGTCCGCCAGTTGATGGCCGTACCCCTGTGCATTGCAACCGCCTGATTTTCAAACAGCGAGACCAGAAAGCCCATGAGCCCAGACGCGATGCCGATGGCCGCCTGATCTGCAAGACACAGGGCAACCGCCCCCCACAGATAGCCGCTGCACTGACCCACAAGGCTGCGCGTTACCGTATCTGGCACAGCAAATGTGATGGCAGCGCGTGGCTGAGCCAACTGGAACTGCAAGCCGTGCTTGAACGGGCTTTGCGCCGGGCAGCCCTGCCCCTGGCCTTTTCGCAGGGATTCCATCCCCTGCCGCTGCTGTCCTTTGGGCGGGCCTTGCCCGTAGGGGTGGAAAGCCAGGCAGAATGGTTTGCACTGACCCTGCACCAGATGCTGCCGCCGGCACAATTGGGCACGGCCCTTGCGCCCATGCTCCCCCCAGGGATGCGCGTTCTGCATGTGGAAAGCATGAGTACAGCCAAACGGGTCGAACAGGCCGACTTTGAAGCCTTTACCCTGCGTCTGCCCAATATCCCGCACGGGGACGTGCAGGACTGCTTTGCCGATTTTTGCACCCAGGGCAGTCACATCCATACTCGTGACACCAAGAAAGGCCCGCGTAGCGCGGATATTCGTCCCTTGCTGTATTCCTGGCAGGCAACGGAAAAAAATACCGACAGCGCAGTGACATTTATAACAGACTGGCGTACATTGTACATATCGCCAATCACCTTATGCTTGGCGATACTGGCTCCGCTGGGGCAACGAGAGCTGCAGACACATTTGCGTCTGCTCAAGACCGCACAATACTTTGCCCCGCCAAAGGCAGGGCAGACACTCCAATGAGCTAACGAGGTTTATGATGGCATCCTGCCTTCCGTTCCATGAAGATGAATCCTTTGACCAGCGCGTCAAAAGCCTTGCTGACGATGAATTACTGGAAATCTGGGCAGAAACTCAGCAAATTGACCACTTGCTTTCCACCCAGATGGAAACCGAGTTTTCACTTGCACCCGAATATGAACGCGCCATTGTTGCAGAGCTGCGTCTGCGTTCCTGCCGCAGGTTGAGCCAATCGGCGGGCACGTAAAAAATAGGATCCTCCCCTTTTCCTGCACCTGCACATATGCCTGGTGCATACGTGCAGGTGCATGTTTTTGTCAGGTGTTGCCCTGCCATTACAGCAACACAAAACTTACAGGGCGGATTGTCTCTTTCAACGACAATCCGCCCTGTACAATGGATAGCCCTGGATGAGGCTGACCTATACTTCCCGCTTGCGCGTCAACCAGAAAAACGTCGGCAGGAATACCGCCAGGGCTGAGGACAGTGGCAGCCACGCATTCATGCTCCACGCCCCGACAACGATCCCCACCCCGGCGCACAGGGCAGCCAGCACGGCATACGGTATTTGCGTTGCCACATGCTCAAGATGCGGGCAGCCTGCTCCGGCACTGGAAAGGATGGTCGTATCCGAGATGGGGCTGCTGTGATCACCAAACACCGCACCGGAAAGTACCGCCCCCACAGACACCAGAGCGCACTGCAAAAGCGCATCACCAGCGTAGCCCATACCGGTTGCCAGCGAGATGGCTGTTGGCAACACAATGGGGATCATAATACCGAAGGTCCCCCAACTGGTACCCGTGGCAAAGGCAATGCAGCCGGAAATAAAGAAAACACATAGCGGCAGCACCCAGAAGGGCAGGTTGCTCCCCTTGAGCATGGCATCGATCACCAGCGGCAGACCAAGCCCCCCCTCACTCATGGGCTTGCTGATGACATGCCCGATGCTCCAGGCAAGGATCAGGATAACCAGGGCCGGAACCATGGACTTGATACCTGCCAAAAAGGACTCTGAGGCATCCTTGATGGTAACAAGCCGCCGGAGCAGAAAATAGAGCCAACTGATGCCCAGGGAAAAAACAATACCGTAGAGCAGGGCCTTGGAGGCATCCGCATTGCGGAAGCCATCCACCAGGGCCATGCTCTCACCCGGCTTGAGGCCCAGCCAGGTACTCAATGGAAAAGCCACCACACAGGCCAGCAACAAAACAAGCATGGGCAGGGCCATATCATACCATGCCGCCTTACAGGCATTCTTGCCTTCTTCCAATTTGCCGGGGGCTGGGCCATACAGGGTCTCGTTGTAAAGCTCACCATTGGCGGCACGCCGTTCTGCTGTAGCCATGGGGCCAAAATCACGGCCGGTCCAGGCTACAAACAGCACCATAAAGAGTGCCAGCAACGCATAGACATTGTAGGGGATGAGCATGATAAAAAAACTCATTTCGCTGACGCCCAAATCGCCAAAACCACTGGATGCACGGATTTGCGAAATAACAGTCACCACCCAGCTGGAAACCGGAGCGATGATACAAATGGGGGCAGCGGTGGAGTCCAGGATATAGGCCAGCTTAGCACGGGAAACACCGCGCGCATCCGTTATCGGACGCATGACCGACCCAACAGCCAGCGAATTGAAGTAATCGTCAATAAAGATCAGCAGCCCGAAAAGCCAGGTGAAGCTCTGCGCGCTGCGCCGTCCCCTGATGGCACGTGAGGCCCAAAGCCCAAAGGCCTGTGCGGCACCAGAACGGGCTATCAGCCCCACCAGTCCCCCCAGCAGGGCACAGAAGAGCAGGATACGGATATTCCAGGCATCCCCTGCCTTGTCGGCCATAAGATCAGAAAATTTGACAAGGGCTGTCAGGGGATCTCCCCCGGCAACGATCAACAGACCCGACACGATGCCGAGCGAAATGGAAATCAGCACATCCTTGGTCAAAAGGGCCAAGGCAATGGCCAGAACGGGTGGCACAAAGGCCCAAAGTCCTCCATGATCCATACAATCTTCCTGCCTGTTTGGAATATATACGATATGATGCCACCATTGCAGCACATACTGCCAAATTGGAAGGCATTACACTTACAATCTGCTGCCTCAATGTCCTCGCATGGTCAACAGCTTTTCCAGAGCGTTGAGTTCCGCCGTATAGTTGATCGCATCATTATGCAGCATACCTGCACGCTCATCCTGAAACGCCTTGCCCAGTCGGGCTAGGATTTCCTCACTGCGGGCCAGTGCCGCAGCCACATCAGCGTGGTCAGCGTCCTTGGCCGCCAGGCGGACATGTTCATCTACAACCCGCTGGACGACCTTCAGGTATCGCCCCAAAAACTTGTGCCCGGCCGACCTGTCCTGCGGGTCATTGCGCATATTCTGGCAAATCCCCACGGCGGCGGATGCTATGATTTCCACATGCGCCGCAATGGCTGGTGGCAGGGTAGTCCGGCTTTGCAAAAGCTGGCGTGCTGCTTCCTCATGGGCAGAGATACGCGCCAGTTCCGCGCTATCTGCCCTACCCTCTTCCGGCTGCTGGGGCTGGACAGGCCGCACGGCTGCCAGGATCTCACCCAGTTGGGCATTAAGGGCCTTCCCAGCCGCAAGGGCTTTCTCAAGGGCAGTCTCCTGACGGGAGCCACTGACCTGTCTCCATGTGTTGGAACGCAGTAAGCCCCCCAGCAAAGGCCCTGCGCCCGCCTGACCAGCGCAGCTCTGTGCGGCGGCCCCAAGTTGTCGCACGACTTCCGCAATACGGCTGACCACGGCCTGTGCGTCCTTTTGTGTGGATACGTCAAGGGCCGCATATTCCGTAACCTGTGCCAGCAAAAGTTCCACCTGCTGCCGCAGCGCATCGGGCAAGGCCGGCTGTACGGCTAATGTACGCAGTTGTGCCTCGGCATTGTGCAGCATTTTTTTATGGATGGCATCTGCCCGCAGCCTGAGATAGCCTGTTCGGGCTGCCCAGCCCAGAAACCCCAGGACAGGGAAGCTCCACAAGGACTGCATACCTGACGGCCAGGAACTGACCTGTTCTACGGAAAAAAACAGACACAGTAGTAAGAGGGGACTGACCGTCCACTCCCAGCCCAGGTCTCCCCGACTCTGGATAAGACGCTGTACCCAGGTTTGCAGCCCGGCAAAAAAGAGGGCCAGAGGCAATGGCAAACCCCATACAAGCAAGGCGACTCCCTGCGCCACGCCTGCCAAACCGGGGAAGTACCATTCCGGTGCAGACATTTCCCCACGCGGTACCAGGCAGACAAGGCCCACATACACCAGGAGGGCATCCAGCACGGCGGAAAGCAAAAAGCCCTGCCCCAGGGCAGAAAGCCCCACGATGGCAGCAACAGTGAAAGCAGCAAGATGCACCAGCAAACGCCGCCCTACCCCCCCAAGCAGCCGCAGCCCCACTTCCGCCCCCCGGCGAAGAGCCGAGGGGTATCCGTCATTTTTCTTGGATCCCTGCACGACTATCAGCCCTTGTCAGCAGCACCGGGCAAGGCCTCGGCTGTCTGTGCCCCGGCAATGACATCACGGCTTTTCTGGTCAGCCAACGAAGTCAGCCGCAAGCGCATTTCATTTTCCATCAGGGCCAGCTCGGCTTCGGTGGCACGCCGCCGCTCACGACCCTCACGGGCAATGTTCATGGTTTCTTCAATGGTAGCCACCAGTTTTTGGTGGACACCGCGCAAGGTTTCCACATCCACGATGGAACGCTCCACCTCACGGGCTGCCGCCACAGTGGATGCCTGAAGCATTTCCGCATTCTTGCTGAGCAGGGCATTGGTGGTATCTGCCACATCCTTTTGCAAACCTGCGGCCTTGTGCTGGCTGTGGATGGAAAGTGCCAGCACCATCTGGTTTTTCCAGATGGGAATAGTAGCCAGGATACTGGTCTGGATCTTTTCGGCCAGCGTCTGGTCATTGTTCTGGATCATCCTGATCTGTGGTGCCGTTTGCAGGGTGATGGTACGCGAAAGCTTGAGGTCATGCAGACGCCGCTCAAAGCGGTTGAGCCGTTCGGCATAATCTCGCAGGTTTTGTGCGGCCAAACTGTCCGGGCTGTTTTTGGCCTCCTCTTCCAGGCGGGGCAGTTCTTCCCGACGGGCCTGCTCCAGCCGGGCTTCTCCAGCCTGGATATAGGCACTCAGGTCTTCATAAAAATTCTTGTTGTGGGCGTAGAGCTGATCCAGGACCTCAATATCCTTGAGCAGGCTGAGCATGGCATCTTCCAACTTTTCGGAAATGCCTTCCACCTGTGCGAGTACCGTATCAAACTGGGCCACTGTGCGCTGCATGGAATCAAAAAGCCCCCCCACCAATGGCAGGGATTCCCAAAAACTTTTTTCCGGTTTGGCTATCTGGGTCAGATCCACATCCTTGACCTTGAGCATCAGCTCGGCAAGGCTTTCTCCCACAGGGCCGGAATCCTTGATACGCACATTGCCCAAGAGCGAGTCTGCAAACTTGGCAATCTCGTTCATGGTTTTGGAACCATAACTGAGGGTGAGTGACGGGTCATTGAAGTCTATTTCTGCAGCGGCAGCCTGGATCTTGTTTTCAGCAACCGGCAGAGACTCAAGGGCAACAAGTTCCGACTGGGACATGTCATCCTCCAGGGCTGGTATTGACGTTGGGAATGTCTTGAGCGACATTCCATATTGCCTGTATGTAAAGGAAAAATCCTGTCACTTCAAGCAGCCTTCAGGCCTGGCATGCTGGCAGCGGCCCTTGCCAGAAAATGTGTCTGCACATATCCTGGCTGCAGCTGACCTGCTACGCCAGCCAATCCTCTCATCCATATCCGACCATGAGGGAATCCCCATGTACACTGATATGCCACGCTTTGAGGCCCGTGCCTTTCTGGTGCTGCTCTTGGGTGTCAGCCTGCTTTTTGGCTGGCTGCTGCTTCCCTTTTTCAATGTCTTGTTCTGGGCGGTAGTCATCGGCGTGCTTTTTACGCCCGTCAACAGACTACTGCGTACCCGGCTGGGGCTTGGGCCATGCCTTGCGGCACTCCTGACCGTATCCTTTGCGTTGGTTGTCATCATCCTGCCGCTGCTCTGGCTTATTTACTCCTGTATAGGCGAGGCCACAGAGCTTTATGCACGCATTTCCCAGGACACGACCAGCGTAACGGACATCGTTGACCGTCTGCGTGACATTTTTCCCGCAGCACAGGTATGGCTGGCCCAGTTTGGCTATGACATCCCCCGCCTCAAGAATGAGCTTTCTGGTCTTGCCCTTTCCCTTGGCGGCATTGTAGCCAAAAATACCGTTGCTTTTGGCGGTGGTGCGGCGCACTTTCTGACCAATCTGGCACTGGTGCTTTACCTGGCATTCTTTCTGGTTCGCGATGGCTCACGTTTACGGGCTGTCCTTCTGCGTGCCCTGCCCTTTGGCGATCACCGGGAGGAACGTCTGTTTACCAAATTCGCTGAAGTGATGCGGGCTACGGTCAAGGGCAGTCTGCTGGTGGCCGTGGCACAAGGGACGCTGGGTGGCCTGATATTCTGGCTTCTGGACATTCGTGCCGCTGTACTCTGGGGCGTGGTGATGACTGTGCTCTCACTCATTCCTGTGGTGGGGGCCGCCCTGGTCTGGCTGCCCACGGCCATTTATCTGGCTGTAACAGGACATTTCTGGCAGGGGCTTATCCTTGTGTCTTACGGGGCCTGCGTTATCGGCCTGGCAGACAACATCCTGCGTCCCGTACTGGTGGGGCGCGATACCAAGCTGCCGGACTTCCTCGTCCTGCTCTCGACCCTGGGTGGCTTCGCCGTTTTTGGCATGGACGGCTTTGTGACAGGCCCCATCCTTGCCGTACTCTTTGTGACAGTCTGGCAAATTTTCATGGAAGAGCGTCAGCTCAGCCCTGCTCCCGCTGATGCTGCCGTTACTACCACGGGATCCCCTGCGGACAGGGATAGCTAACGCCCTTATGTTCGATGCGCACTGGGCTGCTGCACCACGGCCACGCCGTCAGATACCATCAAAGGTATTGCACTGGGCGGGGTTACCACTGTCAAAACCCCGCCTGAACCAGGCAAGGCGTTGGCGGGAAGTGCCGTGGGTGAAACTGTCTGGTACAACACGGCCGGTGGATTGCCGCTGCAGACGGTCGTCACCTATGGCAGCCGCCGTGTTCAGGGCCTCCTGCAGATCACCCGGCTCCAGGATGCCCTCCTGCTGCATAACATGGCCCCAGACACCGGCAAAGCAGTCGGCCTGTAATTCCAGCATCACGGAAAGGCGGTTTGCATCACTTTTTGAGGCTGTACGCTGTAAACGCCGCACTTCTGCGGCAATGCCCAATTCGTTCTGGACATGATGCCCCACCTCATGGGCCAGCACATAGCCAAGGGCAAAATCTCCGCCACCCCCCAGCTTGCGCTGCATGTCCTGATAGAAAGCAAGGTCGATGTAGAGGCTTTTGTCAGCCGGGCAGTAAAAAGGCCCTGTGGCGGCCTGACCATAGCCACAGGCAGTCTCCGTCATGCCAGAATACAGTACCAGCCTGGGTGGCGCATAGGCCTTGCCCGACTGCCGGAAAATCGTATCCCAGGTATCCTCTGTGGTCTTGAGAGCCACGGAGGTGAAGCGGGCCAGCTCCTCTTCCTGAGCTGAGGGGGTATAGGGGGTGCTGACCTGTGGAAGCGACATACTGCCTCCCTGCAACAGTCCAGTGAGATCCACACCATAGTAGCCCGCCACCAGAACCACTATCAGCAAAAGCGCACTGGGCTTGCCCCTGAGCGGTATGCGCCCCGCCATCCCCCGCCCACGGCGGTCTTCCACATTGCTGCTGCCTGCACGACCCTGCCAGCGCATGACTCCCCCCTTGCAACAGTTTTACACCCTTACAGGATATATTGGCTCAAGTCCTGATCCTGACGGACGTCCTGCAAATGCTCACACACATAGTTTTTGTTGATAACGATTTGGGCACCCGGCATCTCTGGCGCATCAAAGGAAATATCTGCCAAAATCTTTTCCATGATGGTATAGAGTCGCCGCGCCCCGATATTCTCGGTCTGGGCGTTGATGCTCTCCGCAAAGGAGGCCACTTCTTCCAAACCATCACGGGTAAAGCTGAGGGCGATCTGTTCCGTGCCCAGGAGGGCTTCATACTGCTTGGTCAGGGCATTGTCCGGCTCGGTGAGGATACGCAGAAATTCCTCCTTGCCCAAAGGCTGCAACTCCACCCGCAGGGGGAAACGGCCCTGCAGTTCGGGAATCATGTCCGAAGGCTTGCTGAAGTGAAAAGCCCCGGCCGCAATGAACAAAATATGGTCAGTCCGCACCATGCCGTGCTTGGTGTTGACCACGCTGCCTTCCACAATAGGCAAAAGGTCACGCTGGACGCCTTCTCGCGAAATGTCGGATGTTCTGTTTTGCGATGAGCTGGCGATCTTGTCTATCTCGTCAATAAAGATGATACCGCTCTGCTCCACGCGCTCACGGGCACGGTCGGCAAGGGCATCCTGGTCAACCAGCTTGTTCGACTCCTCCTGTACCAGTACATTGAAGGCGTCACGCACCTTCATCTTGCGGCGGCTACGGCGCGGGGGAAAGGCCTTGCTGAACATATCCCTGACCTGCCCGCCCATTTGCTCCATGCCGGGAATGGCAAAAATGTCTATGCCC
Source organism: Desulfovibrio sp. (assembly GCA_017415765.1). Lineage (GTDB taxonomy): Bacteria > Desulfobacterota > Desulfovibrionia > Desulfovibrionales > Desulfovibrionaceae > Desulfovibrio. The sequence continues at coordinate 41,749 of JAFQED010000032.1, read as the reverse complement.
TGCCCGCCCTGTTCTGTAACCTCAAGCTCTACCTCGCGCTGATCCAGAAAGCCCAGCCGAAATTGCTGCAAGAGTTTTTCGCGGGTGGAGGCACGCTCCTCCTGTCCGAAGGAGTTGGGCAGGAGCAAGTCCATCAGGCGGGATTCTGCAGCGGTTTCGGCAGCCTGGCGTACCCGTGCGTTTTCTTCCTCACGCACAAGGTTGATGCCGATTTCCATCAGGTCGCGCACCATGGATTCCACATCACGCCCTACATAACCCACTTCGGTAAACTTGGTGGCCTCGACCTTGATGAAGGGCGCACCAGAGAGCCTGGCAAGGCGACGGGCAATTTCTGTCTTGCCAACGCCGGTTGGCCCCATCATGATGATGTTCTTGGGGGCCACCTCATCGCGCAACTCGGCTGGCAACCGCTGCCGCCGCCAGCGATTACGCACTGCCACGGCCACCATGCGCTTGGCCTGTTCCTGCCCAACCACAAACTTGTCCAGTTCGGCCACAATTTCACGCGGTGTCAAGGTGCTCATCAGCCACTCCTGCAAATATCTTTGTACAACTATAGATACGATGTGCCACCTGACAATGCCTGCGCTCATTTGCCACAGGATTTTTTTCAGGCTACCTTTTTCCATGCTTCAGGAAACCCTCACTACACCGGGCTTGCCGCTCTGGCTCAACTGCCTGCTCCTGCCAGGGGGTATCGGATTGCAGGCAGTAGCCATCGCCAAACGCCGGTGCAGTCTGCAATGGTCTGGCGCGACCCTTGTTCTGCTGCTGGCCCTTGTAGATCGCGATATTACCCTTGCTGTGGGGCAGCTGCTTGCCCTTCTACTCTGGCCCGCCTGCCGAACGCGCAAACACATGGATTGAGCCGACAGCCATGCCCACCACAGAACCAAACGAAACCTTTGGTGGCAAATCGAATGTCCTACGCTGGCTCAAATCCTGTCACAGTACACATTTTCCAAAAAATGCTCCATGGCAGCGTCTGCCCTGGATACGAAATCGCGTAACGGAAAGTGCTTTCCACAAGTCGGGCAGCGCATATATACTTCATGGCAGGTGCGGGCAATATGCAAATGCCCGCTGCAATGAGGACAGGCAATAGTGGTCTCCATATCTCTGGCGGCAAACAGGGCCATGCGTATACTCCTTTTAAGCCAATTTCTGGCTGATGTGACTTCCAAGCTCTATCCTCTCCCGCCGCAAAAGGCCATGAAAAAATAGCCCTTTGCTGCCAGACGTGACAGGGACGCAAGCAACGGCGCGATTATGGGGGATTTGACAAACAGAAAACCCGTGGCACGATACGTCCACGGGTTTCCTGTCCACGGGGCTTCTGCCCCCAAATCGCCTTCTCCGGCAATGCGGGCTTTACTGCCAGGGGAAGACCATTGAGCTTGCTGCCTTGCGGGCACAGCTTCCGCAGACATCGTTCCTGATCATAGCGGGCATGCGACCGAGAACTCCCTGCACTGGGAGACCCCCCACTGGGGCCTCCCGGCGGGCATTTCAGGGCCGAAGAGGCAAGCCCTGAATTTGTAGAAAACAGCGAATCCCGCGCTGACTAGTCAGCCTGCATACGGATGAAGGCCGGGATCTCAAATCCGTCATCATCACCATCATAGGTAAAGTCATCCTGACCGGGCTTGTGCTGCCGATGCAGACTTCCCTGTAAGGCGGTGTGTCGCATCAGATAGGGGCGACGACCGCCCTCAAGCCAGTTCGCGTTTTCGGAGCTGCGCGGACGGGGCTGTGCCATTTCGGCTTCCTCCGGCAGGAATGGCCGTCCGCCAGGACGACGTGGGGACACCATAACGGCGTCCGGCCCAGGTTTGTGTGCGTCAAATATGGTGACCTTGCCTGTGTTTTCCTGCGGGGCGTCCTGCACGGCCTGGGGTGCTTCAATGCCAGTGGCAATGACCGTGAGGCGGATCTCATCACCAATGGATTCATCAAAGACCACACCGAAAATGATGTTGGCGTCCGGCGGCGTTGCATCGGCAATGATTTCACCGATTTCCGAAATTTCCTCGCCGGTGATGTCCATGGAGGCCGTGATGTTGTAAAGCACGGCCTTGGCACTCTCAAGGGAGACATCCTCAAGCAGCGGGCTCATGATGGCGCGTTGGGCAGCCTCACGGGCGCGGTTTTCACCCGACGCGATACCCGTGCCCATCAGGGCAAGCCCGGCCTCGGACATGGTGGCACGCACGTCTGCAAAGTCAAGATTGATCAGCCCATCGCCCACGATGACGTCAGAAATACCCTTGACAGCGTAATAAAGCACATCATTGGCCTTTTCCAGCATATCCTTGAAGGAAATCTTCTTGGGGGCAAAGGCCATCAGCCGATCGTTGGGGATGGTGATAAGGCAGTCCACGTGCTGCTTGAACTCTTTCAGTCCGGCTTCGGCGGCTTTCTGACGGCGTGAGCCTTCCCAGTTAAAGGGTTTGGTAACCACGCCCACGGTCAGGATGCCCATTTCCTTGGCGGCCTGTGCCACCACAGGGGCAGCACCGGTACCCGTACCACCGCCCATGCCAGCAGTAACAAAGACCATGTCGGCATCCCCAATGGCATCGCGGATAGCGTTGACACTTTCCACAGCCGCCTCGCGCCCCACATTGGGGTTGGCCCCGGCACCAAGCCCCCTGGTCAGCTTTTCACCAAGCTGCACCTTCTGGCTGGCATTGCTCTTGTTAAGAGCCTGCAAGTCTGTATTGGCACTGACAAATTCCACCCCGTGCAGACCGGAATCTATCATATAGTTGACGGCATTGCCCCCGCCGCCACCGACACCAATAACCTTTATTTTTGCCGCTCCGGCCAATGAGGTCGCAATATCATCCACGATCGACTGAGCCATGGTCCTCTCCTAGCTGTTTGTAATCCTCACAATGCCCGCCAGACATTATGAAATATCCGCAAACCATTTCTTCATGCGCGCAAACAATCCGTCAAAGGTGCTGGATTCGCTGCGCGTGTTGAATTTCTTCTGTCCGGCTGTTTCCATTTCTGCCCCGTAACGCAGCAGCCCCACAGCCGTGGAAAATTTGGGATTGTTGACCACATCCTTGAGGCCGCCCACATTGCGTGGGTAGCCGATACGCGTGGGTGCATTGAAAATCTGCTCACCCAGCTCCTGGCAGCCTTCGATGAGGGATGTCCCGCCGGTCAGCACCACACCTGCAGCAATCATATCCTTGTAGCCGGAGCGTTCCAGTGCCTGATTTGCCTGGAAGAGGATCTCCTCCATCCGGGGTTCGCAAATCTCGGCCAAAATACGCCGGGAAACCTTGCTGGGATCACGCCCCCCCACACTGGGTACTTCGATAAACTCATCCTGGCGCACCATGTCTGCCAGGGCACAACCGTACTTGATCTTGATTTTTTCAGCCGCAGCTACCGGGGTACGCAAGCCATAGGCAATATCGTTGGACAGGTTCTGCCCGCCAAGTCCCAGCACAGCCGTATGCTTGATGGCACCGTTCACAAAAACGGCAATATCTGTGGTGCCACCGCCCAGATCCACAAGGGCCACACCTATCTCGCGCTCTTCCTCTGTCAGTACGGCCTTGGCAGAAGCCAGAGCCTCCAGGGCGATGTCCGAAACTTCCAGATGGCTGCGCTTGCAGGAACGCACGATGTTCTGCGCTGAGGATACAGCCCCTGTGACGATGTGTACCTTGACTTCCAGCCGCACCCCGGCCATTCCCAGCGGATCGGTAATACCGCGCTGGTTATCCACGATGTATTCCTGCGGCAGGATGTGGATAACTTCACGGTCGGCCGGGATAGCCACAGCGCGTGCCGCATCAAGGGCGCGCTCCACATCCTGCTGGCCCACTTCTCCACCCTTGACGGCAATGACCCCGTGGCTGTTGATGCCCATGATGTGGCTGCCCGCAATACCCACATAGACCGAATGGATCTCACAACCGGCCATGAGCTCCGCATCCTCAACGGCTTTGCGGACCGACTGCACCGTCTGTTCGATATTGACCACCACACCCTTGCGCAAGCCGGTGGAGACGCTCGTGCCGATGCCCACCACTTCTACAAGGCCGGATTCCGTCAATTCGCCGACCACGGCGCAGATCTTGGTCGTGCCGATGTCAAGGCCCACTATGAGGTCGGACTTGCTCATGCCTGTTCTCCCATTACGGTGCGGCCCTACTGCGCGGGCCTGTTCAAAATCACTCGGACATCGCCGTTGAGGGCGCGCACCTCACGCACGTTCTTCAATTCATGCCGCCGGGCCAAGTCGCCAAGGGCGATGCCCAGTCGCGCCAGGTTGCCATCCCAGTCATCGGTGGCGATGGAAAGACGCATTTCCCGGTCTTCCAGATATATCTCAACACCCCGACCAGGACTGAGATTCACCGCCGCAATGGCTCCGGCCTCCACCGGAAGCGCGCCACGCTGCATATCGCGCAGCAAACGTGCCAGATACGGTCGCGCATCCTCGGCACCCTCTTCGATTTGCAGGGTGGGCAGGGAGAGAAAGTTCTCGCTTTCCACCGGGGCGATGGGGCCGCCCCCCTCATTGGCATAGTAGAGTACACCGTCCTGCCGTACCCAGAACGAGGGCATCCGTTCTTTCAATCGTATAACGAATCTGTCCGGCAAAAGCCGTTTGACAGATACTTCCTCGACCCAGGGGGTCTCCAGCAGTCTGCGCTCCACATCTGCGATGCTCACAGCCAGGCAGTTTCCACCTTCCTTGACGCCGCCAAACTGCAGTACCATCTCGCGGGAAAGGCGAACATTACCCGTCACATCTATGTGGCGGGTGGCAAAAAACTCGCTTGTGGTCGCCACCCTGTACAGCCAGAGCGAAAGAGTACACACGCCAGCCAGCACCGCACATGCCGCCGCCAGGAGACACAGTACGGCAGCCGCAGTTTTCAACCCGCCGAAATGCGGCTTCCAGCGGCGGGCCACCTTGACGCGGGCCAGTCTTGCCATGCCGCCTCCCGCACTGCCCGCATTGCCGGGGCGTGAGCGTGCTGGCCTCTCCTTGCGGTAGGCATTGCGGGATTTACGCCCGCTTTTTTTCAAAGCGAGAGGCACGGCACTATCCTGACCTCCGGCTCCAGCCCGATACCAAAGCGCGACAGCACCGCATCCCGGGCTTCCCGCAGGAGGGTCAGGGCTGCCTCGGCCTCGCCCCTGCCCTCATTTATCAGGAAATTGGCATGCACTTCCGAAAAGGCCATACCGCCCAGTTTTTTACCCCTGAAGCCGGCCATGTCGAGCAGTTTGCCGGCAGTAAATCCTCCTGCGGGATTTTTGAAGACACAGCCCGCACTCCAGGCGGTCACAGGCTGTCTAGACTTTTTCTCAAAAAAGTTGTGACGCATGAGATTAGTGATGCCATCCCTTGTGGATTCGGTCAAGCCAAAAGTGGCTTCAACAACAATGAAGTCCTGATTTTTTCCAGACAGGGACAGTGTACGATAGCCAAATTGCAGTCCAGCAACAGTGATCCTGTTGATGCAGCCTTGGGTGAATACATCAATAAACTCAATTTTTTCGCATGTTTGTACCCCGAATGAGCCAGCATTCATGGCCACGGCCCCACCCACGCTGCCGGGGATGCCAGCCAGTCCTTCCAGCCCTGTCAGCCCATGCTGCGCACAAAAACGCAACAGCCGTGGCAGGGGTACAGCAGCACCTGCCCGCACCAGGATCCTGTCCCCAGCACGTCCGACGATTTCCGGCCCGGTCGTGATGTTGGGACGCACCAGAACCAGCGGCAACTGTCCGTCCTGGGCAAGGATATTGCTGCCCGCACCCAGTACCAGCGGGGTACCCCCCAGGGTTTGCAGTCGCTCTGGCAGAGCTGTGAAATCTTCGGGCCCGTCCAGTATCAGCTCGGCAATGGCTGTGCCGCCCAGCCGCAGGGTGGTACGGCTTGCCAGGCTTGGGGAAGAGATCTCACGCATCCTTGCCCCCTGCCAGCCAGGCCGGCCCCAGCCGGGTGATGGAACCTGCACCAAGAGTCAGCAGGATATCCCCGTCTTGCAGAATGTCTGTCAGTCCCTCCCGCATGGCATCCAGCGTCTGAAAATACTGTACTGGTGTATCACAGACCTGCTGTACCCCCTGTGCCAGACTCTGGCCCGAAACCCCGGGGATGGGTTTTTCTGAAGCGGCGTAGATCTCCGTCAGCAAAAGGAGGTCGCATCGTTCAAAAACCTTGCAAAACTCCCCGAAATGGGCCTGTGTACGGCTGAAGCGATGCGGCTGGAAAGCCACCACCAACCTGCTGTCAGGGAAGGCCTGTCGGGCAGTCCCAAGGGTGGCTGCTATTTCTGCCGGGTGATGGGCATAGTCATCTACCACACACACGCCGTCCCGCCGTCCCTTAAACTCAAACCGCCGCCCCACGCCCTGAAATTCGGCCAGTCCGGCCACACAGTCCGCAAAACTGATGTCACAGGCCAGGGCAACACCAATGGCCGCCAGAGCATTGAGGATATTGTGACGTCCCGGGTGCGGCAGACTGACCTCGCCCAGCAGGCTTTGCCCCTGCCAAACCTCAAAGCGGCTCTGGATACCACTTTCCAGCAGAACAGCACGCAAGTGGTTGCCCTCGTCAAAACCATATGTCAGCACCGGACGCTTGACCTGTGGCAAGAGGGCACACACACCGGGGTCATCACCGCAGACAATGTTGCGACCATAAAAGGGTACCTTGTTCATAAACTGGACAAAGGCTGCATCGATGGATTCCCGACTCTTGTAGTAATCCAAATGGTCTTCATCCACATTGGTGACAACATTGATGATGGGAAAAAGGCAAAGGAAGGAACCATCCGACTCATCTGCCTCGGCAATGAGGTATTCACCACTGCCCAGATGGGCGTTGGTGCCATAGGCATTGAGCCGCCCACCGATAATGACGGTGGGATCTGCGCCCGCCTTGTCAAAGATGGAGGCTGTCAGCGAGGTGGTGGTAGTCTTGCCGTGGGTCCCGGCAATGGCAATGCCCTGCCGCAGACGCATCAGCTCGGCCAGCATCTCGGCCCGTGGGATGATGGCGATATTGCGGCGGCGGGCTTCCAGCACTTCCGGGTTGTCATCGGCAATAGCAGTGGATTTGACCAGCACCTCCACATTGCCAAGGTTTTCTGCGGCATGCCCCACGCTGATCCTGGCCCCAAGGCGTCGCAAGTGCTGCACCACGGCCGAATCCCCCATGTCCGAGCCTGAGATCTCGTAGCCCAGCGACAGGAGGACTTCGGCAATACCGCTCATCCCTGCCCCCCCAATACCGACCATGTGGATATGTCTGATCTTGTTCTTCATTGCTTTGCCTTTAGAAAAAGTCTGGATACTATGCGCGCACACTGCCCTGCTGCAAGCGATACACTCTCCACTGTCAGGCAGCCGCTATCCTCGCGACCACATCCGTTACCCGTGCGGCAGCATCGGGCCGCGCAGCCCCCAGAGCTGCGGCTGACATGGCGGTACGGCGCGTATCATCCTGCAACAATTCGGGCAGGAGTTCTGCCAGGCCTGCACCGGCTAACGTATGCTCTGGTATCAGTAAGGCCGCCCCTACCTGCACCATGACCTCGGCATTGCGGGTCTGGTGGTCATGGATAGCCCTGGGGAAAGGTACGAGTACTGCCGGCAGTCCGGCCGCGCACAATTCTGCCACAGTGCTTGCACCGGCCCTGCACAGGGCGAGATCTGCCCAGGCATAGGCAGCAGGCATATCCTCAATGAAGGCTGTGACACAGGCAGGGTCGTGTCCGGCTTCTGCATACGCTGCCCGCGTTTCTTCAAGTCCTGCCGGGCCGGCCTGATGCCGGACTTCCACCCCGGCCGCACGCAGGGCGGGCAAAATACCGGGAACAAGGCGGTTGATGGCCCGTGCCCCCTGGGACCCCCCCATGATCAGGAGATGTCGTGTGCTGAAATCCCGTTCCTGATGCCCCACTGCCGCCACGCCCTGCCGCACGGGATTGCCCGTGAGTATGCAGTCCGCATGGGCAAAGCCCTGTGTCTGCGGCAGGGAAAGGCACACCTGCCGCGCCAGACGCGACAACAACCGATTGCTGGCTCCGGCTATGGCATTTTGTTCATGCAGGACACCCGGCACCCCCAGCAGACGACCGGCCAGCATGGGCGCAAAGGCCGCATAGCCGCCAAAGCCCACAATGACCTGTGGTCTGAAACGCCGCACAATACCCAATGCCTTGCAGACGGCCCAGGCCATCCTGCCCCCGGCAGCCACAGCCTTGAGGCCACGCCCCAGCACGCCGCGTACAGGCAGTCCCTCAAAGGGGATGCCTGCCCTGGCTGCCAGTCGCTGCTCCGGCCCGTAGAGCGAGCCAACAAAGAGCAGTTCCGCCTGCGGCCATCGCTGGCGGATCTCCTCCGCTACGGCCAGTGCCGGAAAAATATGTCCGCCGGTCCCACCGGTGGTCAGGAGGATTTTGTCCACGTTACCGCTGTCCTTGAGTAGTTGAGCAAAAGCCCCACACAAATCATGGTTGCCAGCAAGCTACTGCCGCCATAGCTCATCAGGGGCATGGGCACACCCTTGGGCGGGGCCACCCCCATGACCACAGCCAGATTCATCACCGCGCCCATTGCAAGGATGATGGTGAGACCAAAGGCTGAAAAACGGTCGCGCAGAACCTTCTGCCCCATGACGATCCTGTAGCAACGCCAGAACAGAAGGGCAAAAAGCAGCATGACCGCCGTTACACCCAAAAAACCCATTTCTTCTGCCAGCACGGCCATGATGAAGTCATTATGGGCTTCCGGCAGGTAGAACATTTTTTGCTTGCTGGCTCCCACACCTACACCAAAAAAGCTGCCCGAACCAATGGCCAGCAGGGATTGCACCAGCTGGTAGCCAGTGTTGTGCATATCCTGAAAAGGATCCATAAAGGCCATCAGGCGGCGCAGACGGTAGGGCGAGTAAATGGCAAGGGCCATAGCTCCGGCACAGGCAAGGGCCATGGAACAGAAAATGTAGATAAAGCGCGTCCCACCGGCCACACACATGAAAAAGAGGATACTGGCCAGCACAACGGCACTGCCAAAATCCGGCTGCAGGAGCAGCAGGAAGCAAAACAGCCCTGTCACCGCAAAGGGAGGGATGACCCCGCGACTGAACGTCTTGATCAAGTCCTGCTTGGTGCTCATGAAATAGGCCAGATACAATGCCAGAGCGATCTTCACAAATTCCATGGGCTGGATGGAAACAGGCCCCAGCGGTATCCAGCGTTTGGCCCCGTTGATAGTGGGGGCCAGTGGTGAAAGCGTTATCAGAAGCAGTAAAAGTGCGACAAACAAGGCCGGGTACTGCATACGGTAGAGCCACTCGCGTGGCAGCAGGGCCGCTGTCCAAAGGGCTGCTCCCCCGGCGAGGGTAAAGACAAGCTGCCGTTTGAAGAAATAGTACTTATCTCCGTTGATGCGCTCGGCAACAATACCACTGGCCGAAAGTACCATGATCAGGCCAATGGCAAGGATGACCAGCACAATGGTGAAAAGCCACCAGTCAAAGGAGCCCGCAGGGGTGGGATCTTTGTCCGCCATCCCTGCAAGCCCGCTGGCAGCCCTGTTTTTGCCCGTATCCACAAAAACGTTTTTCATGCCAGCCCGCCTGCAATACGCCTGAAGTCATCGCCCCTTTCCGTATAGCTTTTGTAGAGGTCAAAACTGGCGGTAGCCGGGGCCAGCAGGATCACATCCCCCTGCCGGGCCGTAGCAGCAAGAGCCTGCACAGCTTCCTCCAGTCTGCTATACCAGTGCATCGGTACAATATCCTGCCAGGCCGACTCAAAATGCTCCCGGCTGGCCCCAAACAAGGCGACTTCGACAACTTTTTCACGCACGAGGTCACGCAAGGCCGCCAAATCCCCACCCTTGAATTTACCGCCGCACAACAGGCGCACAGGCTGTGTGAAAGCTTCCAACGCGACCTTGAGAGCAGCTACCGTAGTACACTTGGAGTCGTTCACATAGAGTACCCCCTGCCGACGGCAGACCTTTTCCAGCCGGTGCGGCAAGGGCCGGAAGGCGGCCACGGCCCGTGCGGCATTGGCTTCGCTGACGCCGAAGAAACGACAGGCCTGCCAGGCAGCCTCCATATTGTACTGATTGTGCGCCCCCAGCAGATTGCTTTGAGAGAATCGTTCTGCCGATCGCAGCCAGTGCTTGCGGACAGAAAGCTTAAACTTCCCTGCCAGGCTTTGCAGGTCAGAGGCGATGATAGCGAGATCCCCTTCATCCTGACAGCGGAAAAGCCGAAACTTGGCCTCAGTGTATTCGGCCATGTCCTTATGATAGTCCAGATGGTTGGGGAAAAGATTCAAAAGGACACCCACGCGTGGGCAAAATGTGGTGCAGCCTTGTAACTGAAAGCTGGATACCTCCAGCACCAGCACATCGGCCTTGCGCCCGGACAGCACATATTCCGAAAGCGGTGTACCGATGTTCCCGCCCAAAAAAACGGCATAGCCCTGTGTCTGCAACATGGCTGCTGCCAATGATACAGTAGTGGTCTTGCCGCTGGTGCCGGTTACTGCCAATACGGGTTCCTGCTCAAGGTATCGCCAGGCCAGTTCCATCTCTGCCAGTACTTCCGGGCCACCAGTAGCCTGAGCTGGCAGATAGTCTGCCAGCCCGGCCACGGGTATGCCGGGGCTGGGTACCACCATGGCCGCATTCTCAAACTGAGCAGCCGAGTGTTCGCCCAACTGCACTTCCACACCCAAAGCCCGCAATTCCTCGCGCCGATCGGCATCCAGAGCTGCAGCATTGCTGTCCAGCAGTCTGACCCTGGCCCCCTCACGCCGCAGCAAGCGGGCAGCGGCCAGGCCGGAACGCCCCGCCCCCACAACCACGGCCAGTTCACCAATTTGAATACGCTTGCCGCGCATACGTTCCAGTGCCATTTCTTCCCCGCTAACGCAGTTTCAGGACAGAAAGGGCCAGCAGACCCAACAGGATGGATGTTATCCAGAAGCGAATGATGATTTTCGACTCCGGCACACCCTTGAGTTCAAAATGGTGGTGCAGGGGAGCCATGCGAAAGATGCGCTTCCCCCCCGTCCAGCGGAAGTAACTGACCTGAAGGATGACAGAAAGCGTTTCTGCCACAAACAGGCCACCCACCACCACCAGCACCAGCTCCTGCTTGGCAAGCAGGGCCAGATAGCCCAGCACTCCACCAATAGACAGCGAACCTACATCCCCCATAAAAACCTGTGCCGGATAGGCATTGAACCAGAGGAAGCCCAGCCCCGCGCCAATGAAAGCCGCACAAAAAACTGTTACCTCACCCACTCCGGGCATGTACGGGATCAGCAGATAGCTGGCAAAACGGGCATTGCCCGTGATATAGATGAAAATGGCCATGACCAGTGCCGCGACAATGGCAGGCCCGATGGCCAGACCATCCAGCCCATCTGTAAGGTTGACAGCGTTGGAAGCCGAAACCATCACCAGGATACCGAATGGGATGTAAAACAGGCCCAGATCCGGCGTCCAGTCCTTGAAAAAAGGGATGATGAGCTTGCTGCTGTATGCCGGGTCTGCCCAAAGCAGCCACATGGCAATCAGGGCCACCATTGTCTGGCCAGTAAACTTGGCCTTGGCCGAAATGCCCTTGTTGGTATGCTGGCGAATTTTGGAAAGGTCATCCCACAGGCCCACAAGACCAAAGCCCGCAAAAACGAACAGCGTCTGCCAGACATAACGGCTGGTCAGGTCTGCCCACAGCAGAAGGCTCACCCCCAGCGCGAAAAGCATCATCAGTCCGCCCATCGTGGGCGTCCCGGCCTTGGCGGCATGGGCGGTCACATCTTCATGGATATGCTGGCCGCATTTGAGATGGCGCAGCCAGGCAATAAAACGCGGCCCAATGAGGATGGAAATGACCAGTGCCGTGACCAGGGCCGCCATGGAACGGAACGAAAGATAGCGGAAGACGTTGAAAAGCGTCCATTCCGAGGCAAGGGGCGTCAGAAGGTGGTAGAACATCAGTCTGTTCCTTCAGGAGAGTGCGTCAGCACAGTGCGCAGTTCTTCCAGATACGTTTCCAAACCATTGGAGCGGGAACCCTTGAACAGTACCACTCCGTCCCCGTCACCCATGATCTCTTGCCAACGCGCCGTAAAAGCCTGCGGATCTTCCACAGGCAGCCAGAGGCCGCCATAACCAGCAGCCTTCAGGCCACCAGCCACCGCCTCGGCCTGGCCTCCAGCCCAAAAGATGGCTGCCGGGGACAAACGGGCCAGCAGATGTCCCAATCCCTCGTGCAGCCTGTCAGAGTCCTTGCCCAGTTCCCCCATTTCTCCCAGAACAGCCACCAGTTTGCGGCCTCTGGCCTGTGTGGCGGCGGCTTCCAGCATACGCTGCATGGAGAGGGGATTGGCATTGTAACTGTCGTCGATCACATCCCAGGAGCCCAGACGCAGACGGGCAAAACGCTGCTGTGGCAGACGTGCCACAGCCAGGCCATGGGCTATGACTTCGGGGTCAAGGCCCAACAAATGAGCGGCAGCAGCGGCGGCAATGCAGTTTTCCGCGCCGTAGGCCCCGCCAAAGGGGGCTATCACCTCAAATTCCTGTCCTGCCAAACGCAGGACATAACGCCCCAGCCCGTCCCGGTTGCCAAGCCACCTGCCGTAAAACTCCACATCAGGGTCGCTGCAACTGAAGTAGCGTAAAGAAACGTCATGGTACGCTGCCTCCCGCCGCAATTGGGGGTAATCGGCACTGACCAGCCCCGTCCCCCCCTTGGCAAGATGCGCCAGCAAGCGGGCCTTGTGCCATGCCACGCCCTTCTCTCCCAAGCCTTGCGTATGTCCCGGCCCCACATTGAGGATGATGCCAAGGTCAGGACGCAAGATCTCGCCCAGCGCGTCCATGTCTCCTTCCTGGCTGATGCCCGCCTCCATGATCCAGAAACGCTCATCACCGTCCGTGGCCAGTATGGAGGAGGGCAGACCAATCTGATTATTGAGGTTCAGGGCATTGCGGGCTGTCTTGCCAGCCCCGGCCAGAATAGTGGCCAATACTTCCTTGAGCGTGGTCTTGCCTGCTGTACCGGTAATGCCCGTCACACGGGCCTGTGTCCGGCTACGCCACAGCGCGCCCACCTGCCCCAGTGCTTTTACGGTATCAGGCACTACCAGCACGGGCGCATCGACCCCCGGCAAGGGACGTGACGCCAGCACCGCCACCGCCCCGGCTGTCACAGCCGCGCCCGCATGCGTGTGTCCATCGGTACGCGCCCCGGCAATGCACACAAAAAGCGCGCCCGGCATGACCTTGCGGCTGTCAGTGACCACGGAGCAGACACTGGTGGACTCACAGTCCTGTCCCGGAATGGCAAGCTCCAGGGCGGCGCATATCTCCTGAAGGGTCAGGCGCATCCCAAAATCTCCCGCACGACTTCCTGATCGCTGTAGTGATGCTTGATACCATTGACTATCTGGTAATCCTCATGCCCCTTACCGGCAATGAGCAGGGCATCATCTGCACCAAGCATCCTCAGAGCGCGGGCAGTGGCTGTGCGGCGGTCAACCTCCACCACAACCTCCCGCGCCCTGGCAAGTCCGGGCAGGACATCCGCAAGGATGGCCTCAGGTTCTTCAAAGCGGGGATTATCCGAAGTCAGCACAGCCACATCGGAGAAGGCGGCCACGGCCTCGCCCATCAGTGGCCGCTTGCTGCGGTCGCGGTTACCACCGCAGCCAAATACGGTAACAATACGTTTGAAGCCCGCCTTACGCAGGGCCGTGAGGACATTGACCAGAGCATCAGGCGTATGTGCGTAATCCACAAAGACGTTCAGTCCCTGGGGGTTCCCCACCCGTTCAAGCCGTCCGGGCACACCAGAAAAACCTTCCAGCGCGGAAAGTGCCTCCACAGGCAGCCCTGTTTCCAGTGCCAATGCCTGTACGCCCAGCAGGTTGGAAGCATTGAAAGCCCCCACCAGCGGTGAGCGCAATTCCCACTGCCGCCCGTCTAGGTGCATCCGCAAGTGGCAGCCATCCGTACCGGCCGAAAGCAGCTCACCCCAGAGATGACGGCGTCTGGGCGGCCCCTGCTGCAAGCCAAAGGAGAGCGCGCGGGGGCACAGCTCCAGCAGACGGCGACCCCACTGATCATCGGCATTGACGGCCATGCCCTTCTCTGCCCTTGGTAATTCGAGAAAGAGACGCGCCTTGGTTTTGAAATAGCTTTCCATATCCTTATGGAAATCAAGGTGATCCTGGGTAAGGTTGGTAAAGGCCACACCGGAAAACGGTACCCCGCAGACGCGCTGCTGCTCAATGGCATGGGAGGAGACCTCCATAACCACCACATCCACTCCAGCGTCACGCATCTGTGCCAGCATGGCGTGGACACTCAGGGGGTCAGGCGTGGTGAGTGGCGCGGCTTCGCAATGGCCGGGCCAGCGGTAGCTCACAGTGCCCAGTACGCCCACCTTTTGTCCGGTCGCCCGAAACAAATGCTCAAAGAGATAGGTGCTGGTGGTTTTGCCATTGGTACCTGTGATGCCCAGAACGCGCAGCCCTGGCTGCTCTGTCCGCCAGCGGGCTGCTGCCAGCCGCCAAAGGGCTTCGCGCGGTTCCGGGTGCAACAGCACACGGCAGTCCGCAGCCCCGGCGGCAGCGGCTTCTGCCCCACCCGGTCGGCAAACAACCACCGCAGCCCCGGCCTCAACCGCCGCCGGGATAAAACGTGCCCCATCTTCATTGACGCCGGGAACGGCCACAAAAATGTCGCCCTTGCCCACCTGGCGCGAATCCGACCGCACCTCAAGCCCACCCTTGCGGCACTGCTCCAGCAAGTCCTCAAAATCCTGCATGACTACCTCTCGGACAACCACAAGATATATTCCACCTTTCCGTCAGCCTTGGGCCAATCCGTACCAGGAGGCGGACTTTGCCGCACCACCCGGTTGCCGGAACCTTTCAGCTCCGGCACGATGCCCGCCCGGGCAAAAAGCTCCACAGCATTACGTACAGACTTGCCCATGACGTCTGGTATCTGGCTGCTGGCACGGGCCAGATGCCCTGGCAGCTGCATGGAAGGGGCAGTCCGCAGGGCAGGAGCAGGCGCGGCCACCTGCCAGGGAGCATCCACGCCAGCCAGCTTCAGCCCCCGTTTGCGCTCCTTGCGATCCCTTGCTTCGTTGCTGGCCATTTGCACCTCTGCCAGCACACCGGCATAAGTCAGGCTGCGCGAGGCTATCTCCCTGAAGGCAGGGGCAGCCACCAAACCGCCATACTGGTTGCGCGTTGGCTCATCCACCATGACCAGTATCAGGTAACGCGGTTCTTCTACCGGCAAAAAGCCCACAAAAGATGCCAGACGCTTTTCGCCATAGGTCCCGCTACGGTGGTCGGCCTTCTGGGCAGTGCCGGTCTTGCCACCTACCTCCACACCCACCACACGGGCACGGCGACCAGTACCATCTCCGGCCTGTACCACGTCACGCATCATGTCCATGACCTGACGTACCGTGCGCTCGCTGAAGATCCGCCGATGGCTTTCTTCCACCAGCCCTTCCTCACGGATCAGGCGCAATGGCTTGTACACTCCATGATTGAGCAGGGTCAGGTATGCCTGTGCCATTTGCAGCCCCGTCACGGAAATACTCTGGCCAAAGGCTGTGGACATGATGTCCACCTCTCCCCAGTCACGCGGCGTACGCAAGATCCCACGGCTGTCGGCCACGGGTACACTGGTATGCTCGCCAAAACCCAGGGCTCTCAGATAGCGGTGAAAGAGGGGCGCACCCATATCCAGACCAATTTTGGCCATGCCGATATTGGACGAATAGCGCAGCACCTTGCTGGCGGGCAAAATGTGCTGGTTGGAGGTATCACGGATGACAAAACCCTCACTCTGCCACTTGCCGCCCTCGCAATCAATGAGCGTGTCCGGCGTGACCTTGCCCTCCTGCAGGGCAGCGGCCATGACCAGCGGCTTGAAGGTGGAGCCGGGTTCCAGCGCATCTGCTGCCAGCCGGTTGCGGTAGATATGCGGCGAGGACTCCCGATAGGTATTGGGGTTGAAGAAAGGATACTGCGCCCATGCCAGTATCTCGCCGCTCAGCACATCCACCACCAGTGCCCCGCTCCAGCGGGCCTCACTTTCGCGGGCGGCCTGCTCCACGGCCTCTTCGGCGATAAACTGCATCTGCACATCAAGGGTCAGGGTCAGATCCTCACCACGGGGTTCGCCGCGCCCTTCCTCATGCAGATAAAAACGCCGCCCGAGTGCGTCACGCTGGACTATCTGCCTGGTGGGGATACTGCCCAGGCGATCATCCATGGAACGCTCGATGCCCTCCAGTCCCTTGTCGTCCAAGCCGACAAAACCCAGGAGCTGCCCGGCCATATGCCGGAAGGGATAGATGCGATCGTATTCCCGCGAAAGACCGATACCGGGGATGTTGGCCTTGCGCACGGCCTCGGCTGTGCGGTCGTCCACCTTGCGCTTGAGCCAGACAAAACGCCGCTGGCTGCGGGAAAGATCGTCATGAAGCTTTTGTGCATCCATGCCCAAGATCGGGCCAAGGGTATTGGCCATGTGCAGAAAGTCCTGCACCTCCTGCGGCCGGGCATAGACGGAACGGGCCTCCACACTCTGGGCCAGCACCTGTCCGTTGCGATCAAGGATCATGCCGCGCCGCCCGCTGACCAGTTCGCTGGTCACATGCTGCCGCCGGGCCTGCTCTGCCAGCCGGGGACCTTCCACCATTTGCAGATACCACGCCCGGCCCCACAGCCCAACCCAGAGGACGCAAAAGAAAGCCACCACCAGATCGATACGCACACGCCCCCAGTCCCTTGCGCGAAGCCAGGCAGCCAGGTTTTGCAGCCTGCTGCCTGCAGCACGGTCAAGCCCAAGTTTCCCTTGTCTGGCCCGGGACGGCTCCCGGTGCGTGATGGGTCGATTGCGTTTGCGTGAACCAAATCTGAACATGCTCTCCCCGACAAAAAAGCTAATGCACCTGCATACGACGGATCTGGCCCGGTTTTGGCTCTCGCATCCCTGCTTCCTCGGCACGACGGCGCAGCTCGTAGGGCGAGAGCAGACGTTCGCGTTCCACTTCCAGCTTGGCCGTTAGGGCCTGGCGTTCGCGCAGTTCATTTTGCGCGATATTGATGAAATAGGTGGTATCAGTGCGCTCTATGCCACTCCATACCAATACAAGCCCCATGACCATGCAGGAAAGCAGCCCCAGGGCCAGTACGAGCAGCCAGCCTCTGCCCTGCCGGGGACGATGCAGCGTGCGCGTATTCACGCTCCAACTCCTGCTTCAGCAATTTTTTCCACGGCGCGCAGCTTGGCACTGCCTGCCCGATGATTGGCTGCCAGTTCAGCCTCTCCGGCCTGCAGGGGTTTTTTGTACAGGATACGCACCTCAGGCTGATGCCCGCAGACGCAAAGCGGTACATGCTTGGGGCAACGGCAGGCCTCGGCCCAATGCCGCATAGTCTGCTTGACCATGCGATCTTCCAGCGAGTGAAAGGTGATGACCACCAGCCGCCCCCCCACGGGCAGCCAGCTCAAGATGCCATCCAAAAATCGGCGAAGCTCACCCAGCTCATCATTTACGGCCATCCGCAGGGCCTGGAACGTCCGTGTAGCGGGATGACGTCGCCCCCTGGCCCGCCATGCTGCCGGGTAGGCCCGTTCTACCAGTGCGGCCAGTTCAGCCGTTGTTTCGATGGGGGCCTTTTGCCGCGCATCCACGATAGCGCGGGCAATACGACCGGCCTGTGGATCCTCCCCCAATTCGGCTATGCACTCCTTGAGCCGCGCAAAACTTTCGCAATTGACCCAGTGCCATGCCGAAGGCTGTCCCGAATGTTGATCCATCCGCATATCCAGCGACCCATCGCCACAAAAACTGAAGCCACGCCAGGCACTGTCCAGCTGCATGGACGAAACACCAATATCCAGCAAGGCCCCGTCAATACTGGGCCAGCCCAGTTCTCCCAGGACAGAGGCAAAATCACTGTAACGGCTATGGAAAAGATGAGCGCGCTGCCCGAAAGGGGCCAGCCGTTGACGAGCCAGCCCAAGGGCCTCGCTGTCGCGATCCAGCCCGCACAGTTCAATATCCGGCGCGGCAGACAGGATGGCCGAAGCATGGCCTCCCATGCCCAGCGTGCCGTCAAGATAACGTCCACCAGCCCTTGGGTTCAGGGCCGCCAGAGTCTCCACGGGCAAGACCGGCCGGTGCAGACTGGCCGCATCCCTCTGCGCATTATCGTCTTCCTGAGCCACTGCCCTACCCCGCGTTACAGGTAGATATGCACATTGGCGGAAGCCAGTTCGCCGGACACATCCGGTATCTCCTCGCCACAGAGCCGTTCTTCATCCCAGATCTGGAAACGCCGTCCCATACCCACCAATACCACGCTCTTCTGAAGACCCGCCTGCCGCATCAATCTCTGGGGGATGCGTATGCGCCCCTGCGCGTCCGGTATCATTTCCTCGGCCAGACCAAGGAATTTTGAGCGGAAACGCATCAGGGCATCAGAGGGAGAGGGTATACTGTAAAGTTTCTCGGCCATTTCCTCCCATTCTGCGGGCAGATAGGCCGTCAGATAGTCCTTGTAGGAAGCAAGCCAAAACATGCCCGCCTCATTCTCCTCCGTGGGGGGAGAGGCATCGGCCAGGGCTGCCCGGTACGCTGGCGGGAGCATCAGTCGTCCCTTGGCGTCCAGACTGCGGACATGGTTTTTTTTGAAGAGCGTTTGCACGACTTACCACATTTTGGGCTGTTTTCCCACTTTTTTCCACTTATGCCCACATCCCTCCCTTTCTGTCAAGGGCATGCCCTGACCGAACCAGCCCGGACACCAGCCCTGAAGAACGCGGCACAGCTTCTTGACAAGGGGACTAAAAACACTGATTATCCCAAGAAAAATGGCAGACTTTTCTGCACTACCAGCCATATACCCGATCCACAGTCAGGATAGCCATGAAAACAAAAATTGTTGCCACCATTGGTCCCGCCTCCAACAGTAAAGAAAAGCTCAAGGCACTGGTTGAGGCCGGTGTAAGTGTCTTCCGCCTGAATTTCTCCCACGGCGGTGCATCAGAATTTGTCAATATCATCCAGTATATCCGCGAGGTTGAAGCGGAACTGGCCTGCCCCATCACCGTCATGCAGGATCTTTCCGGCCCCAAGATCCGCCTGGGCGTGCTGCCTGAAAAAAGCATCCAGGTAAGCAAGAATATGCGTCTGCTCCTGGGGACAAGTGAACGGCGTGTGGAAGACATGCCCTACCTGCCCTTTGACCATGAAGTCATCCTGGAAAGTCTTGAACCCGGCGACCGGATGGTGCTGGCTGATGGCGGTCTGCAATTTGTGGTGGAGCTGCGCCGCCCTGACGGTCTGGTACAGCTGGTAGCCGACAATGCGGGTATCGTGACCTCGCGCAAGGGCCTTGCCCTGCCCGGCAAGGCTACCAAGGTGCGCGCCCTGACCGACAAGGACAAGAAAGACCTTGCCGATGGGCTGGCACTGGGCGTGGACGCTGTGGCCATCTCCTATGTCCAGACTGCCGAAGACGTGCGCGAGGCCAAATCGCTGCTCAGCGCATCCGGGCGGCATGTCCCCGTGGTGGTCAAGCTGGAGCGGCAGAGCGCGGTAGATAACCTTGAGGAGATCCTGGCCGAGGCCGACATCGTGATGGTGGCCCGTGGGGATCTGGGGGTGGAGTGTCCCCTGCCTCAGTTGCCGGCACTGCAAAAGCGCATCATCAGTGCCTGTAACAAGGCGTCCAAGCCTGTTATAGTGGCAACGCAAATGTTGCTGTCCATGGTCAACAGCCCTGCCCCTACCCGCGCAGAGACCACGGACGTAGCCAATGCCGTGCTGGACGGCGCGGACTGCGTAATGCTGTCGGAAGAAACCGCCATGGGGAACTTTCCGGTGGAAACCGTGCGCTATATGCGCAAAATCACCGATGAGGCCGAAAAGCTCCTGCTTGCACGCCGTAAACTGGACGAGCCGGACAGCGATAAGGGTATCCCCCAGTTTCTGGCCTACGCAGCCTGTCTGCTGGCTGAAAAAGCACAGGCACAGGCCATTGTTTCGCATAGCCTTACCGGTGGTGCGGCCCGACAGGTTTCTGCCCGCAGGCCTCCCCAGCATGTGTATGCCCTGACGCCCGACCCTGCCACTATCAAGGCTCTTAACTTTTCGTGGGGGGTCACACCCGTTTTTGTGGCCAAACCGGAGGAAGAGCTGAGCCACCTGGCCCGTGCCGAAGAATTTATTGGGAACAGCCCCGACTTCAAGCCCGGTGATTGCGCTGTGATCACCGCTGGTCAGCTTAAGGGCTCCTCCACACCGCGTGGCACAAACCTTGTCAAACTCTACTGGAAGTAGCATGGCAGCACTGAAACAGGCGCGTGAGATTCCTCAAAACATCAATGAGGAATACTACCAGATCAGCACGGAAATCCTGTCGAGCTTTCCCAAGTATCGCCCCCCGGTGGATCTTTTCACCTTTCGCGATGACATTGGGGTTCTGGCTCCCTATTCCCGCAAGGGCGTGCGCCTGTCCAACGAACAGGTGGAAGAGGTTGCCCAGCTCTGTTCCACAGGCGACCTCTTCGTGTCCCGTACCGATCACCCCATCTACTCACGACATATTGTAAAACAGTTGGATCTTGTCCTGCAGGATCACAACCTCAAGGAAGCCGAGATCGCCGACATCTGCATCCGTGCGCTGCTGATGCGCTATACGGAGTTCCATGAGCAGCCCGTTAAAAGCCTTCTTGAGCCGCTCTATCGCGATACCATGGTGGTGACCGAATACCTCTGGCAGGACAAGCATCACATCAATGCCTTTGTGCGTCGCCTTTTCCGCAAACATTCTCCTGGGCGTCACGCCATCAACAGCTTTTCCATTGGGCTGTGGCTCTGGATGCAGATAACAGGCGAATATCGCCGCAAGGATCTTGACCGCCTTGCCCTGGCCCTGCTGCTGCACGATATAGGCATGAGCAAGGTTCCGGCCTTCCTTTTGCAGAAGGCTGGCCCACTCAAGGCCGAAGAAAAGGAAAAGGTACTTCTGCACCCCATGCTGGGGGTCAAAGTGATGCAGAAGCTTGAGATCGCCTTTGAGGAATTGCTGCGGGCCTGCTTTGAGCACCATGAACGCCTTGATGGCTCCGGCTACCCCCAACGAGCCAAGAGTGGACAAATCAGCCGGGTGGGACGCCTGTCAGCCGTTGCTGACTCCTTTTCGGCCATGATTTGCCAACGTCCCCATGCACCAGCCAAACAACCGCTGGAGGCAGCCAAAGAGCTGGCTGCCGATCCTCAACGCTATGATGCCGAAATGACCAAATTACTCGTATCAGTCCTGGCCACCGATGGCTTTGGTCAGTTTGTGGACATGGACAAGAGCGCGGATACATCTGAGTAGCTTGTTTGGCGGTATCCATCATACGGGAATGCCCATGATTTCTGTTTATATCCCAAATTGCAATTTCAAACTGGATACCCTGCTGTCCAAAGAGAGGCTTGACACGCATGGGTATGTACTGTAAAAAATCAATGATTTTCTGATAGGTATATCCATATGTACAAACACGCTTCTTCCCTCTCTTCCAATGCCCTTCAGGGTTGGTGGTGGCGCATATCCATGCGGAGGGGAGACGTGCGGGCATAGCCTGATAACGTATGCAGTGTAAACGCCGTTTCCCCAGTGGAAGCGGCGTTTTTTTTCATCCTTACCATGATCGCGCAGAAGGAGATTGCCATGAGCCAGAATGTTGCCCCGGGCAACAAGCCCGACAGCAATGGATTTTTTGGCCCCTACGGCGGGCAGTTTGTGTCCGAAGCCCTCAAAGCCCGGCTGGACGACGTAGCTACAGCCTTTGATGCCGCTTTGGCTGACCCGGCTTTCGGGCAGGAGCTGGAACGTCTTTTTGTCCATTATACGGGCCGCCCCAATCCGGTCTTCCACTGCACCAACCTGAGTGCAAGGCTGGGGGGGGCACAAATCTGGCTCAAGCGCGAGGATTTGAACCATCTGGGTGCACACAAGATCAACAATACCCTTGGGCAATGCCTGCTGGCCAAACGCATGGGCAAGACCCGTATCATTGCGGAGACCGGGGCCGGACAGCACGGCGTGGCCACTGCTGCCACGGCTGCCCTGTTGGGCCTGAAGTGCGCCATCTACATGGGCGAGGTGGATATCAAACGCCAGCACCTCAACGTTATCCGCATGAAAATGCTGGGAGCCGAAGTGGTAGCAGCCAAAAGCGGCCAGCGTACCCTGAAGGAGGCCGTGGACGAGGCCCTTACCGCCTGGGTGGCAGACCCGGACATTTTTTATGTGCTTGGCTCGGCCGTGGGGCCGCATCCCTACCCGTACATGGTGCGCCATTTCCAGTCGGTCATTGGACGCGAGGCCCGCGCCCAAATGTTGGAAGCTGCCGGACAACTGCCCGATGTTTGTGTAGCCTGCGTGGGGGGTGGCTCCAACGCCATTGGGCTGTTCTCCGGCTTTCTGGATGATGCCGGGGTGCGGCTGGTGGGGGTGGAACCCGGCGGTCGCGGCACAAACTACGGCGAGCACGCGGCCTCACTCTCGCTGGGTGAGCCGGGCATCCTGCACGGTTTCAACTCCTATATGATCAAGGATGACAAGGGTGAGGCTGGTGAGGTCTATTCCATTTCTGCCGGTCTGGATTATCCCTCGGTAGGGCCGGAACACGCCCTGCTCAAAGATACAGGCCGTGCCGAATACGTCAGTATTACGGACAAGGAGGCTTTGGACGCTTTTTTCCTGCTTTCGCGCAGTGAGGGCATCATCCCCGCGTTGGAGTCCTCCCACGCGCTGGGGCAGGCCATCAAGTTGGCCCCCACCATGCCGCAGGACAGCCATATCCTTGTATGCCTGTCTGGCCGGGGGGATAAGGACGTGGCAGAAGTGGCCGAGTTGGCCGGGCTGTAAATCGATCAGAGCGACTGCCATTTTCAATGGCAGTTCGCTCTAACCTCCATTACTGACGTTGTGCCAGGCACTAAGGCATTTTCTGATTGAAACACTCTGTGTTTCAATCCATACGCTGCCTACGCTTCGCGGGAAAAGCGCGGTTTTCCCGCTTGCTTACGGCACGGGCGTCCGCTCGCGCGTCCGCCAGAGCGATGCCATTTTCAATGGCATTTCGCTCTACCTTCCCCTATGCCCAACACAGGAATCCATATGAGCGATGAAAAGCGTGCTACAACAGAACTGGAAAAACTTGCCACCCGCCTGGAAAACTGTGGTCTGGAGGAGTATATCAAACTCTCGCAGCGCACATGGAAAATCTTGTGGCTGAACTTTCTTTCAGGTGTTGCACGAGGTTTGGGCTTCACAGTAGGGACAGCCATTGTTCTGGCCATTGCCTACAAAGTTCTCAAACAACTTATCAGTATGAATATCCCCTACTTGACCGAAGTCCTGAAGGATGTCGTTGAGCTGATAAAAAATGTCCAGTGATGCCCAACCCATTTGAAGCCAGTACGGCATACCCACCCAAAAACAAGACCAAAAACGAGTAAGGCTATCACCAGATAAGCCATATCGTTTTTGGCCTTGCA
Source organism: Desulfovibrio sp. (assembly GCA_017415765.1). Classification (GTDB taxonomy): domain Bacteria; phylum Desulfobacterota; class Desulfovibrionia; order Desulfovibrionales; family Desulfovibrionaceae; genus Desulfovibrio. The sequence goes on along the minus strand of JAFQED010000032.1, from coordinate 18,126 downwards.
ATACAGTTTTGAAGTAAAACTTTTTTGAAACCAGTCTAGCTCCGATGGGCCTTCAGCTCCTCAAGGAAGCCTTCAGGGACATCAAAGCCCAGTTCTGCGGCCTTGTCTGCCGCATCGATAGCGGCGGCGTAGTCTTTTTGCTCAAACAGGGCAAGGGCAAGATTGTTCCAGGCAGGAGCAAAGCCGGGTTCCTTTTCCAGCAGCTCACGGCAGAGTTTGGCGCACGTTTCAAGGTCTCCCTTCATGAAGTGGGCTGTAGCCAAGGAGTTTTTGGCCTGTACAAACTTGGGATCCCACTTCAGGGCCTTGTTCAGGGCAGTAATAGCCTTGTCCGGTTCGCCACGCTGGATATGGACGAAGCCGATATTGCTCCACGGGATGGCAAAACGCGCCCGGCAGTTGGCAGCCTCTTCATTATAGCGCAGACAACCTTCCAAATCCCCCCGCTCCAGACATATCCCCCCTAACTGGACATAGGCTTCGGCCAGATGCGGTGAATTGCGTACTGCTTCAAGCAGGGCTTCCTCGGCAGCAACAAAATCCCGTTTGCTCAGAAAGGCCAAACCCAGATTGTAGTGGTGGGTGGCGCACTGGTCATTGCTGGCTATCTCTGCCTTCAGGTCAGCAATGTATTCATCGATATCGTCATAGCGTGCTTTCATTCTATAAGTCCCTCTTGTTGCAGGAGTTCATGATACCAAAGGCAAAAATCAAAAATTCCCTGATATTTTTCGTCCCTGTTGACGACACCCAGCGCACATTCCAACGCGCCCTTGCCGTAATCATTGCTATAGGGGCCGCGGCGGGCGGCTTCGCGCAGGAAGGCACTTACCAGTTGCTGCGTGGTACGCCTGGTTACGTCCATCCGCATATCCAACGGCTCATTGGGCTTCTGGAAGGGATCCCAGTTTTCGTAACCGATGCGGTCAACAAACTTGCGACGGCGCGGACTCATCTTTTCGTAGATTTCGCGCTTGAGCTGCTCCTGTTCGTCATTCAGCTCCTGCGGAGTTCCATCGCGAAAGACCGTGGCCGGGATATGCCGATACATGGCTAACGCTCCGCCCGGGCTGGGCCAATACCCAGATAGGATTCGTCATAGCGGGTTATGAGTGCCATGGAGAGTGGCACATAGGTCTCGTGCAGTTCACTAAAACGACTGTTCACGGCCTTACCCAAATCCTTGCTCAAGACTTCCAGGCGAGAATGCAGCTTATCGAGATATACAGTGGGGTATCCTTGCCCCTGCTCAAATGCAGAGAAACCGCAAACATGGCCCCGCCCGGCAATGGCTGTGGGCACACCATATACACGGCAGGTGATGGGGCGCGCATCATAAAGCAGACAACGGTCATCGTCATCCAGCAATGGGCAGCGCAAGCGGATCTGGGCCGCCCTGTCCATGATGGCAGCAGGGCTTTCCCCAGCCTTTTCTGCACGGTACAGATCACGTTTGAGGCGGGTAAGGTGGCGGTCTGTCTCGGAGGCACGGCTCAGGATGGCCGAGCGTTGCGGCCCGTGCGGGAAGGCCTGCTCAAAAGCGCGATTGATATACATGGCTTCTACCAGCGAAAGGTCGAAGAGGGCATGGCAGCAGTCGCTACAGCCTTCCTTGCAGGTAACGCACTGGGGAAAGTCTTGCCGGATGCGGGCAAAAAGTTTGTCTGCCTCGTCCCGCAGACTTTCGTAGCTGGCAAAAATTGGGCTCAGGTCGGGAATCATGGCAATCCTGTTTTTGACAAAATAAAAAAATCCCGCACATCCTACCCTTGAATGGCCTTGGGGGCAAGATATAGAAAGCCGCCAGACATAGCTGTCCGGCGGCAAACATCGTGCGGCGTGTCCGGCAGTACCCAATGGGCTTACCAGGATTACGCCCTGCAGATACTAGGCTTCTTCAACAGTGATGGCACCGGGTTCACAAACTTCCACACAGGACTCGCAGCCCAGGCATTCTTCCGCATTGACGGGATCAGACTTGCCGTCCTTGATTTCATAGACTTCCACAGGGCAGACGTCTACACATTCACCACAGCCCACGCACTTGTCAGTGTCAACATTCACATTGTAACCCATTGCGTCCTCCAAAAAGACTAGCGTTTCTTCTGCTTGTGCAGAGACGGCAAGTGCCGCTTTTCATTGGCATAGCTCTACCCCCTGCGCCTGTCAAGTACCTTGTCCGAAATCCGGCAATGCACAGTCCGTACAGGAAACGATGGATGGTGCCTGTTTACAACACAAGGCGGGCATAATAGCCGCGTCCATTGCGCAGCACCTGCAAGAGTATCTGGCTGGCCAACCGTTCCTTGCGAAAAATGTCCAGCAACTCATCCATGGTTTTGATGGCAGTTCCCCCCACGGCTGTGACTATATCCCCCCGGCGCAAAAAATCTGCCGGGCCATCGGCACGTACTTTTGTGACGACCAAGCCGCGTTTACCCGGCCCAAAGCTGAGTCCCCAACGTTCTTCCATCAACTGCGTGACCGTGGCATTGTCAAAAGGAACGGGGCGCAGGCTCAGTCCTTCCCGCTGCCCGTTGCGGAGCAAACCCAGCGATACTTTGCTATCACGGGTCTGGTTGCGGAGCAGATTGACATAGTCACGCCGATCTCGCAGGGAAGAGCCATTGATACTTTCAACAATGTCCCCCGGTACGATACCTGCCAAAGCTGCCGGACTGCCTTCTGCAACAGAAGTCACCAGCAAACCGTGGACATCTTTCAGATCAAGGGCTGCCGCCATACGCCTGTCCAGATCCTCGCCCATTATCCCCAGCCAGAGAGGAGCCACCCGACCTGTTTTCATCAGATCAGCCATGACCCGACGGGCCTTGTTTACCGGGATGGCAAAGCCGATGCCCTCTGCCCGCGCATCTACAGCGGTATTGATACCAATGAGCGCACCTTCCATATTCAACAGGGGGCCGCCGCTGTTGCCAGGGTTGATGGCAGCGTCTGTCTGGATGAGATTGGTAAAAACCCCATTGCCGTTACGGATGGTGCGGTCAAGGGCAGAAACCACCCCCGTGGTGACCGTGTGATTGAAGCCAAAGGGGTTGCCGATGGCAATAACAGTCTCGCCGGGCATGATATCCGTGGAGTCCCCAAGAGTCACCGCTGGCAGGTCGTGCGCCCCCTTGATGGCAAGCACGGCAACGTCAAAATCCGGCTCGGCCCCTTTGACCACAGCAGCAAACTGGCGACCATCCAGCAAATGTACCATAACTTCGGTGCTGCCCGTGATGACGTGAGCATTGGTCAGCACAAGGCCACGCGCCCCATCCACGATAACGCCAGAACCAAGACTAACACGTTTTTGCTTTTGCGCTCTCCCGGGGGCAAAATCAAAACCTGGCCCAAAAAACAGCTCCAGTGGGTTGGGCTGCAAACTTTCAATGATTCGGGTACTTGTAATGTTGACAACGGCCGGGGCCACCTGCTGCACGGTACGCACCACCGGGGTCAGGCGGGGGCTGTCAGGGGCAGGTGCGGCCACAAGTGGCCCGGCCATCGGCAAGCCCCCCAAAAGGGCCAGACAAATGACAGCGAAGGATATGCGATAAAACAGGGCAGGCAGCTTGAGCATATGTTTTTCCTGTGAGGTTGCAAAAACTATATAGTTGTTTATTTGAGGCTCAGATTGATCCCCTGCCAGATAAGCCCCGGCCCGGTGGGAGTCAAGCTCTTGCACCATATGCCCTGACAGGATACAAGACAGCATGGACAGGAAAGCAGGGAATTCCCCAAACTGGCTGCAGCAGTATTTTCCCGGTTGCCTATTGCCTCCGTTGGAAGAGCGTTGGTTTCGGCAGGCACAGCAACGCCTGGACAGTCTGACCAAACCACAGGGCAGCCTTGGCAGGCTTGAGGATCTGGCCAGCCGCCTTTATGCCATCCGTCAGGGGCAGATGCCCTTACTGGTCAGCCCGGCCCTGATGCTGACCGTGGCCGCAGACCATGGTGTGGCCGTCCGGCGGGTATCCCCCTTTCCACAGGCAGTCACCCGTCAAATGGTGCAGAATTTTTTGCAGGGAGGGGCTGCGGTCAACGCGCTGTGTGCGTGCGCAGGTATGGATCTGCGGGTGGTGGATGCCGGCTGTATCGGTGGGCCGTTCCCCCCGCATGCGATGCTGCGTGACTGCCGCCTTGCTGAAGGCACGGATGACCTGAGCCAAGGCCCTGCCATGAGTCCCGAAATGTGCCTGAAGGCCGTGCACAAGGGTATGGAGCTGGCACGGGAAGCTGCCAGACAGGGCTATTCCTGCCTGGCAGTGGGTGAGATGGGCATTGGCAACACCACATCGGCTACCGCGCTTTACTGTGCCCTGCTGGGGCTTTCCCCCGAAGATGTGACAGGGCCGGGGGCCGGTGCGCAGCCAGAGATGGTGCGCCATAAGATAGGAGTCATCAGGCAGGCATTGACACTTCACTCCACAGCCATTACCGGCAAAGATCCCCTGGGGATCCTTGCCGCGCTGGGGGGGCTGGAGATAGCCGTCATCTGCGGCATCCTCCTTGGTGCGGGCATGGAGCGTCTGCCCGTTCTGGTGGATGGCTTTATTTGCGGGGCAGCCTGGGCAGTGGGTCTGCACCTGGCCCCTACTCTGGCTGATTACACTATTTTGTCCCACACCTCGGCCGAACCCGGCCATGCCGCAGTCATGGAATGTCTGGCCCAAGGCAAGCAGGCCCCCCTGCTGCAACTGGGACTACGCCTAGGTGAGGGTACGGGAGCTGTCCTGGCCTGGCAGTTGCTGCGTGCGGCAGCCGCCATTTTCAATGATATGGCTACCCTTGAGACTGCTGGCGTGAGTGCGCGGCCCGGTGACAGGATGGACGTGTGAGCACCCCCTTGCTGGAACTACGTGGGCTGTGCCGCAGTTTTGCCGTACGACGCGGTTTTTTGGCCCCTGCCGGAGAACTGCTGGCCGTGGACGGGGTGGATCTCTGCCTGGAGCGCGGCGAAAGCCTTGGGCTGGTTGGTGAATCCGGCTGCGGCAAATCCACATTGGGACGACTGGCCACAGGCTTGCTCAGCCCTACAGCCGGACAGGTTTTGCTGGAGGGGCGCGACCTGCCGCCAGCCGGGCCGGGAAGCTGGGCAGCCGGACGCATCCAGATGATTTTTCAGGATCCTTTTTCATCTCTGAATCCCCGGATGCAGGTGGGGGATTCTGTGGCAGAGCCGCTGCTGGCACGGGGATTACCATTACAAGACTGCCGTACGGCAGCAGCCGAAATGCTGGGAGCTGTAGGGCTGGCCGGTATGGAACACCGCTATCCGCACGAATTTTCTGGCGGCCAGCGGCAACGTATTGCGGTGGCACGTGCCCTTGTTACCCGACCGGAAGTGGTGGTGTGCGATGAACCTGTCTCGGCACTGGATGCCTCAGTACAGGCCCAGACCCTCAATTTACTGCGTGATGTGCAGGAGCGTTTCAGCCCTGCCTATCTTTTTATCTCGCATGATTTGGCTGTGGTGGGTTTTCTTTGTCCGCGCATCGTTGTCATGTATCTGGGGCAACTGGTGGAAGAAGGGCCACGGGATGTCTTTTGGAACAAACCGGCCCACCCCTATAGCCGCGCCCTGATGGCTGCCATGCCAGCCCTTGGCGGCGAGGGTGCTCTGACAAGTCCACTGAGCGGAGAACTGCCAAGCCCCCTTGCACCACCTCCGGGCTGCCGTTTTCATCCACGTTGCCCTGAGGCTCGTGAGATTTGTCGCAGACAGCCCCCCGGCTGGAAAGAACTGGCACCCGGCTGGCGGGCACGTTGTCACCTTTTATAAAGCGCATTGCAGGTGAAATAGGCTTTCAGTCTGCCGACCGTTCACCACGCGTTGGGAGAACTGCAACACATAATTTTTAATTGAAAAATACTCTGACAGATGCAAATTCCATTGCAGGAGGAAACGGCATGAGTGAACAAAAATTCCGTCTGGTGACCCGCAGCGATTTTGACGGGCTGGTCTGTGCTGTTTTGCTGCGCGAGCTGGGTATGCTGGATGGCATCACCTTTGTGCATCCCAAAGACATGCAGGACGGCAAGGTAGAGATCGGCCCGACCGACATCACCACAAACCTGCCCTACCGGCCAGAGGCCCATCTGGTTTTTGACCATCACCTTTCCGAAACCCTGCGCCACAGCGGCCAGCGCCCGTCCAATTACATCATTGACCCGACTGCCCCTTCTGCCGCACGGGTGGTGTACAGGCACTACGGCGGCAAGGAACGCTTCCCGGACATATCTGAAGAAATGATGCTGGCGGTGGACAAAGCCGACTCGGCCGACTACAGCCAGGAGGACATTCTTGATCCCACGGGCTGGACCCTTCTCAACTATATTATGGATCCGCGCACGGGGCTGGGACGATTTCGGGAGTTTGGCATCAGCAACTATGCCCTGATGATGGAACTTATCGAACACTGCCGCAGCAAGGGTATTGATGAAATTCTGGATCTGCCTGATGTGCGGGAACGGCTGGAACTGTATCGCGAGCATCACGATAAGGCCGTAGAACAAATACGGCGTTGCGCTGTCACCCACGGCAAGCTGGTAGTGCTTGACCTGCGGGAAGAAGACCCCATCTGGTGTACCAACCGCTTTATGATCTATGCCCTCTTCCCGCAATGCAGCATCAGTATGCACATCCTTTGGGGACTGAAAAAACAGAATACGGTTTTTGCTGTGGGCAAGTCCATTCTTGACCGTACCAGCCCGGTCAATGTGGGTGAAGTCATGCTGGGCTATGGCGGCGGAGGCCATATGGCTGCTGGCACCTGCCAGGTACCTAACGAGCAGGCTGACAGCGTGCGTGCTGCCCTGGTAACTGCGCTGGACAGGTAGGGCAGAACGTTTGCCATTGTCTCACCCTCTGCCCTACAGGGATATGCCTTGCAAAAAGGCGTCCCCTTGCTGGGTACAGAAGGGATGCTTATGTTTCCGGGCGGGTGTATTCCGCCCGGTTTTTTATGCAGGAGATGCCATGCGAAAGTTTCTTCTTTTTACCCTTGTGACATTGCTGGCCCTGACGCAATGGGTGCAAGCCATCCAGGCCGGTGATGCCCTTGCCCCCGTGGCGGGCAAGACTGGCGAAAGCCAGCTTGTACGCCTGGCCAACGGCCTGACGGTCTATGTTATCAGAGATACGCGTTTTCCACTGGTCTGCACTCGCCTCTATGTGCGGGCGGGTTCTGCCAATGAGTTGCCGTCACAGGCTGGCATCAGTCATGTGCTGGAGCATATGGTCTTCAAGGGGACGGAAAAACGTCCCAAGGGACAGATAGCCCGCGATGTGGAAAGCCTTGGCGGTTATCTCAATGCAGCCACCAGCTTTGACAAGACGTGGTATCTGACCGACATGCCTGCAGCCCACTGGCGTATGGGCATGGATGTGGTCAGGGATATGGCCGTTGCTCCCAGCCTTGACCCTGCTGAACTGGAAGCAGAAAAAGACGTTATCGTTTCGGAGCTGCAACGCGGCAAGGATTCCCCCACCAGCCGCCTGTTTGAGGAATTGCAAACCGCAACACTGGCCCGTTCCCCCTATGGGCATCCCATCATTGGCTATGAAGAGACCATCCGCTCCCTTACCGTGCAGGATCTGCGGGGGTACATCAAGCGTTGGTATCAACCCCGGAATATGCTCCTGCTGGTAGCCGGGGACATTGTACCCGCAGATGTGCTGGCCCATGCCCAGGAATTGTTTGGCGGTCTGAGCAATCATGGCGAACAACCAGTACCGGAACCGCTGGATGTACGCTCTGCGGCGGCTGGCCCCAAGGTAATGGTGCAGCGAGGCCCGTGGAAAAAAATCTACCTTGGCGTGGCCTTCCCTGCCCCTTCTTTGACAGATTTACGCTCGCTGGATCTCGACCTTGCCAGTTACCTTCTGGCAGGGGACGGTACAGCCTGGCTGAACAAGAAGTATGTGTACGAAAAACAGTTGGCAACATCTATCAGCGTGGGCAACATGAGTCTGGCACGGGCGGGTCTGATGCTGCTTACCGCCGAACTTGAACCCGAAAAGATAGAGCCGTTCTGGCAGGAACTTTCCCACGATCTGGGCAATCTGGACAAGCTGGACTTTGGCCCGGCGGCACTGGCGCGTGCCAAGTTGAATATTGAGGACAGCATGGACAGGGTGGGTGAGACCCTGAACGGCCTTGCAAGCTGGCAAGGCACTGTCCAGTTTGACCTGGGCGGAGAACAGGGCGAACGCAATTTGCGGCTGGCCCTGAATGACGCCAGTCTGGAACAGATCAGGACGGTACTGGGGCAATGGGTGCGGCCCGAACTGGCGCGCATCCGCGTGCTGGCCCCGCAAGAGGCAACCCTGCCGAACTTTGGCAAAATTTTTGATACCAACTGGCCAGCCAGTCAAAGCCCTGTTGAGGATAAAAAAGCAGTGGCGCAAGGCCCCCAGGAAGTGCTGGATATGGGGGATGGACGCAAGCTCATCCTTATCCCGGATGCCACGGCCCCCTATGTTTCTCTGGATTTTGTCATGCCCGGGGGCAATGCCCTGCTGCAACCACAGCAGCAAGGCCTCGCCAGTCTGACAGCGCGCTTGCTCACAGCGGGCTATGGCTCGCTCAGTCAGCAGGATGTGGAGCGTTTTTTTGCAGAGCGTGCTGCCTCGGCCAGTGCCAGGGCTGGTCTGCAAAGTTTCAGTATTTCGCTCACCGGGCCATCACGCTTTAATGAGGATTATTTCAAGGCCCTTGGACAAATGCTGCGCGAGCCAACCTTTGCTGCAAGCGAATTGGAACGCGAAGTAAACCTGATGCAGGCTGCGATCAGGCAGCGGGCAGATCGCCCTCTGGCCTATGCCTTTGCGCGGCTGATGCCCTTTCTGTACCCCGATGGGCAGCCCTATGGATTGGACAGCCTGGGTACACCTGAAAGCCTGGTCGCTTTGCAACAGCGTGATGTCCGGGCTTTCTGGCACAAACAGTTGGCACAGCCGTGGGTATTGGCCGTGGCCGGCAGCTTTGAGCGAGAAGCTGTACTGGCCTTTGCCCAGAGTTTGCCCCGGCCTGAAGGGCCAGCCCTGACTGTTGCGCCCCCCCACTGGGGTTCACAGCAAAACCTGGATCTTCGGCTGCCCGGCCGTTCCCAGGCCCATTTGTTGCAGGTGTTCAAAACCGTGCCCCTGACCCATGAGGATGCCCCGGCCCTGATGCTGCTGGGATCCGTCCTTTCCGGTCAAAGTGGTCTCTTGTTCTCCAGTCTGCGGGACGAGCAAGGCCTTGGTTACAGCGTGACCGCCTTTAATCGACTGATGCCCGAAGCAGGTTATCTGGCCTTTTATATCGGCACTACGCCCGACAAGCTGGCGCAGGCCAGAGACGGCTTTGCCAAGGTCATTGCCCAACTGAAGACCGCCCCCTTACCGGAAGCGACCTTGCAGGCTGGGGCAAATCGCCTTTTAGGCGAGTATTTACGAGACCGACAAAGCCTTGGCAGCCGTGCGTCCGAATCTGCCAGCGATGCCGTACTTGATTTGCCGCAGGGCTTCCAAAAAATCCTGCTGGAAAAAGCCCGCCAGCTCACCCCTGCCCAGGTACAGGATGTGGCTCGCAAATATCTGGTAGAGGCAGGCGCATATGAACTAAGCCTTGAGCCATAATACGGTTCTTAGCGTATCTGACCAGAGCGAAATGCCATTGAAAATGGCATTTCGCTCTAATCCGCAAGTTCTCTTTGATTTCCCTTGATGCCGAATTTTCTGGCGAACGACCTGTTTTGTGCCGATGTTCGTGTTTTTGAAAAGCATGTCTGGGAATAAGGGGTAGCATCTGGAAAAAGAGTGTAGTATGGTGGCACACGTCAAAAATATTCTTGTGTGGTAAGTGTTTTGTTAAGCTAGCTATACCACCACTTGCTGAGATTTTGGATTTTTTATTCCCTCTTAGCCGGACATCAATGGCATCTAATGAAGGTTTTGACATTCAGATGATGTAGAGTGATGAGCAAGGTAATGTGTATGATTTTATCTCTGCTGCATAAAATATACTATTCAGGTAGCAAGCTTGTTATTATTAATTTAGGTAACCATATAAATCAGATAAAAAAACCATCTAAATTAGAAAAAGAAATAAAAGATGAAAATAGGCGATGGCAATTTTTATTAAATCCAGACAATAAAAAATATCTACTTAAATATTATCGTGAGTATAATAATATTAACGATATTATTGAGATATTTAATTTTAGACTATCTGGTATGAAGTCTATTGTGAAAAATGGAATTGGAAATTTAAATGATTGTGCTTCAAAATATTACAATGTTATTAATGGAGAGAGAGTAACAACTGACAATCCAGATGTATACAAATCTAAAGTTCATATATTTGGCAATTGTAACGCTGTAGGTGTTTTTGCTGAGGACAGGCTTACAGTTGCCAGTCAGCTTCAGCGCATGTTAAACAAAACATATCCAGAAGGAATAAAAGTTATCAATCATGCTAATTGGCTAGGGCTTGAAGAGTCAGTACGACAGATGATTTCACCAATGTATGAATTTAGTAACGATGATATTGTAATTTTATTAACAATAGCACGATGCGAAGTTTTTACCGATAAGCTAAAAAATTTTCTTAATCAAAATTTTTACATATATCAAGATTTGTCATGTATATTTCAGAGACCACATAAATATGGAGAAATACTATTTGATCAATTTCATATGAATCACAATGGATATACATTAATATCATTAAAGTTGTTTGATATTATTAATATGATAAATAGCAATAATAAAGAGATAAAATACTCAAAATCAATACAGCCATATATAAATTTTTTACGCAATATAAAATCAAAAGTTTCTCAAAATTCCAAATGTTATGGTTGTGTCGTAATCAATGCCAATCCGTTTACAAGAGGACATAAATATTTGATTGATGAAGCCCTAAAGAGATGTGATTTTCTATACATTTTTGTCCTAGATGAAGAAAAATCCAGGTTTTTATTTGATGACAGGATAAAAATCATACACGCCAATTTAACGGGAGTAAAAAATATAAAGATTTTACCTGCTGGTAAATTGATTATATCATCAACAACTCTGCCAGAATATTTTGAAAAAGAAAATATGCAGGATGTATTTATTGATACTAGCACTGATCTTCTGACATTTTCAACTATCATTGCAAAGGAGCTTAATATAAAAAAGCGTTTTGTAGGATGTGAACCATTCTGTAATCTTACAAAACTATATAATGAATCTATGAAAAATATCCTTCCATTACATGGCATCGATGTTATTGAAATAAATAGATTTTCTATTAATGGCGAATATGTCAGTGCAAGCAAAGTCAGAAGTCTTATTGATAATAAAGATTATGAAAAATTAAGAATTATGATTTCTGATGAGACGTATAGCTATCTTGCTATGAACAATATTATACCATAATTCATAATCGAGAGTATGACATGCAAAGCAAGGAGATTTATCCAGCATAAAAGGAATACCTGAGATGGTAAATTTTGCGTTCCGCTCTGCCTGTTCACTCTCACTGTATTTTAGATTTAAAAACCACATCAAGACACCAGTGAAGGGAATTTTCAACCTGCCAGTGCGAGCGAATGCTGTGAGCTATCTGTTCCTCACTGCAAGATAAACTGCACAGATAGTAACGGCGACTGACTTTTCGATACCCTTCATACTCACGGATGGCTTCAACCATGCAGAAGCTACGCATGCCAGGCCAATGTTTTTTGTCTTCAAACCAGGAAATTTCTTCACTTTGCCAGTACCGATGGGTTTCGATTCGACCATCAGCCTTTTCCAAAGACTCAAGTTTAGTCTAGACGCACTACATGGCAAGGCCCCGCAGCCGGGCGTCCGACAGCCTCAAGGGCCTGTCGGGCCAGGCGTTCCAGCCCTCCACAACAGGGGACACTCATCCGCAGGACTTCAAGACTGGCGGGCTGACCATCACGCAGGATGGCCGTCAGCTTTTCAAGCAGCAGGGCATTGTCCTCCAGTTTGGGACAGGCGATAAGCGGGACATGGCCTGTCAGCCAGTCCTGATGCAGGTCGGGCAGGGCAAAACCGGCGCAGTGCGCGGCCAGCAGTAGTCTGCCCTTTTGCAGAAAGGAGGCCGTAGGCGGGATGAGGCGTAACTGGATGGGCCAGGATGGCAGGGCAGCCCGTAACGATGCGCTGTTATCTTCGCTGTGCAGGGTGCTAAGGGGTTGAAGGCTGCGCATTGCCATGCCCGGACAGCCACACGCACCGGCCGCAGCTGTACTGCCGGCCTCACGTGCAGCCTTGGCAGCCAGGGCAGCTTTTTCATCAAAATCCTCAGCCTCACGGGTGATAAGGCGCAAGGCCCCCTGCGGACAGTTCAGACAGGCACCAAGCCCGTCACAATACACATCGCTGATAAGACGGGCCTTGCCGTCAATGATGGCCAATGCTCCCTCGGCGCAATCCAGTACACATTGGCCACAGCCGTTGCATTTTTCTTCGTCTATTTCAATGATAGGCCTTTTCATAACGTCACATCCTTGTTTCGTATCCCTGGCTGCCTACAGCGTAGGGCAGTGCAAGCAGATCTTCAGGGCAGTTTACAATATGGTGGGCTTTGGCAGCGCGCAATTCCTCCGGCCCTCGAAAGCCCCAGGCTGCCCCTACGGCATTCATACCACAATTATGGGCGGTGTACATATCCACATCACTGTCGCCCACATAATAGCAGTTTTCCGCCGACAGGCCCAGGGCGGCCAGCACCCCCGCAGCCGCAGCCGGATCCGGCTTCAGGGGGCGCGCAGCACAGCCACCGTGGACAGCGACAAAGGGGATATCGGGGAAAAAATGCTCCACAAGGGGGCGTGTCAGTTCTTCCGGCTTGTTGGAAAGTACCGCAAGCCTGACGCCACAGGCTGCCAGCCTGTGCAGGGTCTGCACCATGTTAGGATAGGGCCTGGTATGATCATGGAGGTGGGCTGCATACCAGGCACGGGTCTCGGCCAGTACGCCCTCCTGCTCTGCGGGCGAAAGTCGCGCCAGAACTTCTGGCGGCCAGGCCCGGCGAATAAGTACAGGAAAGCCGCTACCCACCATTTGCCGATACGCCGCAATGGTATGCACGGGCTGACCGTGGGCGGCCAGAATGGCATTGCACGCCCCGGCAATATCTGCAAGTGTGTCCAGCAGAGTGCCATCCAAGTCAAAAATACATCCTTGCATCGCGCATTCTCCCTGCCGGAGCATAGTCCAAAATCCTGACAAACCCAAGCCTTGGTATCTGGACAGCCCCGTGCCTGGTTGCTACAATAATTCATATAAGCCGTGTTGCCTACAGCACTGCGGCAGGAGGTAACCATGCGCCATGTATTGACCATCAGGGATTTGGGCGAAAAGGCTTGCTGGCTTCTGGTACAACAGGCCCTTGGCATACCGGAGGCCAAGACAACGACAGACTTCATGGCCGAGCGTGTAGCCCTGCTTGTTTTTGCACAGTCATCACTGGCCGAGCGTATGTGCGTGACAGCCGCTGTGCGGCAAATGAGCGGAGCCACCATCTATCAGGGGAATGAAGGCCACTGGCGCAAGGAAATGCAGGACTATCAGGAACACCTGATGCCCATTTTCAGCTACTATATCGATTGCCTTTACACGTATGGCTTGCCTGTTTCCCATTGGGAAGAAGCAACACGAAAGGACTTTCCCTTCCCGGTCATCAACGCGGGCAGCCCTGATGCCCACCCTGCCCACGCTCTGGCAGATATTGCCTGTATGTTGCGTGCCAGACGTAACCTGGAAGGATCCGTTGCCGCTTGGATAGGTTGCAACAACGGCACACTCCATTCGCTCATCGAGGCTACGGCCTGGTTCCCCTTTGCGTTGCGTGTTGCCCTGCCGCCACATCTGGCTGACTCCTCCTACAAAGAAAGCGTGGCGCGTCTGCAACTGCCCGTCACCTTTGTGGACAGCCCGGAAGAAGCCCTGGCTGGAGTGGATTTTATCTTTGCGGGCTGCCGTGGTGGTACGGAATTGGCCAATATGGGTAGCTGGAGTCTGGACAGCCGTTTGATGCGCCTTGCCAAACCTGATGCAAGGTTGCTCTTGAGCGCATCCCCCCTTGAGGCCATCCCGGTTTCAGGGGACGTTCTGGCCAGCCCGGCCTCATGGCTGCGGCTTCAGGCTGAAAACCGACTGCGCGTTCACAAGCGTATCCTGCACTGGATATTCTCCCCGGACAATTAGAGCACTGTCTGATGGCAGATAGCAAAACCAACTGGAACAGCTAGGGAAAAATCCACGAAACATTTACCAGAATTTTACAAAAACAACCCTTTCGATTTTACAATACCAGCTCCGGCGTGGGCATCTGGCATGACATGGATTTTGGAATCTACCGAAAATGGCTGATTGCAAATGGCCGTCAGCTGACCAAGTGTTCCCTTTCCCAGTTCATCCGTATACGCAATAGCGGTATTGTATTTCCCTTGAGTAGTAATCATTGCCTTGAATGTATTTTTGTTCCCCCAGTGCAATTGGCAGCAGCCCAGCATAGCTCATAGTCTTTCAGTCTATCAGGAATATAGCGAAGCGCATAGCAACAAGACTTGGCAGCCTCATAACATAGTTCATAATCTTTCATTGTTTTTGGAATATATTTCAAACTTTCTGGATCGGCCCTGACGGCTGCAAGACAAATTTCTTTTGAGATAAACTTTTTGGGAACGGTGACTATAAAACATCCGCAAGCATGACATGCCTCAAGGCATATTCCATATGTCAAGAATTCTGTCGGTATATCACCTCGGCACACATTTGAAAGACAACTCAGACTGCCTATCGCTGCCAAAACAATCTCTTTATTGATATATTTTGATGGAATATCTTGTATATAATTATAGTTTTCTTTGACCATGCTTAAACATCTACTATAAGTGAATTCTTTGTTTTCAATTATATCTTCAAAAAAATAATCCATCATTAATCTGTTTGTCGTATATCCTGATGGTGCAGAAGTGCAATCGTAGCCTGACAGAAGTAGTTCGTATCTCTTACTTCTTGGTATAAATTGTATTAGTTCTCTCCAGTCTCTTGAGTTAATAAATGAACTCAAGCAAAGATCTAAATCTTTGTAAATGCCTGGCACAAATTCGAGTGCCTCACCATTACTTAAAACAGCAGTTTTGCATATGTCATATGTTTTATCAAAAACATATTTCAAAGAATATCCAGAAATTGAGACAGCCAGTTTTGCAAATTCCTCATTCTGTTTTTTTCGTGAAATATATTTTATGGAACTTGGATTCTCTAGAACTGCATATCGTATCAAATTGTCATCTCTGAATTTTTTAGGAACGAAGCGTATATAAGAGCCATGATTTTTTACAATATTTACACACATCTGATAAGAAAGCATATTCTCAGGAATAGACTTGATGATATTACCAGTATTAAAATTTTTTGATGCTTGTAAACAATAATTTTCTGTTATAAATTTTTTTGGAACATACTTCAGGAAGGAACCTTTCTCATCAAGAAAATACACTCTGCCCTCGCTTGCTTACAAAATAATATCTTATGATACTATATCTGTTCAATTTGTATATTGTGTTCATCCTCAATTTTTTCAATCACAATTTTTACGTTTTTATGAACCATTTTATCCAATCCACAGCCTGCAAGGCATTTTTTTACGTTGCCATCACCTGATGAGAAATTATTGTGTATCTTATAGATTCCTTCAGCAGGATATTTACTAATATGTCCAAAGTACAAATCATTAGCCCTGGTCATGGCTGGAGGATTATTATAATTTTCCCTAAGAGCAAGCATAAACAGAGCTTCACATTCTTTGGATGTAACTTTATTCCCTTCTGTACTTATTTCAGCAAAAATAAATTTCAGTTCTTTGATATTCTTAATCGCTGTGCTTATTATTGATTCTATACTTTCTTCTAATTCTTCAAAATCAATTCCTTTATTTGTTTTAAAATCAAAAAAATATTTATCGTTGAAATATGATACTCTCCCATCATTCATTGTCACAATAGATCTATCTTTGTTACATTTTTCATTGTTCCAATTTTCATGAAAACCTTTCATATCGGTATCATTTACAACTGCATAGTTTCCATGGATCATATTTTTCATATGCTCCTGAAATCTATTCTCCAACTGATTACTCTCCCCAATATATCTTATGTTATTATCAGAATATATCCAGAAATAAATGTATGCTGAATTTTTATCATATGAACCAGGACAAAAAAATTCATGCAATTCATTGATGGAATACATCTTTTTTGACCATTTCAATGTAATTTCTCCACAGCTCATGACATCCTCCAAGTAAATGAATAAGTTAATCATAATAGCATGATGGTGTTCAACACATGAACGACAACGTTCCTGACTTTGTATACTTATAATTGCTAATACTTTTTGTCTTGTACTGTTGTCAAGAACAATTTCCTTTTCCAAAGATTTTTGATCGTGAAATCAACAGATACCTTAAAAATTTCTCTGCAACCATCTTCTCCGATACTATCCCTGAAGTATGTTAAATCGGTCAAATCACAGGGTTTATTCCATTGAAAATAATTAAATCCACAAAAAAACTGATAATATGGATTTTCAACCCATTTTTCTATAAGATATTCGTCACTAATATTTTCAATATTTTTTAAGATCATTAAACCGACCAAAAGGCGTATAGTATTTTCTGGTTTACATATTGTAAAACAACAAGAAAACTTCTTTTCTAATATATCCCATGGTATTCTTTTAGCTAAAAGACACAATGGATGCTTTGGATTCAATTGTTCAATAAGAGATTTTCTAAAAAGATCCAATTGCGCGCATTCAGGCAAATTGACCGGTTGCTTTTTGTTTGAATGACTGCGGACTCTGGAATTCAGACTCATGACGTCCTCCTGTGACAGCCAGTATGGACGTCCATCGTTCCAAAACACGGAACGTGGGAGAATTTTTTTCAGTTTTACAAAAAACTGGGTCAGACTACTCGCGGTAGCTTTGCGCTGCGGCTTCCAGCTCTTGCTGCACTCGTTTCTTGAGCCAATCCGGCGAAAGAACACGGGCTGTGCTGCCAAAGCCCAACACCCAGGCCACGACCTCAGCCGCATTCTGGGCATCAAACTCAATTGTGAGACTGCCATCGCCACCAACAGATATCTCCTGATGGCTGCTCCACTTTCTGTCATACACATAGGCCGACGCGGCAGGAGTGAAATGGACTTGTACCCGAAATACCTCGCCTTTCATGGTTCCAAACGGACTTGCATCCGGGCCATGCTGGGCTGCCGGCGGTGGCAGCAGAGAAGACGAGGAGCGGCGGGTCAGGATGACATTCTGACAGCGTTGCAAGTACAAATTGAGTGGATTGTCATAAACGGGCTTCACAGGGCCAGATTCCGGCACTTCCCAGCCCAGAAAGGAGATACTTTCACGAAAGACAATAACTTGCATGGGAGCAAAAGAGAATGTACGGCAGTTATTCGGAAGGCCCCTGCGGTATGTCAGAACACAGACGCGCTGCTGCTGCACGGCCTGCAGAAGCAAAGCATACCGCTCTTGATGCGGGCCGTAGTCAATATACCCCTTGCTGTACATGAGACCAACGCCTTCAGAAATGGCAGATGGTTCGTCTTTCGCTGTCGTATCTCCACCCTCAAGCATAAAACTGGTTTCCTTGGGCAGGATGGCAGCAACATTTTTCGGCACAGTGTCAGCTGAGATAGTTCCCTGACACCCAGTGCCAGATGTGGCTGTGCAATTGGAGCCATACGGTAGAGATGCTCACGCCCTCTGACAATGGGTTCCTCCAGCTTGCCGTAACCAGATGCTTCAAGCTGATCAAGATAGCGGAGCACAGTCTGCTTGGAGCAATGTAATATCCGCGCAAGCTCACTCAGTGAAATTGGATTCTGTCCCCGCAGCATGAGCAAGGTGTAAAGGGCAAGAAGTTTTTCTCCTGGCTTGGACATGAGGCGTTATTTGTACTGGTTCCGACTTGATCTGACAGTAAGCTCCGTTTTGATGGTCAACTGTCCGTTTAGTTGAGCTGTCCGACCTTCTCCATCCAGATGTTTTTACCCTCCAGCAGAGTTTGCATGGGGGTTCGGCCACAGCAC
>JAFQED010000031.1 GCA_017415765.1 Desulfovibrio sp. | reverse complement strand
GCGCGATTATGATAAAGCTCTATACCGTGTACGCCACCTGGTAGAGAACGCCTTTCTTCACCTGAAGAGATGGCGTGGCATCGCTACACGTTATGCAAAACGAAGCCTCTCCTTCCTTGCAGCCGTGCAAATCAGGTGCATTTCATTATGGGCAAAAATAATTTGACGACACTATCTAAACCTGGTCTGGATTTTGTTAAGAAAAAACACTAGGCTTGGACGAATGGAAAGAACTGTGCCGGGAAGTGTGTCAGTCCCTGTGTCCCTATCGGGAAGGCAGGGTATCTTGGACGCTCGGCCTTCCCGGCCTCGGCATATCCCTCACCGGCGCGGCAGTTGTGCTCCGCCCAAGCACTAGGAAGATCATGGACAAACTGGTCATTGAAGGTGGCGTGCCCCTGACGGGCAGTATTGATGTCAGCGGTTCCAAAAATGCGGCCCTGCCCATCCTCTTTGCCGCCATACTGGTGGACGGTACGGCAGATTTGGGTAATGTGCCCCGGCTTCGGGATATACAGACCACCCTCCGTCTGTTGGAGATGCTGGGCTGTGACTGCCAGCGCGAGGCTGACCGTGTGCTGGTGACGCCCGGCCAGCTCAAGGCCGAGGCTCCCTACGATCTTGTGCGTACCATGCGGGCCTCTGTGCTTTGCCTTGGGCCACTGCTGGCCCGCATCGGGCAGGCGCGGGTGGCCCTGCCCGGCGGTTGCGCCATCGGGGCGCGCCCGGTGGATCAGCACCTCAAGGCACTGGAACAGATGGGTGCCCGCTTTGAGCTGGAAGAAGGCTACATCCTTGGGCGTTGCCGTCAGCTCAAGGGAGCGCACATCACCTTTGATATGCCCACGGTAGGCGGTACGGAAAACCTGCTCATGGCCTCGGTGTTGGCCGAGGGGGAAACCGTGCTGGAAAACGTGGCGCGAGAGCCGGAAGTGGTTGACCTTGCCAACTTCCTTGTGGCCTGTGGGGCGCAGATCGAGGGGCAGGGCACAAGCTGCATCCGTATTCGGGGCGTCAGCAGTCTGCAAGGGGCGGCGTATGCCGTTATGCCCGACCGTATCGAGGCCGGGACATTTCTGGTGGCGGCGGGTATCACCGGCGGGGAACTCCTGCTCCGGCAATGCCCTTTTTCGGACTTGGAGGCCGTCATCCTCAAGTTGCAGGGTATGGGCATGTCCATCACCACCACAGCGGAAGGTGTGCTGGCCAGGTGCGCTGGCCCTCTGCGCGGTACGGACGTGACCACCCGGCCTCATCCCGGCTTCCCCACCGATATGCAGGCCCAGATCATGGCCCTGATGTGCCTGGCTGAAGGCTCCAGCGTGGTGGAAGAGAGCATTTTTGAAAACCGCTTCATGCACGTTCTGGAACTGATGCGGATGGGCGCACAAATCAGGGTCTCCGGCCATACGGCTATGGTGCGCGGTGTACGCCGCCTGACCGGTGCGCCGGTGATGGCTTCGGATCTGCGGGCCAGTGCCTCGCTGGTGCTGGCAGGGCTGGCGGCCAGAGGTGTTACGGAAGTCCGGCGCATCTACCATCTGGATCGCGGCTACGAGCAGATAGAGCACAAGCTCAATGCCGTGGGTGCCCGCATCAGGCGAGAACAGGAATGAGAGGGAGGTCAGGCATGCGACGATTACCCCGGCTGATCCTAGTACTTATGCTGTTTGCACTGCCAACCCTGCAGGGGTGCGGCTATACTGCCTACGGCTTGTATGACGACCAGCGTCTTATGGATACCATTGCCGATGACAAGAAGCTGGCCACCACCGTCAAAACGGCACTGATGGATGCCGATTTCAGCAAGGGCTGGGAAATTGCCGTGTATTCCTATTATGGCAATGTCTTTCTTGTGGGAGAAGTCCCCGCTGCCATGCAGGAGAAGGCCCTTGCCATCGCACGTCGCTACAAGCCGCGCAGCCTGACGGCACACTGGTTTACGCCGGGCAAGGCTGAAAACAGCGATTTCTCATTGGCGGCGACCTTGCGTGCCGACCTTATCCAGGCCAGGGGGCTTTCCTCCACCCGTATCGATACCGAGGTCAATGCGGGGCGTGTCGTCCTGCTGGGGGTGGTCGCGCACGAGGAGGAAAAGGATATCGCCATCCGCACAGCCCGCAAGGTCAAGGGCGTCAGCGAGGTGACCAGCTATCTGATGCTGCCCCAGCGTCTGCGGTAAGGCCAGGGCAGGTCAGCTCTCGTCAGCGCGGCACCCCCTCCGTCAGGGGCATATCCTCCAGCGCGGCCATGCCCGCATGGTCGGTAAACTCAAAGCGCAGGGGCGTCAGGGTGATATAGCCCCGGTTGAGCAGATCCTTGTCAGAACCGGCGTTGATGGTCTCTGGCGGGATCTCTCCTTCCAGCCACCAGTAGGGCGCGTTACGCGGGTCGCGGCGTTCCGCATAGGCGTTTTTCCAGACGGCACTGGTCTGCGGGGCTATGCGCAGGCCCTTGGCACAGGCCAGTTCTCCGGCAGGATAATTGAGGTTGATCACCCTGCGTGGGGCCAGCCGTCCCCAGTCGATGCGCGCGGCAAGGGCCACGGCATGGCGGGCCTGCGGCAGCAGGTCAAGCTGCGGTGCGTGATCATCGTGCGAGACGGCAAGGCTCGGCAGGTCTTCGTGGGCGGCTTCCGTTGCTGCCCCCACCGTGCCGGAATACAGGATGTCCGGCCCCACATTGGCCCCGGCATTGATGCCGGAGATGACCAGCTGCGGCCGCACGGGCAGCAGACAGGCCAGGGCCAGCTTGACGCAGTCCGTAGGTGTGCCATATACGCCAAGGCCGCTGAAATCTCCTTCCTCCACGCGCACTGCCCGCAGCGGTTCAAACACTGTCAGGGAGTGCCCCACCCCCGATTGCTGGCGCATGGGGGCCACCACATGCACTGTATGCCCGGCCTCACGCAGGGCAGCGTACAGGGCGCGTAAGCCTGTGGCGCGGATGCCATCGTCATTGGTCAGCAGAACGTCCATTTGACAATCCCCCGGAAAGGATGGAAGCTGTGAAAAAGAGACCGCACAGCAGCGGCACATGGACTGTATATGGAAAAAGGGCATTACGTCAAAGACATGGTTGCGGCAGGTGTGGCCGCAGGGCTGTTCGTGGTGGCACAGGCGGCACAGGCGCAGTCGCGCAACGGCCCGTACTGGCGGCTGACCCTGGCCGATGCCAGCGGCAGCGTAGAGGCCAAGATATGGCATCCGCTCAGTGGGGAGTTTCAGGACATCCCGGCGGGTTCTCTGGTCTGGGCCGAGGGGCGGACAGCCCTGTTCCGTGACCAGATGCAGTTGACGCTGGAAGGGCTGCGTCTCCTTTCGGCGGACGAGGCCGCCAGTGTGGATCACGCCCTGCTCATGCCTGCCAGCCCGTATGACCCTGATACCATGCTGGCCGAGCTTGTGGCCCTCTGCAAGGAGGAGTTCCGGCACAAGCCCTGGCGCAAGCTGGCCCTGACCATGCTGGAGGGGCAGTGGCAGGCGGCATTCCGACTGTGCCCGGCAGCCAAGGGCGTACACCATGCCTATGTGGGCGGTCTGCTGGAACATACCCTTGGTGTCTTTACCTTGTGCCGACGTATTGCCGACCATTACCCCCAACTGGACAGGCAGACCCTGCTGGCCGGGGCACTTTTCCATGATTTTGGCAAGATACGCGAATTTTCCGGCGGGCTGACCAATGATTATACCGATGAGGGGCGGCTTTTGGGCCACATCATGCTGGGGCTGGAAATGCTGGCCCCGGCTCTGGAAAGATCCGGGCTGGAAGAGGAATTGCAGCGACACCTCAAGCATCTGATCCTCAGCCATCACGGAGAAATGCAGTTTGGCGCGGTGCGCCCCCCCCATACGGCCGAGGCCCTGGCCCTGCACTTTGCTGACAATCTGGACGCCAAAATGGCCCAGTGTCGCGGCCTGTTTGAACAGCTTGAGGGCAGCGATCCCGGTTGGACACCCTACCAGCCCACCCTTGGTCGGCATATGCACCGGGCCATGCCCACCCCGGAAGCCGCTCCGCGTGAGCGCAAGAAGGCGGTGAAAGAAGAATGTTTGTCACTTTTGAAGGTATAGAAGGCTCTGGAAAGTCCACGGCCATGCGTCTTCTGGCCGAAACCCTGCGCGAGCGCGGTTTTGACCCTGTGCTGACCTGTGAGCCGGGGGGCAGTGGTCTGGGGCGCAGTTTGCGCTCCATTTTGCTGGATGCGCGCACCCGTGGCATTTCTGGCCGGGCAGAGCTGTATCTTTTTCTGGCAGACAGGGCGCAGCATGTGGCCGAGGTGATCAACCCGGCCCTGGAGGCCGGGCAGATAGTTTTGTGCGACCGCTATTGTGATTCCACCTATGTCTATCAGGGCTGTGGGAGGGGGCTTGCGGCAGAGCAACTGCGCAGTGTCAACGATATGGCCACGGGCGGCCTTGTGCCGGATCTGACTTTGTTGCTGGATCTGCCCGTAACGCAGGGGCTGGAACGGGCTGGCCGCCGTAATCGGGAGGCAGGGACTACCGTTTCGGAGGGCCGCTTTGATGCGGAAAGCCTGGACTTCCATGAACGGGTACGCCGTGGATATTTGGAGCTGGCCGCTGCAGAGCCGGAACGCTTTGCCGTGATAGATGCCGGGCAGGCCCCGGAAGACGTGCTTTTGCAATGTCTTTCAGCGGTGGAAACAGCCCTGCAGCGGCGGGGCAGGGGGCTGGAATGAGCGAATCTTATACGCTGGAAATGGCAGGGTCTGCCCTGGATTTTCTGCCCTGCCCGGCAGACGGGACAGATCTTGCCCGCCCGGCGGGCCATGAGCTGGTGGCCCGTCTGGGAGACCCGGAACTCATCCATTGTGCTGTCTGGCGGCAGGTGGACGGGCCGGGAGGGCTTTTTGTGCTGCATGACCGGGATGGCGCAGCCCTGCTGGTGGCCAAAGCCGGGAACGCTCTGCTTTGGGCACACGGGCTGGCCCATTTTGGCAGGCTGGTGGCAGAGGCCCGTTACGGCGCAGACATCTATGAAAACGTGGGTGAGGACGATGCCTGAAGCTCTGACAGCCCGCCGCCGTCTGGGAGTGGTCTTTTTTCCGGCCTTTGACTGGGCCATCTCTCCCACCCATCCCGAACGGGAAGAACGGCTGCTCTACACCCGTGACCAGTTGCAGGAAGAAGGGCTGTTCGACATCCCCGGCATCAGCGAACATCGGCCCATTTTCGCCACGCAGGACGAGCTGGTACGGGCGCATTTTTGTCTGCCTTCGGTGGGGGCAGTGGCTACGGATTCTCATCTGGCAGCCGCTGGCGGGGCCATCACTGCGGCACGGCTGGTCATGGAAGGGCAGGAGGACAGGGCCTTTGCCCTGGTGCGGCCGCCAGGGCACCACGCCATGCGGGTGAGCCACGGTAACAGGGGCTTCTGCAATATCAACAATGAAGCCGTGATGGTGGAGTATATCCGCGATCACTGGCCCGCGCCCGATGGCCGCCCCCTGCGTATAGCCATCGTGGATACCGATGTGCATCACGGCGATGGCACGCAGGATATTTTCTGGAACGATCCGTACACCCTCTTCATTTCCCTGCATCAGGACGGGCGTACCCTTTACCCCGGTACGGGCTTCCTGCATGAATACGGAGGGCCGGGTGCGTTGGGGCGTACCATCAATATCCCCCTGCCGCCGGAAACATCGGACGCAGGCTATCTGTACGCCATCAACCATGCGGTATTGCCCATCCTTGAAGAGTTCAAGCCCGACCTTGTCATCAATTCTGCCGGGCAGGACAACCATTTTACCGACCCGCTGGCCAATATGCGCCTGACCGCGCAAGGCTATGCGGCCCTCAATGCCGCGCTGGATCCGCACATTGCCGTGCTGGAAGGGGGCTATTCCATCCGGGGGGCCTTGCCCTATGTGAATATGGGCATTTGTCTGGCCCTGGCTGGGCTGGATGCCGGTGACATAGTGGAGCCAGGTTTGAGCGGGGCAGTGACACGCCAGACTCCCGGACAGATGGAGCAGGTGGCCCGCATTTGTGAGCAGGTCGTGGAGTTGTGGCGGCGGCCTCCGGCGCGACCGGCGGAAGGGCAGGAGGACAACGGCTGGTGGGTACGCCGCAAGCAGATATTTTATGATACCGATATGCTGCGCGAGATGCAGACAGAGGCATGGCGGCTTTGCCCGGACTGTTCGGGCCTTGGCCGTATGGAAACGGCCTCGGATCGGGTCGCCCGCTCGCTGTGCCTGTTGACGCCGCGCCATGCCTGCCCGGCGTGTGTGGCTGAGGGGCTGCGGCTGGCCGGGCTTGCCCGCAGGAGCGGTCGTTACGCCCATGTGCTGACACTGGCCGGCGACGCGACACTGGCAGGGCAGCATCCGGCCTGACGCGGGGGAGTCGCATAAAGTGCCAGCTCAAATATGCGAAAAATCCCGGACGTCAGTCAGCCTGTAGCCTGGACGGTCACTCCTTGTATTCATCGTATCTGGCAGGTAAAACGTCAAATTCTCCCTTGCTGTTCCTGATGATATAGTTGTTGAGGAGTAGGTATTTTTCCAGTTTCGGGTTTACTTCACCATATTTTTGCAGACCGATAAAACGCTTTACGAATGCCGCCATATTCCGCATGACCTGATTGAAAGGGACCTTGCGATGGCGTTCCTCATATTTTGTGGAGCCGCGCGCCCATTCTCTGGCGTTTTTGCGGAACATATCCATATATGCCTTAAGCAGGTCTTCGCTGCTCATGCCCATCTGACACCTCCTGTGCTGAAGCGTTTTGTTCTTCCCGGCGCGTATAGCCGCTGACAGCCCTACATTGCATCATCGTTACCGCTTGCAGCCTTCTGCCGTTTGGCTGCTGCGGCCTCGCGCCGGGCCTGCATACCTTCACGCACGGCGGCGCGGCTGGCGGCTTCGGCATCCTGGATGATGGGCAGGTCGGTGTAATAGAGGTGGGCGTTATCGACTCCGTGTACTTCCTGGATCTCGTTGAAGCGCGCCCAGTCCGGGAACAGTTTGTCCATGTAGGGAGAACCGACCAGAAAGAAAGCACCAAGGCCCACAAGCCAGAACACCATGACCAGAACTTTCTGCATGGAAGGATGCTCCAAGCAAAGGGGGCCGCAATGGCGGCCCCCTTCGTCATTTGTACGCCACAAGCTAGATCTTGGCGGTGATTTCGGGGAAGACCTTGTAGAACATGATCCAGGCCATGAGCAGGGTCAGTGCGATGTTGAAGGACTGACCGGCAACGTACAGGAAGAGCGGCTTGCCACCCTTGAAGTACTTGGCCAGAGCGCGGAAGTCCGTGGTCAGACCGATGGAGGTGAAGGCCAGGGCAAAGAACCAGCCGCGACCGGCCTTGGAGACACCCAGCACACCGTTATCCACGATCACGGCACCAAAGCTGCCCAGGTTGCTGGCCAGCAGGGAGAAGAAGACGGATACGCCCAGGAAGCCGATGACGAACTTGGGGAAGCGGTGCCAGATTTCCATCAGGCCCACTTTTTCGCCTTCGGCCACGTCCACCTTGGTGGTCCAGTACAGGGCCACGAAGAAGGCGGTGACACCGATGAGCACGTTCTGGATCATCTTGACGGTAGCGGCCACCTGCATGGCGGTATTGCCAAGGAAGGCACCGGCAGCGGCCACGGCACCGGTGGAGTCAACAGTACCGCCGATCCACGCGCCACCCAGCACGCCGGGCAGACCCAGAGCCTTGATCATGGCGGGCATGGCGATCATCATGATGGCCGTGAAGACCATGGAAAGACCGATGGAGAGGGTCAGTTCTTCCTTCTTGGCGCGGCAGGCAGCGGCGGTGGCAATGGCTGCCGAGGTACCGCACACCGACATGTCGGCCGAGACGGTGATGTTCAGGGTCTTGGAAGGGATCTTCAGGACGTGCTGACCATAGAGGTAGGTCACCACAAGCACGATGGGCGTGACCACCCAGGCCACGAAGATGCCGGGGATACCGATGGCCATGATCTTGTGGAAGAGCACTTCCGCACCCAGCAGCACAAGACCGGTCTTGATGTAGTATTCGGTCTGCGCGCTGTATTCCAGCCATTTGGGCGTACGGATGGTGTTGGCGATAAGAAGGCCGAGGATGATGGACCAGACTTCGGCGTTCAGGCCGTACTTGCGGCCCGTAAGCTGGTTGCCGAAGATATTGGCCAGCACGCAAAGCACATAGACGCCCAGGAAGCCCAGGAAGAACTTGAGCGGGTTGTAGCCCATGACGGCCGCGCCAAGGGTGACCAGACCGCCCAGCACCAGGCCAAGGATGATCAGGCCGGGGATGCGGTTGAAGGGCTTCTTGATTTTCTTCTTGGCATCGGCAGTGGCCTTCTTGGCCTTCTGCCATTCGCCGATGGCCTTTTCCGCCTCGGCATTGAGGGCGGCGTCAGCATAGGAGGCAGCAGCAGCGGCGTCCTGTGCCACGCGGGCGGCGGCAAGGGCGTCCTTTTCGGCAGCGGCAGCGGCGTCCACCTTGGGCTTGACGGCTTCATTGGCCTTGTCGGCAGCGGCCTTGCTCAGGATGAGCGAGTCCATGGGGTTGTCCGACCAGCGGGCCGGGGTCTTCATGGTATCGATGAAAGACTTGACGGTGTCCAAAGAGCTGCCCTTGAGGCCCTTCTGCTTGGCAGTGGCTTCAAAGAACTCGATGGTTTTGATGGGTTTTTCCTTCTCGGCCTTGATGATGGCCGCGTACTCGTTGTACTTGGTTTCCAGCCCGGATTTGTTGCTCCAGATGCAGCCAAGCGTCACGGCGAGAATAAAAACGCCGATCCAGATTGCCCAGTAGTCTTCCTTGGTCCAAAGGTCAGACCAAGAGGACTTCCCCCTGTCGATAACGACATCGCTATTTGCCTGAGACATGCCTATCCTCCTGCGGACACGTTTGTGATTTTTTACTTTTACTGGACTTTGGCGCAAGGGTCAATAACCATGCAAAAAATTGCGGATTTTCTGTCAATATATTGTTTTTATTGTGCTTTTTGGGACATGGTAACGATATACAGCATCTGCGCCATGGATGGACACACTGTATCCTTATGTGAAAGAGGGCACTCCCGTGGGAGTGCCCTCTCGCATATCAGATATGTTCCGGCGTCCTTACGCCCAAAGCACCAGCCCGCTGTCCAGCAGGGTGGACTGGCCCTTGCAGACCGGGATGACCCGGATGCCGAAGCGGTACTGCCCGTTGTGCGGTGGGATGTAGGTCGCGCTGTAGTTCATGCCGTCCGTGCCATGATCGGCCGGGCGCGGTTCCAGCCGCAGTATCTCGGGCTTGCCCCGGAAGTTGCCATTATGATAGGTGCGACCAATGACCAGTTGGACAAGGATCTCCTCCGGCTTCATTTCGCCCAGGTGCATGTGCAGACGCACATTGATGGGTTCGCCGCAGGTCATGACATTGTCCTTGACGCCGCTGAGGATGACTTCTTCCAGCTTCAGGGTACCGAAGCGGCTCGGTACTTCCGCCTGCCAGGCCGCTACCTTGCGGCAAAGCTCCCAGGAATTCTCGGCCAGCAGGTCGCGCCGCTCGGCGGCGGGCAGGTAGGCTTCTCGCGCATAGTCGGCCAGCATGCGATTGCTGCTGTACATGGCGGTAAGGCTCTTCAAGGAACGCTTGGACACGGCGATCCAGTTGGCGGGCAGCCCTGCGGGGTTCAGGTCAAAGTAGAGCGGCAGCACCGCGCCTTCCAGCAGCTTGTAGAGCGATTCGGCGTCATCGTAGTCGTTCTGCGCTTCACTGGGCAGATCCGTGGTATAGACCGGGCCAATGGTCCAGCCGTTGGCGCGGTTATAGCCCTCGCACCACCAGCCGTCGGAAATGCTCAGGTTGATGCCGCCGTTGACAGGCAGCTTCATGCCGCTGGTGCCGGAAGCCTCGTGCGGACGGCGCGGCGTGTTCAGCCAGACATCGCAACCCTGCGAAAGCAGACGCGAGGTGGCAAGGCTGTAGTTTTCCATAAAGAATATCTTGCCGAGGAAGCGTTCATCGCGGCTGAGGCGCAGCACCTCCTGGATAAGGTCGATGCCGGCCACGTCCGCCGGATGGGCCTTGCCGGCAAAGACAAAGCAGACAGGACGCTTGGGGTCGTTAAGGATACGGGCCAGCCGGTCAGGGTCGGCAAAGAGCAGGGTCGCCCGCTTGTAGGGGGCAAAGCGGCGGGCAAAACCGATGACCAGCGTATCCGGCCGCAGGGCGCGCTCCATGCGCTGCCGGGCTTCGGCAGAAAGATGGAATTTCTGCACAAAGGCGGGGATGCCTGCACGCAGGGCCTCAAGCAGGTTTTCCTTCTGGGCCAGCCGCGTGTTCCAGTAGAGTTCGTCGGGGATGTCGTCCACCTTCTCCCAGATGGGGTCTTCGGGCGAGGCCTGCAGCCAGTCTGGCCCAAGGTACTGCTCCAGCAGGGAGTTCATGTGGATACCCACATAGGACGGCGTATGGATGCCGTTGGTCACATGGGTGATGGGGGTCTCGGCCAGGGGCAGGCTCTTCCAGAGCTTGTTCCACATATGGCGCGAAACCTCGCCGTGCATACGGCTGACACCATTGGCCCACGAGGAAAGCCGCAGGGCCAGCACAGTCATTTCAAAGTTGTGCGTGTTGCCGCCCTCCATCTGGCCCAGTTGGGCGAACTGTGCCCAGGAAAGGCCGAGATTGGCGGCAATACCGCTGAAGTAGCGTTCCACCAGGTCAAGGGAGAAGGCTTCGTTGCCCGCCGGTACAGGGGTATGCGTGGTGAAGACCGTATTGGAGCGTACCCGTGTCGTGGCCTCCGCGTAGGTCATGCCCGTACGCATACATTCCTGCAAACGCTCGATGACAAGGAAGGCCGAATGGCCTTCGTTCATGTGGAAGACATGGGGCGTGATACCCAGGGTACGGATAAGGCGGATGCCACCCATACCCAAAAGTATTTCCTGCAGGAGGCGCACTTCACGATTGGCTTCATAGAGCTTGTCGGTGATGTGGCGGTCTTCCTCGGTATTGCGGTTGCTGTCGCTGTCCAGCAGGTAGAGCGGCACACGGCCTACCTGGAGCTTCCATATCTTG
Source organism: Desulfovibrio sp. (assembly GCA_017415765.1). GTDB lineage: Bacteria > Desulfobacterota > Desulfovibrionia > Desulfovibrionales > Desulfovibrionaceae > Desulfovibrio. Next base: position 28,394 of record JAFQED010000031.1, on the reverse strand, counting down.
GCGTACAGGATACGGCCGGGCAGCTCCAGTTGGATATAGACAGGTTCGCCCGCTGTATCGCAGACCTGCTCAACGGGAAGCTGGCTGAGGTTGTTGATGGGGTAGGTGGCTACCTGACGGCCATGTTCGTCGATGACCTGCTGGAAATAGCCGTGCTTGTAAAGCAGACCGATGCCGATGAGCGGGATGCCCAGATCCGAGGCGGATTTGAGGTGGTCGCCGGAAAGGACGCCCAGGCCGCCGGAATAGATGGGCACGGATTCGTTGATGCCGTACTCGGTGGAGAAATAGGCCACCGGGTACTGCGGCGTCACATGTTCGCTGAGGACGTGGGGGCTTTCGGCCATGTAGGCGTCGAATTCTGCCAGCACCTCATCGTAGGTACGCATGTATTCTTCATTGTACACCAGGTAGTTGAGCCGTTCTGCATCGGCTTCTTCCAGCATACGGATGGGGTTGTGGCATTCGTCCCAGAGCTGGGGATTGAGTCCCATGAAGAGTGCCCTGGCCTTGTCGCTCCAGCACCACCAGAGGTTGCGCGAAAGGTCGCGCAGCCGTGACAGGGCCTCCGGCAGCTCGGCCACAGCCGTCATCTGGCGCAGGAAGGGCGTTGCGGAGGAGGAGGCAGCCAGCACGCGCCTCATGCTCTCATTGTCACAGTCTGCGCCAAACAGGCGGCTGTCGGCCAGTTCCAGCGCGGTATTGAAGGCCTTGAGGTACTGATTGAAAAAGTGGCTCCACGAGGTATGTTCGGCCTGCTTGCGGGCCTCCTTGCGCCACTGGGCCAGGCGTTCGGCCGGGCAGGTGGCAGCCTCCACCACATGCTTGTGCAGGGTAGCAACGCTCTGTTCGTTGGTGGTGCCGCGCCGGGGCATGACCAGCACGCCGGGCTGGCTGATGCCGTGTTCCTGCTCGTAGGAGCGCGCCCACATGCCGAAGCCCGAAAGGTCGGTGGTCAGGGTAGGCACGGCCCAGGCCGCACATTCCTGCGGGGTATAGCCCCACGGCTCGTACCAGGAGGGGAAGAAGCCCATGTCGCAGGCGGCGATGACATCCTCATAGGGCATGTTCAGGAAGCCGTCATTCCCGTCCAGCATGGCCGGTACAAAGATAACCTTGACGCGGTTTTCCGGCTGGTTGTTCAGCCCCAGTCGCCGGCATGCGGTGATGATGGGATCCTGCGGGGCATTCCAGGCATGGTGGGTGCAGATGAAGGGCTGCCCATTATCACTGACACCGGGCCGCCCCTCGATGGCTTCCACATTGGGCCCGGTATGCCCGCCCATGGCAAGGCAGAGGGCCAGAACGGTGGCATCCGTACCGGCAAGGCTTTTTTCTGCCTGGGCCAGGGCTTCCAGAAAGATGTCAATGCCCTTGTTGTGCAGCTCGTACCGGCCGGAAATGGCAAAGATACGGGTATTTTCGGGCAGGAAGCAGCGCAGGAAGCGTTGCGCGGCGGCCAGCACCCTGGCGCGATGGGCCAGCGGCGTGGCGCGCTGGGTGGAGTAGTCGGGGATGACGCGCATGTCCAGCCCGTTCACGGTGATGGCATCGGGCTGGCGGCCCAGAAAGACGGCCGATTCCTCGCCCGTGATGGGGCTGACGGTGGTGAAGGCGTCGGCCTCACGCGCGCTGGTGCTTTCCATGGACCACTTGGCGGTGATGTTCTGGGCGGCAGCCTCATTGGCGGGGTTGATGGAGCGCAGGTCGTAGTAAATATCCCGCCCGCTGCCGGCAAGGGCACGTCCCAGCATGGTGGCGTGGGTGGTGAAGACCGTGCCGATGGCCGGGGCGATCTTTTTCAGCATCAAAAGGCCGGCCCCGCACATCCATTCATGGAAATGAGCCAGCGAACGCCCACCCAGCGGCTGCACCAGTGCCTCGTGGATGGTGGCGATGACTTCGCCACAGGCCGAGGAAAACATGACAGGCTCGATATAGTCCCAGCCGCCGGAAAGCGAATCCACCCCATAATTTTTCCAGAGGTCGTAGAGCAGCTGGTTGCTGGAATAGCGTTTGTCAAACTCCACCAGCACAGCCTTGGGACGGCCGGGGATGTCCCAGCGTCCCAGACGGCATTTGAGATTCCTGGCATTGAGCGCACGGCGCAGGGAATCCCAGATATGCTCATCGGTTTCTTCAAAACCGGGATTGTGTTGCAGGCACGGCCCCAGCAGGAAGTAGTCCTCGCCAAAACTTTCAATGGCCTGCAGGGCCTTGCTGCTCACAACGGTATAGATACCGCCGACCTTGTTGCATACTTCCCAGCTTACTTCAAACAGGGTCACCGGGGCCTTGTTGAACTCCATTTCTGCTCCTCATTCATGGGGATCGTGGGACGCCACAGGGCGTTTACCTGCCCCGGACTGTTTCGGTTTTGGCTTTGCTCCCGCGCCTGCTGGCAGGGCGGGATGTATCAGCGGCAGGGCTTTCTGCCTTGGCCGGTTTGGCGACCGCCTTGCTCTTGCTGGCCGTCCTGCCTGTCGTTTTGGCTTTTGCTGTGTCTGTTGCGGGGGCTGCTGCCTTCCGCCCTGCTGTGCGCGTGGCTTTCTTTGGAGCGGCAGCGGCTTCGGCCGCGCCAACGCGCATTTCAAAGTCCGCCAGTACGTTCATGTAGGCAATGTACGCATCGTAGGGGCTTTGGAAGGGGTTGGGCCTGTCAGGCACGAAGTTGGCAAACCACTTGGTGGAAATATAGTGGAAATGCTCCGAGGTTTGCAGACGCTCGAAGTCGCGGTGCAGGTCAGGGGCATCCAGCTTGCGGACACGTTCTGTCAGGGCATACAGGGAATGGATGGCATCCTTCTGCATGTCGTTGCCAAGCCATGCTGTGAGGTCGGCCCCCTCGTCATCCCAGGACATGAACTGGGGCATGTCTATTTCACCCACGGGCGTGCGCTTTTTGACCACTTCCGCAGGGGTGGCAAAGCTGAAATCCTTGTGGGCGAGGATGGCATCGGGCAGGGCTTCCATAAACTCGAAGATGCCCGAAGAGGCAGGGTTGCGTAAGCCAAAGGAATGGCAGTCATTGAAAATGTTGATGACTTCCGCCTCGTCCGCCAGGCTGTGTACCCAGGAGGCATATTTCTCGGCCGTGAGCGGCCATTGATTCCAGCTCTGGTCGCTGAAGCGGCGGCCAATGTCGGCAGAAAGCTGGCAGTTGCGGAGCAACAGCCCCATGCCGGGGGCACTGACCGGCTGGTAGAGCCAGTTGGGACTGCGCCAGCCCAGTACATGGTCGGTACCTTCGGCCAGCACTGCCTTGAAGCCCAGAGCTTGCAGGGCTGCGGCCAGGTCGTTGTTATAGACCAGCTCCGTATGGCGGAAGGTGGTGGGCTTGACCCCGAACACCTGCTTGATGCGCGCACAGTGCTGTTTGACCTGAAGGGCAAACTCCTCACGCGAATAGAGGAAGGCCAGCGAGTGGGGCGCGGTTTCTGCCAGGAACTCCACACAGCCTGTGTCGGCCAGGGCCTTGAAGCTGTCCAGCACTTCAGGGGCATACTGCTCGAACTGGTCGAGGGCCGTGCCCGAAATGGAGAAGGCCAGCTTGAAGGCCTTGCCGTGGCGACGGATAATACGCATCAGCACGTCGTTCATGGGCAGATAACAGGCACGGGCCGCATGGAGGAGGGCGTCGCAGTTATGGTCGTCATCCTCGTAGGCCGAATTCTGGCCCATATCAAAGACCGTGTAACGGCGCAGACGGTAGGGCTCGTGGACGGCGTAGCAAAGACATAAGCTCGGCATCAGTTGCCTCCGGTGACGTTACGGTAAACAAGCATCAGTTCATCCGCCGCGTTTTCCCAGCGGATGGATTTCATTTCTTCCCGGCAGTTCCTGACCAGTGCTTCGGCCAGGCGGGGATAGCGCAGGACGGCGCAGATCTTGTCGGCCATGTCGCGTGTATCCCAGAAGTCGGCCTTGAGGGCGTGTTCCAGCACTTCAGAGACACCCGACTGGCGGGACAGCAACACGGGCACGTCATAGAGCATGGCTTCCAGCGGGGTGATACCAAAGGGTTCCGAAACCGAGGGCATCACATAGAGGTCGCTCAGGGCGAACATGCGGTCAACTTCCTCACCGCGCAGGAAGCCCGCAAAATGGAAGCGGTTGCCGATGCGCAACTGCCCGGCACGCCGGATCAGCCGGGGCAGCATGTCACCGCTGCCAGCCATGAAAAAGCGGGCATTGGGGATCTTTTCCAGCACAAGGCGTGCGGCTTCCATAAAGTATTCCGGCCCTTTCTGAAAGGTGACACGCCCCAGGAAAAGCACCCGTTTTTCGTGCCGGATGCGCGGCGGGATCTCGTAGCGGCGTTCCACCTCATGCCGGGCCACGGCGTTATAGACAACGGTCACCTTTTCCGGCGGCACGCCGTAGCGTTCTATAACGACCTTGCGGGTCAGACGGCTGACAGCCACCACCTTGTCGGCAGCCAGCAGCCCCGCCCGTTCAATGCCCGCCACGATGTCATTCACATTCTCCCCGCAGCGGTCGTATTCCGTGGCGTGGATATGCACCACCAGCGGCTTGCCGGTCAGGGCCTTGGCCAGCATACCCGCCGGATAGGTCATCCAGTCATGGGCGTGGATAACGTCAAAATCTTCCTCGGCGGCAATGGCTCCGGCCAGTTGGCTGTAGCGGCTGACCTCGCTCATCAGGTCTGGCCCGTAGCCGCCCTTGAGGCTGTAGGTGAAGGGGATGCCCGACCAGTGGCGGATCTCCTCATGTCCGGCCGTATGGGCCTTGTGCACCCAGCGCAGGGACTCCTCGTAGCTTTCGGGCGTCATATAGGGGAAGAGTGGGCTATCCACACTGCGCCAGCGGATGTTCTCCTGCCAGACATCCTGCCCGGCATGGCTCATACGTTCGCTCATGTCCGCTGTAATGGGCGTGCCTGAGGCAGAGCGTATCTTCAGAAAGTCGTTGGGTTCACCCTCGCCAACGCGCGGCAGTACAAAGATGATCTGCGCACCTTTTTTGGCCAGGGCGCGGGTCATGCCGTAGCAGGCTGTGCCCAGCCCCCCGCTGATATGCGGCGGGAACTCCCAGCCGAACATTAACACTCGCATCACTGTATCCTTGCATCCCGCTACAGATGGGCTGCGCGGGGTTGTTTCCATGTCTTACAGGCCTGTCACACGGCAGATGCCAGCCGTATCCCCCACGGGTTTGGCCAGCAGTTGGGCCACCCTTGGCTCCCAGGCCGCATAGACAGCCGGGGCGGCCTGCTGGAGCCGGATGAGCATACGCAGGACTTCGGCCACGCTCCAGGCTTGTGCCACGCAACCACTGGCGCGATAGGGCGGCGAAGCGTCAAAGACCTCGGAGATACTGCCAAGGCCGGAGCGGGCAAGATGTTCGGTAAAGAGCGGCATGATGGTGTCGAGCAAGCCCTGTACGGCCCCGTCCACATCCCAGGCCACGCGCAGCAGGGCATCGGTATAATGCCCCAGTGGCCACGGCCAGACAGTGCCCTGATGGTAGGCAGAATCCCGCTCCAGCGGGCCGCCTTCGTAACGGCCCTTGTATTGCGGGTCGTTGGGGGCAAGGGTGCGCAGACCATAGGGGGTAAGCAGGGTGTTGCGCACACATTCCACCACCTGCGCCTGGTATTGTTCTTCCAGCACAGGGTAGGGCAGGGAGACGGCAAATATCTGGTTGGGGCGGATGCTCTGATCCAGCATACCATCCCGCCAGACATCGCCCAGATAGCCGCCGGAATGCGCCACCCAGAAGTGCTCGAAAAAGGCCGCACGCAGGGTACGCAAAGCCTGGGTGCTTTCCCATTCCGGCTCCCGGAACTGTCCGGCCAGATAGTCGGCAAAGGCCAGGGTATTGTACCAGAGGGCGTTGATCTCTACCGGGCAGCCGTGGCGCGGGGTCACAGGCTTGCCATTGGCCTGGGCGTCCATCCAGGTGAGCTGGGTCTGGGCATTGCCGGCGTGCAGCAGACCGTTGTCGTCCACAAAGATGCCCATGCCCGGCCCCTTGCGGTAGCCGTTGATAATGGCCTTGATGGCGGGCCAGGCGTGTTCGCGTACCCAGCCAAGGCCATCGGGGCAGGCTTGCAGGTAGCATTGCACGGCAAAGGCATACCAGAGGGAGGCGTCCACAGAATTATAGGCGTGGGCGTCATTTTCGGCAAAGCAGTTGGGTACAAGGCCGTCATGCAGACTGGCGGCCACCTGCTCCAGGACGCGCAGACCAAATTCTGTCTGACCGGCACAGAAGGTCAGGCCCGGCAGGGCAATGAGGGTATCGCGCCCCCAGGCGTCAAACCAGTGGTAGCCCGCCAGCACCGCCTCACGCCCGGAAGGGCCGGTGATGCAGAACTGGCGCGTCTGGTCGGCAAGATGCCCGGCAAGGCCGCTGCAAGCATGGCTCTTGCTGCGTTTGGCTTCCAGCTCCTGCTGCCACAGGGTTTCAATGTCGTCAGTGCAGGGGGCAAGCCCAAAGTGCAGCAGTACACTGCCACCTCCCGGCAGGGCTGGCAGGGGGATGTCCATGATGCCGGGGCGGAACAATTCCTCGCTGTCAGCAAAGCCGCGCGCACGCTCTGCAAGGTATTCCACATTGTAATACCAGTCGGGTGAGGGGAAGAAAGTCTGCGGCAGACTGCTCTGCATGCAGAAATCGGGCATGCCCTCATAGGGCGAAATGCTGAAACCGCCCTTGATGGGGGTGGTGCGTACCCGCAAATGGGAATTGGCATGGGTAAGCTGATGAAAACCGCGATAGGCCAGCAGCGGCTTGACGCGCAGCGTCAGCGGCGGGATCCCCTTGGGGCCTTCCACTGTCCAGCGTACCAGAAGACGGCTTGCACCGTGTACCAGCAGCACCTCACGCCGCAGACGCACATCCCCTATGCGGTAGGTGAAGCAGGGGACATCTTCCAGCTCAAAGCTTTCCTGATACTCCAGCCCGTTGGGGTAGAGCATACTGGGGTGCTGGCGAGTGGAGAGAAAAAACTCCTTACCGCCACCGTACACGGATTCCTCAAGTGTAGAGAGCAGGACTTGCCTGCCGTGCAGGGTGTTGACCACCAGCAAACCGTGGTACTTGCGGGTATTGCAGCCGAGGATACTGCTGCTGGCATAGTCGCCCAGACCGTTGGTCAAAACCCATTCCTTACGCAATGCCCGGCGCGTATTTTGACAGGCGGCCTTGTCGAAGCTGAACCGCATGGAGGCTCCTTGGAACTGACGGCTGGAGTGAGACCGGAAACGCTGCGGCTGGGCAGAGAAAAGGAGGGAAAAGACCACAGACCGCTGGCAGAACGGAGCGTCATCCGGCCTGCAAGGCAGCCCATCATGGGGCAGCCATTGCTGGTACACATTAAAAATATCCCAAACAAATCGCCTTGTCGAGGGCTTTACCGGCAAGGGAGGCAGATTTATGCGGGCAAGACCGAAAATTGTCAAGCTGAAAAATGTCAGCGGCCCGTGGGCGAAGGTTCAGGGCCAATATGGACAAGCCAGCCCAAAAAACCTATACATCATACTGACAAACCATTCCGGCACAGCCGGAAGCAAGGATACAGGCATGATGACTTTACAGCAAAGCAGTCGCACGTTTTGGCTTCTGTGCCTTTTGTGCGGAGTTTTGGTCGGGCTGGCTCCTGCTGGCGCACAGGCCGAGTGTAATGGCATGACGGCACGAGGGGTGTTCACCATGCTGCCGGTCAGCATTTTTGAGAACACGGCCGAGGGCCTTTCCGATGCCGAAAAACAAACGTTGCTGGCTGAAGGGCAGTCGGAATTTTGGGAAGTGGCGGGCGAGAGTGAAGACGTCATCGTCTTTGCGGCCCTGCCCCTGCGGGACAGCGCAGTGGCCCTGCGCCTTTTTCGTAATACGGCTGACGGTTCGGTAAGGGCGGCCATTGGCACCCTGGGCAGACCCATCTGTACGCTGGAGCTGTGGCGGGTGGATGTGGATGGCCGCGCCGTGCCTGTGGATACGCCACCAGAACCCGCCATCAATGAATTTTTGGCTGCCGGGCAAAAGCTCCCGCCGGGGGTACAGCCCACAGTGCTGATGTGCCTTGGCCTTGGCGGCTTGAAAGCCCAGCCTGTATTTTGGGACAGCACTGGCATGACGCAGGTCCCTGTGAGCCATGATGTGAGCTACCAGTGGAATGGGCGTGGCTTTGTCAAGGAGATCCGGCCGCATCAGGAAAGGCGGCAGGATCAGTGAGGCAGGGGTGAAGTGCAGAGCGGCACAACAGGGGCAAGCCAGAGGGTGGTATGCAGTTTGAATGGGATGAGGCCAAAAACAGGCGGAACAAGGCAAAACATGGGGTCAGTTTTGAGGTCGCTGCCCGCGTATTTGCAGATCCCCTCAGAATAGAACGCCATGATGTGGAACACAGTGTGGAAGAAGACCGCTGGTTGACTATAGGTATGGTATACCCTGCCATACTCGTGGTCATATATACCGAGCGGCAAGCCGGGAATCGTTATCGTATTATTTCTGCAAGGCACGCCAATGAGAAAGAACGCCAAATCTATTGCCAGTTTTGAGCTGGATGTCAGCAATCTGCCCCCGCTTACCGCTGAAGAACGGGCAGAGCTTGAAACTTTGTCCCGTAAAGCGGAACGTGATATTGACTATTCGGATATTCCTGCCGTGGAAAACCATTGTGGTTTCTGCCGACCTGCCGAAATGACTACCATCCGTATTGATGCGGATGTACTGGCGTGGTTGCGTGCGCAGGGGGCAGGCTATGAAAGCCGGATAAATACTATTTTGCGTCGGGAAATGCTTGCGTCCGGGAGACTGGGAGGATAGCAGCCTGGTTTGGGCTGCATTATGTCCTTGACACGGTAGCTTGGCTATTCAGCCAAAAAGGAAAACAGAACCATGCTGCAACGTAAGCAATACATGGCAGCACAGGCGCAGATATTCAAGGCACTGGGACACCCAAGCCGTCTGCTTATGGTCGATGCCCTGCGGAACGGGGAACAATGCGTTTGTGACCTGCGGCAGCTTGTTGGGGACGACATTTCCACTGTTTCCAAGCATCTTGCCGTCTTGCGTCAGGCCGGTATAGTGGAGCAGGATAAGCGCGGCACAAATATCTATTACCGCCTCAGCCTGCCCTGTCTTGATAATTTCCTCTCCTGCACGCGGGCCTTGCTGGAAAACCGTCTTGTCTCGGAACTCAGTATCCTGCGGGAGGAATGAAACAGATCGCTTGTGCCGCACAGCCACAGCCCAGATATTTTTTTGTGATATTATTTGGTCGTTTTGCCAAATAGAAAAATAAGGAGATTGCCATGAAGTGTAGCTGCACACCCCCCACAGAGGAAACGAAAAGATCGTCCATCCAGTTGACGCGCTACCATCCCAATGCCTGCTGCTGCGGAACTGACAAGCCCGTTCCCACCAGTGACGGGTCGCCACAGGGCTGGTATATACGGTATTTTGCCTGTCTCACAGGGGCGACAGCGGCATGGCTGGTGGCCTACTCTGGCATGGAAACGGCTGCCAGATGGCTTGTGTTTGACCTGCTGGGCCTTACGCAGAACTCTGTGGCCGGGGCAGCCCTGGAGTTCTTTTTCTATGATACGGCAAAGATATTGTTGCTGCTGATAGCCCTTATTTACGCAATAGCCTGGGGACGTGCCTCCCTGCCGGTGGGGCGTATCAGAGGCTGGCTTGCTGGTAGGCGACGCGGTGTGGGGCATGTGCTGGCGGCTGTGCTTGGCGCGGTGACGCCGTTCTGTTCCTGCTCAAGCGTCCCGATGTTCTGGGGTTTTACCTCGGCGGGTATCCCCGTAGGCATCGCCATGACCTTTCTGATCACTTCGCCGCTTATCAACGAGATTGCCATCATCATGCTGTGGGGCTTGCTGGGCTGGAAATTTGCCGTCATATACGTTGTCGTTGGGCTGGGGACAGGTATCGCTGGCGGCCTTGTGATGGACAGTATCGGTGCGGAACGCTGGCTGCGCGCTGACCTGCATACAAATATACAGATCCCATCGCCCGCACAGCAGGGGGATAAAGCCGGGGCAGTGCGGCGGTCCGCGTACCAGCGGCATATTTTTGCTCTTGCAGAAGTAAAGAGCATTTTCAGGCGGATATGGCTGTGGGTCATAGCGGGTGTGGCCATTGGCGCGGCCCTGCATGGCTTTGTGCCGAAAAACTGGTTTGCGGAGCACTTCAGTGCCGGAGAGTGGTGGACAGTGCCGGCGGCCGTGCTGGCAGGAGTCCCGCTGTATTCAAATGTCACAGGCATTGTCCCTGTCATGGAGAGCTTGCTGGTCAAGGGCTTGCCGCTGGGGACGACCCTGGCCTTCTGCATGGGGGCTGTTGTTGCCAGTATCCCTGAGGTTATCATGCTGCGCCAAATCATGACCATACGCCTGCAAGCCGCCTTCCTTGGCTATCTGTGGCTTGCGCTTGTGCTGGTTGGCTGGCTGTTCAACGCTGCGCAGCCCTGGCTGGTATAGCTGCTGCAAGAGTAAAGCCCTGCTTCCGGCCAGAGCCAAGGCAGGGCTTTGTGTGTGATGTTAGAGCGACTGCCATTTTCAATGGCATTTCGTTCTAGAAAATATCTAAACCTTTAATGCCTCCTCCTTCATGCGATTGCCCTGGGCTGAAGGCTGGCCGCTATTGCATAATCAGTCAGGATATGGCACAGTTCTTGAAAAGATAATCCGGCAAGATAAAGGCTGCCCATGGCACTTGAGCTTCGTCAGCAACTGAAGCTGGCCCAACAACTGGTCATGACCCCCCAACTGCAACAGGCCATCAAACTGTTGCAGCTTTCACGCGTGGAATTGCTGGAGACCGTGCAGCAGGAATTGCTGGAAAATCCCTTCCTTGAGGAAGGCAGCAGCGAGGAAGTGGCAGAGCCGCAGAACGACCAGCGCACTGCCGTGAAGGAAGAGGTGTATGACAGGGAGCTTGCCCGTGATGCCTCGTGGGAGGACTACCTTGGCGAGTTTGCCAGTACACCGCGTCAGGTACAGCCCCGCGAGCACGAAACAGTCGAAGATATTTCCCCGCTGGAAGCCCGCTACGCTGCACGTCCCTCGCTGGAGGGGCATCTGCTCTGGCAGTTGCGCCTTTCCACGCTGACCGAGCAGCAAAAGGAAATCGGTGAGGTCATCATCGGTAACCTTGGCTCATCGGGCTATCTGCAGGCATCGCTGGAAGAAATCGCCGAGCTTGCCTCGGCAAGTGTGGCTGAAGTACTCCCCGTGCTGGAGCGCGTCCAGCAGTTTGACCCGGTGGGCGTGGCAGCCCGTGATGCCTGTGAATGCCTGCTCATCCAGTTGCAGAGCCTCAAGTACGACCGCGATCCCATCCTGACAGAACTGGTGCGCTCGCACCTTGAAGACCTGGAAGCCAAACGCTACAAGCCCCTCCTGCGCAAGTTCCATATCGATATGGAGGAGCTGCGCGAATATCTGGACATCATCCAGAGCCTTGACCCTCTGCCGGGGGCCAGCTTTGGCAGCGAAGAGCCGACCTACGTCAGCCCCGATGTCTTCGTGTATGAGCTGGGCGGGGAGTTTGTCATCCTGCTCAATGAGGACGGCTTGCCGCACTTGCAGATTTCCTCCCTGGCACAGACAGGGATCGACTGTAGTTCCGAGCAGGAAAAAGAATACTGCGCCGACAAGATCAGGTCAGCCTCCTGGCTCATCAAAAGTCTGTACCAGCGGCAGCGCACGCTCTACAAGGTCATGGAAAGCATTGTCCGGCATCAGGGGCCCTTTTTCCGGGAAGGCGTTACCAAACTTGCCCCCCTGATCCTCAAGGACATTGCGGACGACATCGGGATGCACGAATCCACGGTCAGCCGCATTACCACCAGCAAGTATGTGGCTACGCCCCACGGTATTTTTGAACTCAAGTTCTTTTTCAACAGTGGTCTTGAACTGGATGACGGCAGCCAGGTCGGTTCCGAAAGTGTTAAGGCACTGATACGCAAATTCATTGCAGAAGAGGACAGCAAGTCCCCTTTGAGTGATGAACGTATTGCCGAGATGCTCAAGGATCACCTGAAAGTCAACATCGCCCGGCGCACAGTAGCCAAGTACAGGACTGCGCTGGACATCCCCTCTTCGTCACGACGCAAGGAGCATTTTTAGTTTTTTGTACGCGCCTTGCAAGCCCTGGAGGAACGCATGAACATCTCTTTTGCATTCAAGAACTTCGAGGCTTCTGACCACCTGAAGAAGTACGCACGTCGTCGCATGGAAAAGCTGGGCCGCTTTTATGGCAAGTCGGCCGGGCTTGAAGTGGACGTCGTGCTGACTGTGGACAAGTTCCGCCACCGTTGCGAAGTCACCGTCAGCGGCGAAGGTCTGCACATCAACGCTTCGGAACAGACCTCGGATATGTACGCGGCCATCGACCTTGTGACAGACAAGATCGAGGCGCAGATCAAGCGACAGGTCTCCCGCGTTAAGGAGCAACGCCGCAAGGCCCGCAATGCCGAGGTGGATGTCTTTACCTACCATCTGGAAGCCGAGGAAGAAGCCCCGGTGGTGGGTACGGAACGCTTTGCCCCCAAGCCCCTGCTGCTGGACGAAGCCATCATGCAGCTTGAGAATATCGGCAGTGAGTTCCTGGTGTTTCTCAATGCCGAAAGTAACCGCGTCAATGTGGTCTATCGTCGGCGTGCTGGCGGCTACGGCCTGATCGACCCTGTTCTGTAACCTGTTCAGCATATCTTGACCCCGCCGGGCACGCCCCGGCGGGTCAGCACAGAAGCGGTGGCTACAGCATGACACAAACGCACGCCCCATCAGACAACCCGGCTGCCCCGGTACAGGATACGGTCCTTGCGGCCAGCACTGTCTGCATTGTCAGCGGCCTGTCCGGCGCGGGCAAAAGCACCGCGCTGCGGGTTTTCGAGGATCTGCACCACTTTACGGTGGATGGTCTGCCAGCCAGCCTCGCGCCGGAAATGGCCGCCATGATGGGGCTGCCCTCCATGAGCCACTTTGCCGGTATCGCCCTGGGTATGGATCTGCGGCAAAACAACTTTCTGGATGAATTGCATGATGCCCTTGGCCAGCTGGCCGTGCAGGGCAAGCGGCCCCTCCTGCTCTTTCTGGAGGCAGAAAACAGTGAGCTGATACGCCGTTACGCCACGACCCGCCGCCCGCACCCACTGGAACGCGAGGGCATGGGCCTTGAGGCTGCCCTGATGGCAGAGCGGGAACGGCTGCGCCCCTTGCGCGAGATGGCCGATCTGGTTATCGACACCACCCGTTTTTCCATCCACGACCTGCGACGTGCCATCCAGAAACGCTGGAGCAGCACACAGGGACGGCTGCGCGCCATCCGTGTCAATATCATCTCCTTTGGCTTCAAGTACGGTGTGCCACGGGAGGCGGATATGGTCTTTGACCTGCGCTTTTTGCCCAATCCCTATTTTATAGAGGAATTGCGTCCCTTTTCCGGCAGGGACAAAGCCGTGCATGACCATGTGTTTGCCACCCCGGCGGCGCGGGAATTTCGCGCCAGGGTGCTTGACCTGCTGCTCTTTATGCTGCCGCAGATGGAGGCCGAAGGCCGCTACAGAACGACCATCGCCATTGGCTGTACCGGGGGGCGGCACCGTTCGGTAGCCCTTGCCGAAGACGTGGTACAGACGCTGCAACAGGCGGACTATCCCGCTTTTATCGAACATCGCCATCTGGAGCTTGGCTGAGTCCGGCTTTGGAGTGAGTTGCCAATGAAAACGCTTCAGGGGGAGGCTTGAGCATGAGTGAACAGAGCAAAGCCGGGCATGTGGGGATAATCCTTGTTGCCCATGCCGATTACGGCTCCGCCATGTTGCGGACGGCGGAGTTCATCCTCGGCCCGTTGAGCGATTGCAGCTCCATCAGCGTAGATGTGGCGCATGAGGTATCGGAAACCGTACGACGCCTGGAGGACGCTGCCCAACGGCTGGACAAGGGGGCCGGGGTCATCATCCTGACAGATATGTTTGGCGGCACGCCCACCAATCTGGCCCTGTCCCTGCTGGGCAAGCATCGGGTGGAGGTCGTGACCGGCGTCAATCTTCCCATGCTGCTCAAGGTCTTTTCCTCCCGTGAAAAAAACCTTGAGGAGCTGGCGCGTCTGGCTGGCGAGGCCGGGGCCAGAGGTATTGTGGTGGCTGGCGAGATGCTGCGCAATAAAGGCCGTGATAAACAGGCGGGCCAGTGATGTGGTTTCGTATAGATAACAGACTGGTACACGGGCAGGTTATCGAATCGTGGCTGCCCTACACCGGGGCGCGACATCTAGTGGTCGCCAATGATGAGCTTGCTGCGGACAGTCTGCGCCAGCAAATAATCAGCCTGGCCGTGCCGCAGCGCATCCAGATACATTTTGTGACACTGGCTGCATTGCCCAAAACCCTGACCGACTGTGGCGAGCAATGCCTTGTACTGTTTGCCACCTGTCAGGACGCCCGCCGCGCTGCGGACAACGGCATCAGTATGTCGATTCTGAACATGGGGAACCTGCACTACGGGCCGGAAAAACAGCAGCTTTTGCCGCATGTGGCCTTGTCCGCGCAGGATCGTGAGGATCTGCGTTGCCTGTGCAGCAAGCTGGTACAGCTGGATTTTCGCTGTGTGCCCGATGACAAGCCACGGGGGATCAATGTGCAGCTTTTCTGACCTTGCGCTCACGGGCCTTGTGTACGCTTTTTTTTTGTCCTGACCGGGGCCGCTCGCACAAGTTGTGTGCCAGGACTGGTGGACAGACCGCTGTTTGTGGCTCTGCTGGCTGGCTGGCTGACTGGTGATTGGGCCTTGGCCCTGCCCCTGGGCATGATTTGTGAGCTGTTCTGGCTTGATGTGCTGGAGCTGGGCAGTGTGGTAGCCCCTTCGGGCAGCTTTGCCTTTTTGTTGCTCTTTCCTCTGGCCCACCTGTGGGGGCTGGCCGGGCCAGACCAGCTTGCCGTGCCCTTGCTGCTGAGCCTGTTGCTGGGTAATCTGGTGGCATGGGCCGAGCAAAGCCTGCGCGTCAGACAGAATAAACTGGTAGAACAGGTGGCGGCCCACTGTGCGGGTATGGCAATGGGCCTTGCCCCTGCGGCAGCGGTAGGGCGGATGGCCCTGCAACGCGCCCTGATCCACTTTTCGCTCTATGGCGTCTGCTTTGGTCTGCTTCTGCTGACCATGCACACGGCGCACATCCTTGGCATACCGACAACGATCCCTGTAACAGGCTGGGGCTTGCTGCTGGTGATCGCCTTACCGGGGGCGGCCCTGACGCTGCGTACCCGCAATCTTTATCTGGTGCTTCTGGCTGGTCTTGCCTTTTGTGTTGTCAGCAATTTTGCCGCCTGAGCAGATGTTGCCTTGTGCCCGGCAAACAAGCCTACTTTTCCCCGGCTCTGGATTTGCCCCATCGGGCACGGGCAAATTCGATCACGATGGGCAGTACAGAGATCAGAATGATGGCATAGACTATCAGGCTGAAGTTTTGCTGCACCCACGGTAAATTCCCCAAAAAATAGCCAGCCGAAACAAGGCTCCCCACCCAGAGGATACAGCCCGTCACATTGTAAAAGAAGAAGGTGGGCGGGTGCATCAGGGCAATGCCGGCCACAAAGGGGGCAAATGTCCGCACGATGGGGATGAAGCGGGCCAGCACAATGGCCTTGCCGCCGTGGCGTTCATAAAAGTTGTGGGCCTTGAGCAAATGCTCCTTCTTGATAAAGCGGCTCTCACGGGCAAAGATGGGTGGCCCCACATGCCGCCCGATGAAATAATTGACCGCATCCCCCAGAATACCCGCCAGAAGCAAAACCAGCATGACCTCAGTATAGCCCATCAGACCCGCTCCAGCCACCACGCCGGAGGCAAAGAGCAGAGAATCCCCCGGCAGAAAGGGCGTCACCACAAGGCCAGTTTCACAAAAGACGATAACGAACAGGATACCATATATCCACAGGCCGTATTGCTCCACCAGTTCAAACAGGTGCGCGTCAATGTGCAGGATGAAGTCAATGAGCCAGGCTGCAAATTCCATGTATCCTCCTTGGCAAACAAGACTTGTACCTCATGCCGCATTGTGGCACAACTGCCAAATGTTGCGTCTGACTACCGTACTTCTTGCTCTGACCCTGCTGTGGGGCTGGCTGACGCCCGCAATGGCCGCCAGCGGCTACCGGGTAGGGCTGCGCACCCTTGGGGTCAATACAGAAGACGGCATCCGGCTGGACTGCAATATCTGGTATCCCAGTATCCGTGCGCCCCGCAGACTGGACTTTCCACCGTGGACGCTCCATGCCGCCCGCAATGGCAAGGCTGCGGCTGGCCGTTTTCCTCTTGTGCTGCTTTCCCATGCCTCCCCGGCCGACCGCTTCAGCTACCATAGCCTGGCCGCGTGGCTGGCCTCCTGCGGTTTTGTGGTGGCCGCCCCTACGCACCCGCGTGACAGCTTGCACGATATGAGCCAGCGGTTCAGTTGGGAGCAGCTTCTGGGCCGCTGCCGGGAGCTTTCTGCTACCATTGATATCCTGCTGGCAGATGAAGTGCTGGCCCCCAGCATCGATCCGCAACGCATCGGGCTGGCAGGTTTTGGGGCAGGGGGCACAGCAGCCCTGCTGTTGGGCGGCGCGCTGCCCAACTGTGCGGACTGGCCCGGCTGGTGCGCTCAGGCTGAGGCCGAGGATGCGTATTGTAACCATTGGGGGCGTGAACGTATCAGCACCCTTTGCCGCAGCTTGCCGCTGCGCCGCAGTCTGGCTGACCCGCGCATCCGGGCCGTGGCTGTTGTGGCTCCGGGCTTTGCTATGTTGTTCGGAGTGGATGCCTTCCGCCATCTGTACCCGCCGCTGCTGCTGGTCAGTGCTGGAGCTGACAGCACAAACCCGTCCCGTCTGCACAGTGGCGCACTGGCCAGGATACTGGGCAACAAGGCCCGGCACATCACCCTGCCCGATGCTGACCAGGGCGCGTTGATGTCCCCTTGCCCTCCTATCCTTGCTGAAGAGTTGCCGGAGCTGTGTCGCTCTGTCAGCCCTGCCACACGTCAGGCTGTGCAGCAGAAGCTGCAACGCGTCCTGGCAGAGTTTTTCCTGCAGTATCTGGGCAGCGGGGCCAACTTGCCCCAGATCCCCCCACCGCCAGAGTTACAGACGTCCCCGCCGGTCATTCAGGGGCCGCCGGAGCCGACTCAGAGGGGACGGTAAGGCGGGCGGTATCTGAATGCACTACCGAGGCGCAGCCTGGGCGGAGAATTCCGCAAAAGCCTGCTTTTGCTTTGCAAGAAAAGGCTGTAGTTGTTCTTTGCTGAAGCGTTCAGCATGGGCAAGCCAATCTGTGTATTGTCCAGCCAGATCGGCGAAGCCAATGGAGTCACACCAGGAACGCAGTTCCTTGCCCTTATTGACATATTTTTTGAGCGAGACCAGAAAGCTTTTTGACTTGTTGAGCCAGTCTGCCGCCCTTTGCCTGTCTCCAGCTACCATGGCCGAGGCATAAAATTCCAGGGCTTTATTTGCATCAGGGTATAGCCGATATGATATAGACTGTAATATCGCCTTTTCACGTTCATTGGGACATGACGATAGCAAAAGTTCCCAGCCTTTTTCCCAAAAGGGATGACGCAGAAGAAGTGATTTCAGACTCTCATAGGAAGCTGCGGTTGCCATACTATCCAGTTGATGGCACGTTTCCGATGGGCAAAAAACCCCAATATCCTGCCATGTCCCTATACGCAGGGCCAGGCCGTCATATTTCAGATGTTCATGCCAATCAGGTACAAGCATTTTGGCACATTTATTGAAGGCGTAAATGGAATTTTTTTTCTCAAACGTATGTCTGCCGGGCGTCTGACTTGTGTAATGCACTACCCTTGTACCGGGATTCACCGTCATCTGGTATCCCTGCTGCTTAAGCCGCAGACAAAGGTCAACGTCTTCAAAACCATTGATAAGTTTTTCATCAAACAAGTCTGCTTCCATGAACAGTGTGCGAGGAATAACCATGCACGCGGCGGTGATGATCTGAAAAAAGCGTCGCTTTCGGGCCAGGGGGGAGTCTGCCGGGATGCCCTCATAAAGATGGGTGACACGAAGCAGTGGGGTCACGGCCACCCCAAGATGCTGGACAGTATAGCCAAACGGTGTGCTTTCTGGATACAGAAGCAAAGGCCCTGTAGCGGCAATGTGGGGGAATTTGGTGAAATCATCAATGAGTGGCTGATACCAGCCTGGCAAGGGGATTGTGTCATTATTGAGAAAGATAAGATACTTTCCCTGTGCATGTTTTGCGCCCAGATTGGAAGCTGGGCCAAAGTTTATGTTTTGCGAGCTGCGAAAATAGCGGAACGCATCGCCAAACAGTTGCTTGCCAAGCAGTGGACAGGCTTCAGGTGTGTCATCCGTAGAAGCATTATCCATAATAAGGACTTCAACAGACTTGCCTTTTGTCGTAGCCGCCAGTGCTCTGAGACAGGCCCGTGTAAGGTGCCATTGATTGAATACTGGAATGATGATGGATGCTTCAAAATGGTGTCTTACGGCTCGACATGATCGCTCAGCGGATAACACGGACATCCCTCATAGGTTATGTTGATCTTTTCAGCCAGTCAGCCAGCAAACAAAAAAGCCCGACAGGCTTTTCCCGGTCGGGCCAGTCAGTGCCTTTGCTGCGGGCTATTCGCTCCGCAAGTGTTCCTCTTCTTCCTGTCGAGCCTTGCAGTTGATGCACAGGCGGGTCACAGGACGGGCCTTGAGGCGGGCAATGCTGATGTCCTCGCCACATTCATCGCAAATCCCGTAGGTGCCGTCAGCCATGCGCTGGAGGGCAGACTGTATCTTGCGGATGAGGCGGCGTTCGCGGTCGCGTATCCGCAGGGTAAAGGCCCGGTCGGATTCTGCCGTAGCGCGGTCGGCGGGGTCGGCAAAAACCTCGTTGCTGTCGGTCAGTTCCTCAATGGTGCTGTCGCCTTTTTGCTGGGCTTCTTCCAGCATGTTGGACAAGAGTTTACGGAAATATTCTAAATCGTTATGTTCCATATATCCTCCGCCGGAGTCCGGGCGAGGCCGGTTTGGGTGTGATCCTGGCAAAGATTATTTTTTGCAAATCAATATCCATTCATAGCCCCAAAGTTGGAGTTTGTAAAGCATATGCCCGCCTGGAGCCCTGCTTTCAGAGTCTTTTGCCCTTGTTATTCCATAAAATATATTTTATATACCCTGTATGCAATGGTCTGTGAGATTTTTGAATGAAGCGGTGAAAGAGGAGTTCAGTAAACTCCCAACGGATATTCAGGCGAGCATAGCCCGCGTCATGACTCTCATCCGTGAACATGGGCTGGAGCGGACAGGGATGCCTTATGTACGCCACATTCAGGGGAAATTATGGGAGATCAGGGGGAGGGGAAAAGACGGAATCGGGCGGAGCCTCTATGTTACTGTATCAGGCAGGGAGGTCATCATTGTCCGCTCTTTTGCAAAAAAGACAGCCAAGACCCCCCCGGAGGAAATCAGGATTGCGTTGAAACGCGCAAAGGAGATTTGAACCATGAGTCTTGATTTTTTTGATTATCACAATGAGATGCTGCATACCAATGCCGAATACAAAGAGGCATATGAGGCTTTGGAGTCAGAATTCGCCATAGCCCGTGCCCTTATCAAGGCCCGTTCCGAGGCAGGGATGTCTCAGTCTGATGTGGCGGCGCGGCTTGGTGTTACGCAACCTGCAGTTGCAAGGATGGAGTCCGGCAAAAATGTGTCTATCAAGACTTTACGCCGTTATGCTACTGCGGTAGGTAAGAAAATTCAGATTGTAATACGACCACAGTGCTGATGCTGCGAAGTCCATCCTGTGGCTTTTCTGCCAGAAGTAACGGATATAGAATACTTTTGCGAAAAGAAGCAAACTTATATATCGAAGGTATTTTATGATTGAAACATAAAGTATATAAATCAAAAAAGTCTCTAAAGCAGCGACTGTCATTTTCAATGGCATTTCGCTCTATGCCATAGTCGTACAGGCTTACTCTCAGATAAAATCGGATATTATCTGAAGATTGCTCTTTATTTTTCAGGGTGAATTGTGTAAAATTTCTACCTGCCTGGCAGTCCTGCAACACGATACGCTTTCATTCCTCCCCTTTTTTCCCCCTCTTTTTCATAGACCCCGCCAGTGGGCATTGATATACTGTTTTGCAGAAGAGGTAAGAACCATGCGCGCCATTGCTCTTGTTTCCTGCTGTTTGCTGTTGCTGGGGGCCAGTAAGCCCGCTGCGGCCATTGACGGGCAGGGCAGCCAGCCCCCCCCGGCCCATTACGGGGATGTGATCATTGACAACCGTTACAGCGGTTCTCCGGGCTTTGCCGGTACATGGAATGACCCGGAAAGCGGCGATATCATCACCTCGGTCATTGCCCCGCGTCAGCCTGTGCAGCCGCAGGGGGACGGCCCTGTATATGCAGCTCCTGTCATCAGTCCCGGCGGTGAGTACACCGGGGACGAGCATAACAGGCCCGGCCACTGGCACGATGGCCCGTCTGGCGGCAGACCCGGCAGAGAGCATGGCCGCCCGGACGGCCCGCAGTACGGCCCACACGGGGTAGGACAGCCAGGCTGGGGGAATATGGCAGGGCCGATGCCGGGGGATCCTGCGCAGACAGGCCCGCACTGGGGGCGGCCTCAGATGCCGAACCCGCCGCCACCCCCTGGACAGGGGCAATGGGCTGGCCCACAGTTCAGGCCACATGGGCCACAGGCAGGGCCGCAACCACCTGCCATGCCTCGGCCCGTACCACCGCAGCCCATGCCGCCACGGCCCATGCCGGGGATGGGAGGCCGCTGATGGCTGCCATGCTTTGGGATCCCCTGCCGGGCAATCAGGTGCGTTGTCGCCTGTGTCCGCATGGGTGTACCATACGCAAGGGACAGACCGGCCTGTGCGGTGTGCGCAGCAACCTGAACGGCGATATGGTCAGCCTTGTGCGGGATGTCGTCAGCAGTTGCCAGCTTGACCCGGTGGAAAAAAAGCCTCTCTACCACTACCTGCCCGGCAGCAAGACCTTTTCGGTAGGGAGCGCAGGCTGCAATTTTCGCTGCCGTTTCTGCCAGAACTGCCAGATCTCGCAAATGTCCGGGGACGGTATCGTGCCCGGCAAGCGTATCGCGCCAGACAAGCTCTGGCAGCTGGCTCTCCAGCACAAGGCCCGCAGCGTGGCCTTTACCTACAATGAGCCAACGGTCTTTTTCGAGCTGGTGCATGAGGCCGCCGCACAGGCCAAGGCCCACGGGCTGGGGGTGATCCTTGTCAGTAACGGCTTCATGTCAGATGCCTGTCTGTACGCCTTGCAGCGGCGGGTGGACGCCGTCAATATCGATCTCAAATCCTTTCGGGACGATTTTTATCGGGAGTTCTGCGGCGGCCGTCTGCAACCCGTGCTGGACACGCTCAAAACCGTCAAAGCCCTGGGCTGGTGGCTGGAAGTCACGACCCTGGTCATCCCCGGCTGCAATGACAGCCCCGCAGAATTGCAGGAGATCGCGCACTTTATCTGTACAGAGCTTGGCCCGGACACCCCCTGGCATGTGACGGCCTTCCACGGCGCGTACAAGATGGTGGACCATCCCCCCACGCCCCTCCCCAAGCTGGAAGAGGCCTGGCGCATTGGCCGGGAGGCTGGTCTGCACCATGTGTATATCGGCAATCTGCCGAGTCTGCTCGGCAGCTCTACCCTGTGTCCCAACTGCCATGGGGTGGTCATGGACAGGCAAGGCTGGCAGGTAAAACGCCGGGGTACGCCCGGCCAGTGCCCTGCCTGTAAAACACAACTGGCCGGAGTTTGGCGATGATCCTTGTATATACGGGTAACGGCAAGGGCAAGACCTCTGCCTGTGTGGGGCAGACCGTGCGCGCACTGGGGCAGGGACTGCGGGTGGCCTTTGGGCAGTTCATGAAGCAGGACGGTCAGGCCGGGGAACAGGCCCAACTGGCCCGCTGGCTGGGGCAGAGCTTCTGCGCCGGAGGCCAGGGCTTTTTGCTGCGGGAAGAAGATCGCCCCCGCCACCGCGCTGCTGCCGGGCAGCTCCTGGCCTGGGCGCACCGGCAGTTGCCGCATGTGGATATGCTTGTGCTGGACGAAAGTCTCTACGCCCTGCAAAACGGCCTCCTGCGGCGGGAGGAGCTGGAAACGCTGATGCGTCTGGCCCGCGAGCAGGGGCGGCATCTGGTGCTTTCCGGCCGGGGCGCGCCCGACTGGCTGGTAGAGGCGGCAGACCTTGTCACGGACATGGGAGAAGTCAAGCACCCCTGGCAAACGGGCGTCAAGGCAACCCCCGGCATAGAATTCTGAGGCTTCCATGCAGACATTTGCACAGGCCGCTGCTGCCCGCCATGCCGTCACACCCTTGCTGACCATCTACATTGCCGGCTCATTCCGGCACAAGCATGGCGTGCGCCTTCTGGGGCGGGAATTGCGCCGCATGGGCTGCCGTATCCTGGACTGGACGGAAAAGGCTGTGCCACCGCCGGGCCTTACCCCGGCCCAGCGGCGGATCTGGATGGATACGGACAGGGACGGCGGGCAGGTCTATGCCTTTTGTCATCAGGCCTGTATCACAGCGGATCTGGTGATCTATTACGGGACATCCGGGCAGGATGCCGGGGTGGAAGTGGGGCTGGCAGCCGGGGCTGGCGTGCCGGTGCTGGGCATCCGAGGGCCGCTGGAAGCTCCGGGCCTGATGCTGCATGGGGCTGTTTCCCATTGGGTGGATGAGCTGGAGGCGGGGCTGACGTTGCTGGAAGGCCTGAGCCGTCTGGCAGCGCAGGGTTGGCAGGGCATAGCTGATGCGCCGGATGCGCAGCTCCGCAGCCTGGCAGAAGCCGTGCGCCAGCGTCAGGCCCGGCAGCAGTAATCGCTGGCCTTACGTCATACGATCGCTTTGGGTCACCGGCTATTCCGGCAGGGCATAGAGTACGGTCTCCCACGCATTCACGAAGTGGTGTTCCAGATAAAAGCGGTAGCCCAAATCAAGTCCGTGCAGGAAGGCCGGGATCTCCAGATGATCCTGCGGCTTGTGATAGAGACAGACGGCCAGCCGGGGACGGTGGCGGCGCAAGAGACCTGTCGCACCTTGCAGGGTTTCCAGCTCTGCACCTTCCACGTCCATCTTGATCATGTCCACCCTGTCCATGCCAAGGCCCTGTGCGGCCTCGTCCAGTGTCATCCGCCGTACCGTGACCTGTTGCAGACGGCTGTTGCCGCCGCCCATGTGGCTGCCCGGCCCACTCAGAGAAAAGGTCGTTGTGCCACATTCATTGCTGGTAGCCACGGGCATCAGCTCCATGTGCGGGGCAAGGCGGGGATTGAGCTGGCGGTTCGTCTGCCATATCTCGCCAAGGGTGGGGTGTGGCTCAAACGATACCACCCGCCCCTGTGGCCCGGCCTTGGCGGCAAAGTAGAGGGCGGTATCCCCCACACAGGCACCGCAGTCCAGCACATGGTCCCCCCTGTTCACATCCACAGTGGTCGGCCCGAAGGCATAGCGATATTGGGGAGAATAGACGGCCTGATACAGAAATTCTGCCGTGCAGTAGCAGGTGATCTCTTCAGCCGCCAGCGGAAAGCGATACAGATGCAGGGGATAACTGAGGGCACTGCGGTTGGCAGGGATAGGCTCTGCATCGGCAACAGCATAACGCTGCCGAAGTTGCTCCCGCCGTTGCAGGGTCTGCGCTCCGTAGTAGGGGAATTTGACGAAGCGATGCCCCAAAAGGGCATAGAGTGATACCAGGAGCAGGGTTTCCCGCGAATGGCTGTCAGCCAGCAGATCGTAGAGGCGGCTTTTGTTGATACCTTCCTGCATGATGGCATAGTGTAGTTGTTCGAGGAGTTTTTGCGGGGAAGGGAACCTGCATTTGGCAAACCATTCCTTGTCTTCCTGCATATTGGCAGGTACGGGATCGCTGTAATAAGCCAGGCTGTTGTCGATATACCGAAATTTCCTGTTTTCAAGACGTTCGATAACAGCCTTGGCAAGTCTTTTCTGGAACAGGGTCATTCTTTTCCATCTCCTAGAGCCTTTCTGATTGAAACACTCTGTGTTTCAATCCATACGCTGCCTACGCTTCCCCGCATGGCGGGACAAGCGCGGGAAAAGCGCGGTTTCCCAGCGGAGCTGGACAAGTCCCGCTTGCTAACGGCGCGGGCGTCCGCTCTCCCAGCGAAGCTGGACAAGCGCGTCCGCCAGAGCGACTGCCATTTTCAATGGCATTTCGCTCTAATGTGCCCGTCTGCTTGAAAAAGCAGAAGGGGCCTTGCGGCCCCTCCCGAAAAAATCCATCCTGCCAGCAATTACTTGCAGCAGTCGCCCACCTTGAAGAAGGCGGCGGCAGCAGCCCCACAGACGGGGCAGGAGTCGCAGGGGCCTTCGTGGGTGTAGCCGCACACCTTGCAGACATAGTAGTCCACATCAGCCAGGCCGCCGGGGTTGGCAAGGGCCTTCTTGTACAGGTTGGCGTGTACTTCTTCCACCTTGTTGGCGTATTCAAAGTACTTGGCCACAGGGGCATTGCCTTCGGCCTGGGCATCCTTGATCATGTCAGGATACATCTTGGTAAATTCGTAGGTTTCACCGTCAATGGCGGCCTGAAGGTTGGCAGCGGTGTCGCCGATCATGCCAGCGTTACGCAGGTGGGCATGGGCGTGGATGGTTTCGGCAGCGGCAGCAGCGCGGAAGAGCTTGGCAACCTGGGGCAGGCCTTCCTTGTCGGCCACATCGGCAAAGGCAAGGTACTTGCGGTTGGCCTGAGATTCACCGGCAAAGGCGGCCATCAGATTTTCCTGGGTCTTGCTCATTTCAGTCTCCTTTTGGACAACGAAGTGGATTGGTGTACAGTATCCCTTGAGGATATTCCAGATTTTCTTTAACAAGAGAGATTCCTGTTTAAGAAAAAAGCCCTGTTTTGTAAAGTCTTTTCTTGCACTTTTTTTGCCCCGCCACAAGCGTTTGGCCGTGTCGGCTCAAAAATCCAGCGCATCCTCGGCCAGGGTGGCGACCATCACGGCCTTGATGGTGTGGAGGCGGTTTTCTGCCTCGTCAAAGGCCGCATTGCGAGGGGATTCAAAGACTTCTTCAGCCACTTCCATGCAGTCGATGCCGAAGCGTTGGAAGATCTCCTCGCCAACGCTGGTCTCCCGATTGTGGAAGGCGGGCAGACAGTGCAGGAACTTGCTTTCCGGCTTGCCGGTCTTTTCCATCACCTGCATGGTGACGCGGTAGGGGGTGAGCATCGTGATGCGCTCCTGCCAGACGGCGTCGTCCTCCCCCATGGAGACCCAGACATCCGTATACAAAAAGTCGCAGCCGCGCACGCCCTCATCCAGCGATTCGGTGCGGCTGATCCTGGCCCCGGTCTGTGCGGCAATACGGCAGGCGGTCTCAAAAATTTCATCCGATGTCCACAGGGCGCGGGGGGCCACGGAGCGGAAATCCACCCCCAGCATGGCCGAGCCTATCATCAGGGAATTACCCATGTTGAAGCGGGCGTCACCGATATAGGCAAGGCTTTGCTCGTGCAGGGGGCGGGGGCAATGTTCGCGCATGGTCAGCATGTCTGCCAGCAGTTGGGTGGGGTGCCACTCATCGGTCAGGCCGTTCCAGACAGGCACATGGGCAAAGCGGGCAAGGGTCTCCACCCGTTCCTGCCCAAAGCCGCGATACTCGATGCCGTCAAAAAAGCGCGAAAGCACGCGGGCCGTGTCTGCCAGCGATTCCTTCTTGCCCATTTGGGAGCCGGACTGCCCCAGCCAGGTGACATGCGCCCCCTGGTCATGGGCCGCCACCTCAAAGGCGCAGCGAGTGCGGGTAGAATCCTTTTCAAAGAGCAGGGCGATATTCTTGCCGCGCAGGAACTGCGGTTCATGGCGGGCCTTCTTGGCAGCCTTGAGCCGCGCTGCCAGATCCAGCAGATAGCGCAGCTCATCCGGCGTGAAGTCGAGTTCCTTCAAAAAGTCTCTGGTGTGCAATCTGTTCATGGCAGCTCCGTCACAGGGCGGGAAAGTGGCAAGGCTAGGGGACGCGGCTCAGGACGATTTCGTCACAGCAGTAAAACTTGGGGCATTTGCTGCATTCCACCCAGACCACGGGCGGCAGAGCATCGCGCTGATAGTCGGTAAAGCCGCAATGCCGAAAAAAGCCCTCGGCCAGTGTGAACACAAAAACCCGTGGGATGCCGAGCACGCGGCAGCGTTCCACCAGCGCGTCCACCAGCCGCCTGCCAAGCCCCTGGCCCTGACAGGCCGCATGCACGGCAATGGAGCGGATCTCGGCCAGGTCTTCCCACAGCACATGCAGCGAGCCACAGGCCACAACGGTTTCCCGCCCATCGTCCACGGCAGGGGCGGTGGCCACCATGTAATCCTGGATATGCTGATAGAGGTACTGCGGGCCGCGCGCCAGCATGACATTGGATGATGCGTAGTGGTTGATGAGTGCGGACATGCCGTGTACATCCCCGACCCGCGCCGGGCGGATGGTCAGGCTTGCGGCAGTGTCGATGCGCACATCGGGGACGATCTCGCTCCCGCCTTGCAGACGGGGAATGGCAATGGGCATGGCGTGCTACCTCGTGTTTGTATCCAAACCTTTAGTCTAGCCGATTGCGGCACATGCTTCAAGCAGATTTCTGTGGAGCGCGTAGCATTGCTGTAGGGGGGATTTTTCTGTTGCGGGGTTCCACCCCGCACCCCGCTGGGGGAAATGATTTCCCCCAGACCCCCTCATTTGGGGGGGAGAACCCTGTATCGGGTACTGGCTCTCGTGCAGCATTGGCACACGAACGGCGCAGACTACGCTGTACACAAAAAAGGGGGGCCGAAGCCCCCCTCGCAAGACTGCGCTTTGTACTGCCCTTAGAAGGAGTACACGAAGCTCAGGTTGACGTTCCAAGCGTCCTTGACCTTGTTGCTATCACCGGCAACACGCGAGAAGTGCTTGCCATTGCCATCACGGTCTTCCAGCCACAGGGCAACGTAGTCGGCTTCCAGATTGATCAGGAAGTTGTCGTACATCTTGTAGGTATTGGTCAGGCCGATTTCCAGTGCCTGATCTTCGGTGGTCAGGTACATGGCTTCCATGCCCAACGCACCACTATTGGCGTAGATGCCATGTTCAGCCAGCTTACGGCCCATCTTGGGGGAATTGGTGCCGCCCATGAAGTTGACGCGGAAGGTGTGCTTGAGGTTTTCCACAAAGCTCATGTCCTTCAGGCGTGCGCCAATGCCCCAGGTGCCGGCCATGCTGTTACCCAAAACGGCGTCACGGGCAATGTAGGGATCGCCGTCAAAGGCAAAGTTGGAGAAGCCGTTGGTGTTGTTGGTACCGATGGCGGGCAGACGTTCGGAGCCGTTGGCCGGGTTGCTGTCGTCACCGGAGGAGTACCAGCCCACGATGCCGGGGGTAGCCCAATCCATCTTGTACTCGAACAGGGCGGAGAGGATCCAGCCGGAGCGGTTGTAGCGGCCAGCGTCTTCCCAGTTCACGGAGCCGTAGGTGAAATCCCAGGCAAAGCGGAAGGGATCGAACATGGTCACATCGCCGGTCAGGCCAGCCCACCACGCGGTGGCGTAGCTATCAGGCAGGGGAGCACCAGTGGCCTTAGCACCATTGCGATACAGGGGGGCAGATACAGGGAACATCCCAGCCTTAGTATAACCACTGGGGTACTTTACGTTGGGGTCTGCGTTAGTAAGGGCACCGGGACCCATAGCGGCAAACACGGCCCACGGGGTCACCTTGATGCCGTCAAAGGTCAGGGGCAGGAGCAGCCCAAAAGCGTCAAAGTTGTCCATGTAGCCATCACGGCTGTTGTAACCATTGACGCTTTTATAAGTACCATTGTCGTTGTAGGGGCGAGCCCACAGGGCGGTCAGGCCCACGTTGTCGGTGAACTTGTAGCTGGCTACCACAGCGGCCACATCGTCATTCAGCACCATGCTGCCGGTGGTGAAGCTGGGCAGCTTCAGGCCCTGGATACCCATGCGCACCTTCAGGTCAGTGGAAGGCGGCATCCAGTCGATGTAGGCGTTCTTTACCTTGACCATTTTACCGTCAGCACCCAGGGCACCGCCATCGCTGGTTTTGCCCCAAGCCTGTTCGCCGATTTCAAAAAAGACAGTACCGGACAGGGCTTCGGAAGCCACGGCGTCCAACTGCAAGCGCACGCGCTGACGGGCACCGAACTGGTCTTCATCGGGGTCAGCCTTGCTGTCCCAGCCACGGCTGTTGCTGAAATTGCCGTTCTGACCGTAGTCAAAGCTCATGATCCACTGACCCTTGGCCTTGAAATCAATGGCCTGTGCGCCGGTAACGGCACTCAGCACCAGACCGGCCGCCAGAACGAGCGTAGCGATCTTCTTCATAAGAAACCTTCCTTGTTTGTGCAGT
>JAFQED010000030.1 GCA_017415765.1 Desulfovibrio sp. | reverse complement strand
TCGTTTTTAGACCCTGACGGGCCTAAAACTCGTAGCGCAGGGTGCCGAACACGCCGTGGGCGGTGCTTTGTGCGCCCATTTGCAGGTTGTAGTTGACGCCCAGCTTCACGTTGTCGTTGCCAAACTCAAGCCCGGCCTGACCCATGTAGGTGATGTAGTCCATGGTCTGGGTGGACATTTCCGCAGAACCGGGTACGCCGGTAAAGCGCACGTCACCACGGGCCTTGATGTCCCCGGCAGCGGGCACTACGGCCAGATCCAGCGCGGGCTTGACGTACCAGCCGCTGTCCATCTGCACGTCCTTGCTGAAGGCCACGCCGATGGGGAATGTCCAGATGCCCTGATGGATGGTATCGCCTTCCAGCACAGTGGCGTTGCCGCTTTCCACGTCATACTTGTCCGTGGTCAGGTAGGTGTAGCGTACGCCCACGTGCGGGGTGATGTCCAGCGCGTCGGTTTCCAGCTTGTATTCACCACGCAGCCCGGCAGAAAGAGCGCGGGAGGTGATGTCGCTCTTCAGGCTGTCCATCTGCATGGATGCAGCCAGATCCTGTTCCACATCGTTATAGTCCCAGGTGTGGTTGATGTCTGCAGTCAGGCCAACGTTGTTCTTGCTCCAGCCAAGGTAGGCACCCAGGCCCCAGAAGGTGAAGTTATTGGTGGTCTTGTTGAAGTCGCCGGAGCCTTCGGCATAGCCGCCGCCCATGTTGACGGTGATACCAGCGCGGAAGGCATGGTCAAAGGTGTAGTCCGCACCCACGGCCAGCCCGCCAAGGCCGCCGTGCACGTCCATGTCAAGGTTGCCGCCTTCCAGCCCCCAGGCGTTCCAGCTCTGGTAGAGGGGCATGATCCACATGGCAAAGCCGTTCTTCATGGCATCACCGGCAGCCGCGCCGGTCTGCACGCTGCCGTCGGCAGCCACGGCCTGCAAGCCCGCGCTGGCCGGGGCAGAAAGGGAGGTGCGCTGGGTAACGGCTGCACTGGCGGCCTTCTGGGCAGCCCAGGTCATCTGCGGCACGGCACTGACAGCGGCGATACGGGCAGCGGATTCAATGGTGGTTACAGCATCCTTGGCACTCATCTTGTTGGGGTCAAGGGCGTTAGCCCAGAAGACCTGACCCCGCTGGCTTCTATCCGCCACAGAGGCGAAGTTGGTAGCCAGCGCGCCAAGTTCACCTGAAAGGCCGGGCAGCGCACTGCTGACATCGGCAGCCTTGGAAGTGGCAGTACCATCCGTACCCAATGTGCCAAACTCAACCATTCTGTTGTCGCTGGTAATCTGGATACTGCTAGCCTGTCCCTGACTGTCTGTGACGTTGACTGTAGCAGTATTTTCATTGTTTGCAATGTTATCGTTATCAAACAGGGTCAGGCTTTGCCCTGCAACGGCGTTTTGCACGTGCACTTGAGCAGTATCAGCCAAGGTTGCAGTAGTTACACCAGTAAAGGCTGCCGCACCATTCAAGGCAGACTGGTCAGCCAGCAGGGCAGAACCTGCGGCAAAGTTAGCCTCCCCTGTAGCAGCACTTGCCCCATCACCCACGGCGAGACCGGCCTTGCTCAAATCCAGCGAAGCCTTGCCCACATACGCACCGGCAGTGGTATCAACACCGTTGGTTTTGGCCTCCTCAATAGCGGCTTTCAATTCAGCCATATTAGCGGTGCCGTTACCAAGTACGCCATTTGATGCAACTGTAACAGTGCCGCCGTCAGCCGTATCCGTCCCCAGTGTCATGGACGCT
Source organism: Desulfovibrio sp. (assembly GCA_017415765.1). Lineage (GTDB taxonomy): Bacteria > Desulfobacterota > Desulfovibrionia > Desulfovibrionales > Desulfovibrionaceae > Desulfovibrio. The sequence goes on along the minus strand of JAFQED010000030.1, from coordinate 18,101 downwards.
GCGGAAAGCATGGCCCCACTTGCCACGGTAAGGGAGGGGTTCTGACCACCGCCACCCGGAGCACTAGGGGTACTCGTATTATCTGCAGCCTGCTTGTAGCCACCCTGCAAATCGGTTTCACCGCCCACAACTTTGACTTCATTTGCACTAGTAATATCGTTGGCACCATCTTGGTCTGTGTTGCCACTAAAAGTATTTATCCCATCAAGCTCAAGAGTAGCACCTGATGTGGAACTTATATATACTGCACCGCCCTCCAGAGAGGCACTGTTGCCTGTGAATGTCGAGTCCGAAATTTTTACACTGCTTGTGCTTGTAGCGGTTCCGATAGCACCGCCATTCCCCTCAACATGGTTGCCAGTAAACGTTGACGTTTGTACATCCAAGGTACCATCAGCCCTGATGGCACCACCCTCTGCAACAGCTGAGTTGGAGTCAAAAATGCTGTTTGTTACGGTCAGAGTTGATCCCTCAGCTCCCAGTAATGCGCCGCCACCACCGTTGCTAGTGCTATCAAGAACGCTAACAGTATTGCCTGTAAATTTCGCATTATAAATAGAGGCGTTAGCGTTCTTGTTAATATATACGGCACCACCAAATGAATTTGCAGAGTTCTGTTCAAATACGATGGGTGCTTCAGAACTACTTGTAATATTTAGTGTTGTATTTTGGCCTGCAAAAATTGCCCCACCGCCAAAGTTAGAAGTCGTTACGGAGTTTCCACTATATGTGCCGCCATCAACTGTAAGATTGCTACCTTTGAGGTAAAAAACACCGCCAACTTCTTTTGTTTGATTGGCAGTATCATATTCTGTAGCATCAGTGCCCACACCGTTAGTAATTGTGTCATCCGCTGTAATAAAGCCCGATTCGGTATTTCGTGCATCCGCAGCCCCAGCCCCGCCCATGACCAGCAGCCCGGCCACGGCCAGCGAGCCGAAGACGTTGAGCAGACGGCACTTCTTGAGAACAGCCCGATACCGATTGATGAGATTGCCTATCGCGCCTTGCGTTTGCATTGGAAAGCCTCCCGGAGCGTTTGCCCCTGTAAAAATGGTGGAGCGTTGCGCCCCAAGGATTCACTGACAGTTCAACTGTCAGTGACGCCGGGAGACCCGCTTGAACAATTTGAAATAATTGGAATTTTTAAGGATAAAAAAACGGGTTTTTGATACCTATGAAAAATGTTGCAAAATTTCTGGCTTGCAGGTATTAGAAAACAACGATATAATGACAGTTGAACTGTCAATTCATCGTTGCTGCTCAAGGCTTTCCAGCCTCCTGCCATTCCAAACCCTACCCAAGATTATACCAGCGCAAAGCCCGGCGGATTTGTTGTGCCGTGCTGTCTGGCCCTGCTGTCTTCAAGGCCCCCCTTGCGACAGGCGAGTTTTTGCGCCTCGGCTCTTGACGCCGAAGGCTTTTTTCGTATCTTGCCCTTACGCAAAAGCGCAACCGCCCCGCTGCTGGGCATCGCGAGGACGATATATGGGCAAACAGCTTATCATTGTGGAATCTCCGGCCAAGGTCAAAACCATCAAGAAATTTCTGGGTTCGCAATACATGGTACATGCCAGCGTGGGCCATGTGCGCGACCTGCCCTCCGGCAGCCTTGGCGTGGACGAAGCCAACGATTTTGCCCCCCAGTACGAAGTCATAGACAACAAAAAAAATGTGGTCAGCGAACTGCGGGCCGCTGCGGCCAAGGTGGATACGGTCTATCTGGCCCCGGACCCCGACCGCGAAGGGGAGGCCATTGCCTGGCATGTGGCCGAGCTGATCCGCGACAAGGCCAAGGATATCAAGCGCATCCAATTCAACGAGATCACGGCCCGCGCCGTTAAGGAAGCCCTGGAACATCCGCGCCCGCTCAACGCCCATCTTTTTGATGCCCAGCAGGCCCGCCGCGTACTGGACAGGCTGGTGGGCTATAAAATTTCTCCCCTGCTCTGGAAGAGCATCAAGCGCGGCATCTCTGCCGGGCGGGTGCAGTCGGTGGCCCTGCGGCTGATCGTGGAGCGCGAACTGGAACGGGAAGCCTTCAAGCCGGAGGAATACTGGCCCTTCAAGGCCCGATTGGAAGCCGATGCCCCTCCGGCCTTCCGGGCCGAGCTGATCAAGATTGCCGGTAAAAAAGCCCATGTGGGCAATGCCGCTGCCGCAGCCAAGCTGGAAGCAGCCCTCAGCGGGCAGCCCTTTGTGGTGGAAAGCGTGGAAGAAAAGGAACGGGAACGCGCCCCGCAACCGCCCTTCATCACCTCCACCCTGCAGCAGACGGCCAACCAGCGGCTTTCCTACACGGCCAAGCGGACCATGAACATTGCCCAGCGTCTTTATGAAGGTGTGGAGCTGGGCGAGCGCGGCCTGACCGCCCTCATCACCTATATGCGTACAGACTCCACCCGCATTGCCGATGAGGCCGTACAGGCAGCGCGGGAGTATATCGGCCTGGCCTTCGGGGCAGACCACCTGCCCAAAAAGGCCCGCGTGTTCAAGGCCAGGGGCAGCGCACAGGACGCCCACGAAGCCATCCGCCCCGTGGATGTGAACATCACCCCAGAGGAAGTCAAACAGCATTTGCCGCCGGAACAGTACAATCTGTACCGCCTGATCTGGACGCGCTTTCTGGCCTCGCAAATGGCGTCAGCGCGTTTCCATGACACGACGGTGCAGATAAGCTGCGCCAACACCCTCTGGCGCAGCAAGGGAGAGCGGCTGCTCTTCCCCGGTTTTCTGGCCGTGTCCCCGCGCAGCAAGGAGGAGGCCGATACCGAACTGCCCCCACTGGTCAAGGGGCAGGGCCTGAAGCTGCTGCAACTGGAAAAGGAACAAAAGTTTACCCAGCCTCCGGCCCGCTACAGCGAAGCCAGCCTCGTGCGGGAGCTGGAAGAGCGCGGCATTGGCCGTCCCTCCACCTATGCCTCCATTATTTCCACCCTTCAGGACAGGGACTACGCCCGGCTCAGTGAGCGGCATCTCGTCCCCACTGATCTGGGGCGGGTCGTGTGTGAACAGCTTACCGGGCATTTTGCCCGCCTCATGGATACGGGCTTCACTGCCCAGATGGAAGAAGGGCTGGACCGCGTGGCCGAAGGCAAGGAAAACTGGGTCGACCTGATGCGTGGCTTTATGGCCGACTTTGCCCCCACGCTGGAAGCCGCCGCCAAAAATATGCAGAGCGTCAAGGGTGGCCTGCCAGCCGGACTGGACTGCCCCACCTGCGGCAAGCCACTGGTCATCAAATTTGGCAAGAGCGGCCCATTCCTTGCCTGTACCGGCTATCCCGATTGTCGCTATACCAGCAATTTCGTGCGCAATGAGTCCGGCCAGGTGGAGGCCGTAGCCGCCGAAAGACCCCAGTTTGAAAAGGTAGGCCAGTGCCCGGACTGCGGGCGGGATCTTGTCATAAAAAAATCGCGCACGGGCAGCCGTTTCATTGCCTGTACCGGCTATCCCGATTGTAACCATGCCGCCCCCTTCAGTACGGGGGTGCCCTGCCCGCACTGCGGCAAGGGCGTATTGGTAGAAAAAAGCAGCAAGCGCGGCAAGCTGTTCTATTCCTGCGACCAGTATCCCCAATGTGATTTTGCCCTCTGGGACAAACCCCTGCCCGGCCCTTGCCCACGCTGTGCCTCGCCCTATCTGGTGGAAAAGAAAAGCCGAGACGGGCTCAAGACAGTCTGCCCGGTCAAGGGCTGCGGCTACCAGAAGGAGGACGCGGATGCCTGATACCGCCAAACAGCCCTCTGTTGCGGAGCAGACGTCAGCTCTGGCGCCAGAGCTGACACCAGGACAGACTGAAGCGCAAAGACAGGAACAGCCCCAAGCCGCAGAGGCTGGCGAGGCCGCCCAGCCCGACACGCCCCCCCCCTTTGCTGCGGTGGCAGAACCTTTGCCGGGTGAGCCGGTGCTGCTGCTGTGCGGCAGCGGGCCGGAAGCTGCCGCCGTGGCCTGGCTGGCCTCGGCCTGTGGCTTTATCGTGGATGTGGTGGACGACGTGCAGGATACTGCCCGGCTTCGGGCGGACTTTCCTACGGCGCGTGCCTGCATGGCTTTGCAGAGCTTTAACAATCTGGTGGAATCCTGTAGAGTGGGGCGGGAGCATCTGGTGGCCATCATGACGCACGACCCGGATATTTCTGCCCATGTGCTGTCGCAAACCCTGGTCAGCCATGCCTCGTATCTGGGCATGCTGGCCGGACGCCGCAAGCGGGAATACATCTATGACCTGTTGCGTGCCGAAGGCGCACCACTGGCAGAACTGGCCGCCGTGCGCTGCCCTGTGGGCCTTGCGGTGGGGGCGTCCAGCCCGCAGCAGATAGCTGTTGCCGTGGTGGCCGAACTGCTGGCGGCCCGTGCCGGGACGTTGCAGCGTCTGCGCCTTGAAGACTGATTTTTTGCAAAGGAGGCAGTCATGGAATATATTTTTGTAGGCTTGCTGCTGGCCTTTTTGCTCTTTCTCTTTCTGGACGCGAAACGCCGGGCAGCCAATCTCCAGCGGCACATCAACGAGGAACGCAAGGCCATTGCCGAGGCGTCCAACATGACGGCCAGTATCGGCGTCTTTTATCCCGATGGGCAAAGCACGGTCATCATGGGGGCTTCCGAGGAAATGGGGGCTCTGTACTACCGCATGTTGCGCGGTGACAGGCTCATCAACCGCACAAAGATCAATCTTGCCAATATCATCAGGGTGGAACTGCTGCTCAACTCCATGCCTCACCCCTTTGAGAGCGAATCCAGCCAGCCCACCAGCACCCTCAAGAGCACGGATATCGCCAATCAGGTGCTGGCAAGCATCAGCCAGGAAGCCCTGCAGGGCATCCAGAAGGCGGCCCTGCGTATCCTCTTCTTCAGCGAGACCGGGACAGAAAAATCGCTGGAGATAACCTCCTTCCGGGTGGGGGATGAACGCTACCGCTTCAAGCGTACCCAAATGATCAAGAACAGTATCTGGTGGGTGGCCTTCCTCAACCTGGCCAGTCGGCATGTGCGCCATGCTTCCCACCAGTTGCAAAGCCTTGCGGAAGATCAGCCCCTGGCAGCCCCGCCACCCCCACCAGCGGGCTAAGGACTGCCAGCCCCTGCCGGGCTGTACAAAAAAATTTTATCCTGTAATTCCAATAGCTTATCAAAAAATTCATACGTCTATATAAGTTATTGGAATTACAGGATATTTTCAGAAGTAACCTGCCTTTTCCCAGCTCTGCTGCGGTTTGCCTTTTTGCCCGAAATATGCTCTACAAAACGGTGCTGCCCTGCCCCCCAAATGGCAGTGTCAGCCACTGTGATATACACGTCCCCTGCGGGACGTTTTGGCGTTTGCGCCTATCAGGAGTTACTCATGCGTTATACCAATCCCCCTGTTTTCTGGTCTGCCCTCTGCCTTGCTCTCTGCCTTGGTGGTCTGCTTACGGCCTGTGACAAAAAGGAAACGGCCGCCCAGGCAGTGCCCCCGGCCCTTGTGGAAATTTTTACCGTCAAGGCAGCGGACACCCCCTGGCCCGCAGAGTTTCAGGCACAGGCGGCCGGTTCCCGTGCGGTGGAAGTACGTGCACGGGTCGAAGCCATTATCGAGTCCCGCCACTACGAGGAAGGGGACTTTGTGCAGCAGGGCCAACTGCTTTTCCAGCTTGAGCGCGACCGCTACGAGGCTGCCATGCAGCAGGCCCAGGCCCAGTACAAGAATGCCGAGCGTGAATGGCGGCGTATCCGCCCGCTGTATGAAAAGAACGCTGTCTCCCAAAAGGAGCGCGATGGTGCCCGCGCCGCCTATGAAAGCACCAAGGCGGCCCTGCGCCAGGCCGAGATCAACCTGGACTACTGTCAGGTAACGGCACCTGTTTCCGGCTACAGCAGCAAGGAAAACGTCACCCCCGGCAACCTGGTCATGAACAACTCCCTCCTGACCTTCGTCAACCAGACCGACCCCATGTATATCGACTTTTCCATTGCCGCACCGGAACGGATGCTGCGCCAGCAAATGGAGACGCAGGGGCTGCTGCGCTTCCCCGAAGGGGGCCGCTACAAGGCCCGTTTGCGCCTGCTGGACGGCAATATGTACAAGGGTGAAGGCGAAGTGACCTTCATCGATAGTCAGGTGCAGCCCACTACCGGCGTCATCAAGGCCCGTGCCGTCTTTGCCAACAGCGACAGATCCATCATGCCCGGCCAGTATGTGCGCCTGTTCATGGAAGGCGATGTGCTGACCAATGCCGTGCTCATTCCGCAAAAGTGCGTCATGCTCACCCAGAAGGGTGCCATGGTCATGGGGGTGGACAAGGACAACAAGGTCGTGCCCATGCCCGTCCAACTGGGTGTGAGCATTGGCGACCGCTACCTGGTGGAAGCGGGCCTGAAGGACGGCGACCGCATCATCAGTGAAGGGCTGGTCAAGGCCCGTCCCGGCACCGTGGTGCGTGAGGCCCAGGCTCAGGGCCAGCAGGGCGCGCCCGCCGCAGGTAACTAGGGGGACAACATGGCCGCATCAGCCAAACCCAACTTCTTCCTGCGCCGCCCTGTCCTTTCGGCTGTTATCTCCATCCTGATCACCCTGGTGGGTGCGCTGGCCGTGATGGCCCTACCCATTGCCCAGTACCCGGAACTGGTGCCCCCCACGGTCAACGTCAGCGCAAGCTACCCCGGTGCCTCGGCAGAAACCATCGCCTCCACAGTCATGGCTCCGCTGGAGGTCAATATCAACGGCGTGGAAAACATGCTTTACATGGAATCCACGTCCGACTCCGGCTCCGGCGCGGGGCGTATCAACATTTATTTTGCTCTGGGCACCAACCCGGACATGGCCCTTGTCAACGTCAACAACAAGGTCAACCTGGCCCAGAACCTGCTACCGGAAGAAGTACGGCGGCAGGGCGTTACCGTGGTCAAGCGTTCACCGGCCATGTTGCAGGTCTTTGCCTATTTCTCGCCTGACGGGCGTTATGACGAAGTCTATATCCACAACTGGATGAAGGTGAACGTCGTTGACGAACTGAAGCGCGTGGAAGGTGTGGGCGACTGCTCGGTTTTTGGTTTCATGGACTATTCCATGCGCATCTGGCTTCAGCCGGACAAGCTGGCCAAATACGGCCTTACCCCCGCCCAGGTGGCGGCGGCCATCCGCGACCAGAACTCGCAGTTTGCACCGGGACGTCTGGGGGCAGAGCCGGCCATCCGTGGTACAGAGCTGACCTGGCAGATCGACACCCAGGGACGTCTGGTCACGCCGGAACAGTTTGGCGAGATCGTCATCCGCACCGGGGCAGACAGTGCCATGCTGCGCCTGAAGGATGTGGCCCGCATCGAACTGGGCGGGCAGGATTATGCCGTGGGTTCCACCTTCAACGGTATGGTCGCACGGCTGGGGGCGGTCTATCTGCTGCCCGGTGCCAACGCCATCGCCACCGGTGACCGCGTGACAGCCCGCCTGAAGGAGATCGCCCAGACCATGCCCGATGGGATGGGCTACGAGATCGTGGTGGACAACAACGACTTCGTTATGGAGTCCATCAAGGAGGTCATCAACACCCTGATCGAGGCCATGTTCCTGGTCTTTATCGTGGTGTATGTCTTCCTGCAGAACTGGCGGGCCACGCTCATCCCCTGTATAGCCGTGCCGGTTTCCATCATCGGCACCTTTGCCGGGCTGTATGCCCTTGGCTTCACCATCAATACCCTGACCCTCTTCGGCATGGTGCTGGCCATCGGTATTGTGGTTGACGACGCCATCGTGGTGCTGGAAAACGTGGAACGCATCATGAGCACCGAGCATTTGCCACCCAGGGAAGCCACCGCCAAGGCCATGAACGAGGTCACGGCCCCGGTCATTGCCATCGTGCTGGTGCTGTGTGCGGTTTTTGTGCCGGTGTCCTTCATGGGCGGGCTGGCCGGGCAAATGTACAAGCAGTTTGCCATCACCATTTCGGTGTCGGTCATCCTGTCGGGTATCGTGGCCCTGACCCTGACCCCGGCCCTCTGTGCCCTGCTGCTCAAGCAGCACAGCCACGACTACAAGCCGGCCAAAGCCTTTGTCTGGTTCAACTATGCCTTTGGCCGCACCACCCGCCGCTACCTGCAGGCCGTGCGATTCATCAAGGATTCCAGCCTGCGCGCCATGGGCATTTTTGCCATCATGGTGGTGGGCATCCTCTGGCTGTTCAAGGTCGTACCTACAGCCCTCGTACCCAACGAAGACCAGGGCTACATCATCGGTATGGCCATCCTGGCCGACGGTGCCTCACGCGAGCGCACCGAGGGCGTCTCTGCCGCTGTCAGCAACTTCCTGCGCTCCGACGCCAGCGTGAAGAACGTTGCCGCCATCAACGGCATCGACATCACCTCGGTCTCGGTCAAAAGCAACTACGCCACCTTCTTTGCCACCCTCAAACCGTGGGAAGAACGCAGCGGCGAAGAGCAGTCTGCCGGTGCGCTGACCAAGAAGGCCATGGCCGTCACCGCCATGCAGCCGGAAGCCCTCGTGCTGGGCTTTGAACCGCCGCCCATCAGCGGCATGAGTACCACCGGCGGTTTTGAAGGCTACATCCAGATGCGCGGCAATGGCACCATCTATGATCTTGAAGAGATGGCCAATGCCGTTGTGGCCGAGGCCCTTTCCAAGAATGCCGATGGCAGCCCCAAGTATCCGGCCATTGGCAGTGCGCAGAGCCTCTTTACCACCGGTGCGCCGCAGATCTACGCCAATCTTGACCGTGAACGCTGCAAGGACATGGGCATCAACATCAGCGATGTCTTTGCGGCCATGAGTGCCTCCTTTGGTACGACCTACGTCAACGACTTCAACTACATGGGCCGAACCTTCCAGGTACGGATGCAGTCCGAAGCGGCCTACCGTATGTTGCCGGACTCGCTCCATGACGTCTTTGTGGCCAACAACAAGGGCGAAATGGTTCCGCTGACCGCCGTTATGACGCTGGAACGCCGCACCGCGCCCCAGCTCATCCAGCGGTACAATACCTTCCCGGCAGCCCGCTTCATGGGTAATCCGGCTGACGGCTACTCCTCCGGTCAAGCCCTTGACGAGATGGAACAGGCCGCCGCTGCCGTGCTGCCTGTGGACTACACCCTGGGCTGGGCCGGTTCTGCCCTGCAGGAAAAACTGGCTACGGCCGACACCACCATCATCTTTGTGCTGGCTCTGGTCATGGTTTTCCTGATCCTTGCGGCACAGTACGAATCGTGGTCCCTGCCGCTGGCTGTGCTCACGGCCGTGCCCTTTGGTGTGTTTGGTGCGCTTGCCGCCACATGGCTGCGCGACCTTTCCAACGACGTGTACTTTCAGGTGGCACTGGTCACCCTGATCGGCCTTGCCGCCAAAAACGCCATCCTCATCGTGGAGTTTGCGGTAGAGGCATGGCGCGGCGGGTGCAGCCTTGACGTGGCCGCCATGCACGCCTCGCGTCTGCGCTTCCGGCCCATTATCATGACGTCGCTGGCCTTTATCCTTGGCTGCGTGCCGCTGGCCATCAGTGCCGGGGCCGGGGCCAACAGCCGCCATGCCATCGGCACGGCGGTCATTGGCGGTATGCTGGCCGCCACCTGTATCGCCACCCTCTTTGTCCCCTACTTCTTCAAGGTCATCATGCAGTTGTCGCTCAAACTGCAAGGCAAGAAAGACCCCAACGAAGGCAAGGGCCGCTTTGACGACGATATGCTGGAGGACATATGAGCATATTGTGCAATCCCCGCGCAGGGCAGTGGCTCTGCGTCCCCCTCCTGCTGGTTTGCGCTCTGCTGCTTTCGGCCTGCTCGCTGGCTCCCCGCTACGAACGGCCAGAGCAGGACATCCCCGACGCATGGCGCAAGGTGGATTTGGGCACAGCCCCGCTGAACACCGACTGGTGGACGCGCTTCAATGACCCGGTACTCACGGCACTGGTGGAAGAAGCCCTGAAAAACAATCAGGATCTGGCCCAATCCATGGCCAGGATAGAATCTGCCGCAGCCCAGGTGGGTGTGGCGACCTCGGCCATCATGCCCTATATCAATGGTGCTGCCTCGGCTTCTTCGGACAGTGCCTCTACCAAAACCGCCAACTGGAGTCCCCAGGCCATCCGTACCCCCACCACCTATCAGGGCGGTTTGAGTGCCGCGTGGGAACTGGATTTCTGGGGCAAGGCCCGCAATGCCCATACTGCCCTGTCCGATGTGCTGATGAACACCGTGGTGGGGCATGAAGCCCTGCGCCTTTCGGTGGCCGGGCAGACGGCACAGTCCTACTTTGCCCTGCTGGCACTGGATATGCAACTCCGCACGGCCCGGCGCACGCTTGCCAGCCGCGAGGAGGCCTTTACTATTTACACCAGCCGTTACAAGCAGGGGGACATCACCGAGCTGGACTGGCAACGCGCCCGTGCAGAGGTAGAAACCGCCCGCGCCCAGGTACACACGAGTACCGTGGCCGTGGACAAGGCTGAAGCCGGACTGGCCGTGCTGCTGGGCTGCTCCCCGCGTGACATCATCAGCCGCGCTATGCCGCGCGGGCAGGAGATCGGCCTTTTGCCCGCACCGCCGGTGCTGCCGGCCGGTCTGCCCTCCGAACTGCTGGAACGCCGCCCGGATATCCGGGCTGCGGAATACATGATCATGGCCTATAATGCCAATATCGGTGTGGCCCGTGCCCAGTTCTTCCCCTCCATTTCGCTGACGGGGATGCTGGGTACGCTCAGCGCATCGGTGGGGGCACTCTTCACCAATCCTGCTGCCACCTGGAGCTATGGCGTCACCGGCAGCATGCCCCTGCTGGATTTTGGTCGCACCTGGTACAACGTCAAGGATGCCGAAGCCCAAAAGCGTGCCGCCATTGCCGTGTATCGCAAAACGGTGCAGTCGGCCTTTGAGGACATCCGCGTGTCGCTGACCTCGCAGCGGGAGGCTGACGCCATCGTGCAGAGTATGCGGATACAGGTGGAAAGTCTGCGCCGTTCGGTGGAGATCGCCCGCCTCCAGTACGACAACGGCTATACCGATTACCTGACAGTACTGGACGCCGAGCGTCAGCTCTTTTCGGCAGAGCTGCAACTGGCCGTGGCCCTGCAGGATCGCCTCAGTGCGGTGGTCAGTGTGTGCATGGCCCTGGGCGGCGGTTGGGAAGACCCGGCCAAGGGGCCAAGTTTCCCCATTGTAGATACGGAACGACTGCTGGAAGAAAATACCAGCATCAAAAAAGTGCAGCCGGTGCCCACAGCCAGCCCGGCCCCGTAAGCTGACCACAGGCTCCCGGCACGCGTCGGGGGCCTGAACATTTCTGAAAACCTGCCATATTATGCTATATCAGGGGCAAGACCATACACTTTTGCATACAGCGTACCCTTGATGGTTGCAAAATGCTGTGCATCCACACAGGAGCCTGATGTCATGATGCAGAGAGGGATGGCTTCCTTACCCTGCCCCAGCGATGGCTGGGCATAGGGAAAGTCATTCAGAAAAAAATCGTTGCGCCGGTAAAAATCGATCCTCCGGCGGGCCATACTGCTTTCTGGCGGCTCAACTTCCAGACAGAGCATCTTGCCCTGCCCCGCCAGCAGCTCCCCCAGCATACTGCTGCCCAGCCGATGATTCCTGTAGGCCGGGACAACAGCAAAATGCTCCAAAAACGCAAAGTCCGCAAAATCCCAGACTGCCATGAATCCCATGACCTGCGAACAGCTGTCACGGGCAATATGGATGGCGTACAGAGGATCGTCCAGCAAGGCCTTTTGCCCTTCGTATGTTCTGATCTCATTGGGCGGGAAACTGGCTTCCATGATCTGCCAGACAGCTGCAAACTCCCCTGCTTCAAGCCTGTGCAGCATGGTCTTGCCCCATATCGTCCTCTGCCGTGTCTGCATCTGTGTCGCTGCCCGCTTCGGGGACGGGCATCTGCCATCCCCCCGGCAGGGGGGCGGTCAGCTCGGCCCGTTCTCCCAGCCAGGGATTGAAATAGCCATGCCGCAACCAGGGGCAAAGCCGCGTAAGCCGCTTCATGAAAAGCCCCAGGCCCAGAGAGGGCGAGCCTGTCCCCTCCCCATCCATGAGCTTGCAGTACCACTCCGGGTCGATGTTCAGATTGCGCCACTGGATCATACTGACGCCGTTCTCTCCCACAAGGCGGGCCAGGGCCTCAAGCTCGGCCTCGCTATCCGTAACACCGGGGAAGAAGAGCAGGTTCAGGGACACAAAAATGCCGTGTTGCCGGGCCGTAGCGATGGATTTGCGCACATCCTCGAAACTGTAGTTGCCGGGCCGGTAATACCGCTCATACAGCTCCGGTCGTGCGCTGTTCAGGCTGACGCGCAGGCTGGTCAGCCCGGCTTCGGCCAGACGGGCCACAGCCACAGGGTCAGAGGCATTGGTGTTGCAGTTGACCGTACCCAGCCCGCCTTCGGCACGGAAGCGGTGTACGCTTTCCACCAGCAGGTCAGCATTGGTCAGGGGATCCCCCTCGCAGCCCTGACCAAAGGAATAGATGGGCCGGGCCTGTTCACGCCCCTGATGCAGGCGCATGACTTCCACGATTTCGGCCACGCTGGGGGTAAAGGCCAGACGGCACTGCGGCGTGACCGTAATGGGAGAATCCTTGTCCTGAGCGGAAATGCAGCCGATACAGCGGGCATTGCAGGCGCGGGAGGTGGGCAGCGGCGCCTCAAATCGGCCCAGCGCAAAATTACGCGCCGCCGGGCAGTCATAGCGCAACACACAGTTGTTGAGGATATGCCCAATCAGCCTGTTATGCGGGTAGTCCCGCAGCAGACGGCGCACATTCTGCTCAATACGCTTGCGCGGGATACCCCGGAACTGCTGGCGCGTATCCTGATCCACCTTTTTGGCGCAAATGTAGAAACGCCCACGGGCATAGCCCACCGCCCCATAGGCAAAGAGGGGTAGAAGCGGGGCATCGGCCTGGCTCTCATAGGCAGGATGGGCCGTGAGGGTATGGGCGGGCGCGGCAAAGGCAGCCACGGCCAAGTCCTCCTGCACCTCGATACTGCCGCTTTCCGGGTCCAGCCCCACGGCATGTCGCCCCGGCAGCAAAAAAAGCTCGCTCTCTTCGGGCAGGGGCATCAACTCGTCTGGGCGGGGCAGCCCCCACTGCGTGCCGCGTCGGCAAACCATCAGCAGATCGGGATGGTCATAGATGTTGCCGTCACTATCGGCCATGACCAGATGCGGCGTCAGTCTGGTGCTTGCCATATATCCTCCTTGCCCGGAATAGGCCTTGCGTATATAAACGGAAAAAACGGCGTCTGTTACAAGAGGCTTGCCATGCTTTCCATCATGCTCTTCATTTTTTTCTGCTTTCTGGGCATTGCGGCCCTGTGCTGGCACATCCTGCGGACACAGGAAAAACATTTCCTGCAACTCCGCCAGGAACAGGCCCGGCTGGCAGCCCTGCTCACCGCCCAACACGCCGGGCACTGTGACAGTCAGGCAGGGCTGCTGGAAGACCGGCTTGTACTGCCCACAACGGATACCGCAGCACTTGCCCCCAGCGAAACAGCACCCCCTGCCGCCCCCTTACAGGCTGCTGGCTGTGCCAATGCCATCCCGGAAAGCGGGCCAGACCGCCTCAGCCTTGATACCCCTGCATCTGGCAGACTCGGCCCTGGCGATGCCCCGCCTTCTGCCATCCCAGCAGGCTCTTTGCCCACTGCTGCCCCTGCACTGGAACTGCGCTTTGACACGCTGCCGCCTTTGCGGGACAGCAAAACCCAAGCCTGACCACACAGACCCGCCTACGGCAAACGTACATCAGCAGTCCGGCAGGGCCAAGCCCCTGGACGCAGCCAGATAAGCGGCTTGCAGGGTGGCGTCCTGCACCTCCTCTGCCCAGAGGAGATAGGGGAGCTTCAGGCTGCTCTCCCGAATCGTCGCAGCTCTGGCCCGCCGGGCTGCCACAAGGGCCTGTGCGCCATCCCGCCCCAGGGCCTGGATCCTGCGGCTGAAGTCCTGCGCCCGATGACTGGCCCGATGCCCGGCATCAATGGCCGCCAGGGCGTTGCGTTCCATGCGGGCCACGCGCTCCGGTTCTGCCAGCAGGGCAGTCACCTGTGCCGCCACTCTTGCTGCGGCATCGGGGGCGTCGGGCACAAAGCAAAGCAAGTCCTCCCCATCACGGAAAAGCCGCTCCATGGCATGCCCCACATGCGGCGTTACAAGGCAGCCACCGCAACCCAGTGCCTCAAAAACCCGAAAATTCAAATCCCCGTGCTCACAGTAATTGAGCAAGATCCGCCCCTGCGGGAACAGCTGACGATAATTCCCACGCTGCACCGAAAGCCCCGGCAAATGCCTGGCCAGCGCGTCCAGAAAGGCGGCGCGCCGTGGTGTGGCTGCATTGACATTACCCACAAAAAGGCAATCCCACTGTTTGCGGGCTGTGGGATCCGGCCTGTCCTGTACCGTGGCAAAGGGGGGGAACCACCAGACGCGCTCCTCCGGCAGGAGTGGGCTGTGGAAACGGGGCTGATGGTCATGCAGGGAGACAAGGCAAATGTCAAAGGCCTGTGCGTACCACGGCTGCCAACTGTGGATGTGCGAATCCACACTGTAAAAAACCGTCAGGCAGGGGAAGTCCTCCACGCCAAGCACAAAGGGAGGGCGGCTTTTGTCCGCCACCACCAGCACATCAGGGGTAAAGCCCGCCAGCCGCCGTAAACTCTCCCAACCATAGCAGAGCGGCTCTTCAAAATTGTGCTGGGCCACCTCCTGCCAGCCACAGGAGGCCAGCTCCCGTCCAAAAAACGGGCTGCCTATCCAGAGGAGGCGTTGCATCATCCCCCCGCGTGTTGCCAAATTTCAAAAGATACCATACTCTTGAATATCATTGTAAATTTACCCTAGCCCTGTGCTCCTGTGCCGTCAAGGCGAGGATGTGCCATGTCTGTCCCTGCCCGTTATCTGGGCCGCTTGCTGCGCGTTGCCCTCATCACCCTGCTGGTCCTGCTCATGGGGCTGGCGGCTGCGCTCTGGTATGTCCAGCGCGACCCGCAGGGGCTGCTGCAGAGCAGTCTGCAAGATTTGCAGGAGCGCACGGGGCTGCACATCACAATGGAAAGCGTGGATGTGGCCCTGCTGCCGCTGCCCTCGCTGGCCGTGAGCAATGCCGTGGTACAGGGCGCGGGGCTGCGTTTTTCTGTGGGCTATGCCACCTTGACCCCCAATTTCGCCAAATTGCTGCTCGGACAGTTTGCGCCTGGGCACATCATGCTGCTCCGCCCCGTGCTGGAAGGCGATCTCCCCCTGCCTTTGGGAGATATGGATACTCTTTTGACCAGTTTCAGCGTGGATACGCCAAAAACTGCGGCAGCCAGTGCAGCCCTCCCCCTCTCCAACCTCCCTGCCCTCTTCTCCCTGCTGGAGGGCTGTCACCTGCAAGTTGCCCAAGGGCACGCCAGTATCGCAGGGCAGGACGACAGCCACCTGGCACTGAATGGTCTGCATTGCGACCTGCGCCTTGACGAACCAGCCAGACTTGCAGGCCTTTTGGGCTGGCAGCAGCTTATCCTCAAACAGCAGGACAGGCCCTGGGCCAGTCTGGAAGAGCTGCGACTGGAAGGAGTGGCTGACCTGCTCACCCCCCTGCAAGCCTCACAGGTGCGCGGGCAGGGACGGCTGCGTCTGCTCCCGTGGCTGCACCGCCTGTCCCTTGCAGCCAACCTGCACGGCGGGGAAGCTGGCTGGAACCTCCACACCCGGCTTCAGGGCGATCTGGACAAGGACGGTGAGATGCTGCCCTTTGCTCTGGCAGGTGACTGGAGCTGTGCCGCAGACGAAAGCCAGATCCGCCTTGCCAATATGGCCCTTGCCCTGGGGCAGGACAGTGGGGAACTGCACGGCAAGCTCTGGCTGCCCGGCAGCGCGGAGGGTTTTCGGCTTGACGGCAGCCTGGCCCTGCACCGGGCCAGTCTGACCCAGTGGCTGGGCTTTGCCCGCAGACTTGCGCCGGGCCTGCAACTGGCATTGGACAACCTGACCAGTGGCAGACTGGATTTTCGGCTGGACAGCAAGAGCCTTGAAGTCCCCAGGATAGAAGTGACCTGCTGCGGGGCGCGCTTTCAGGGTCACGGTGGCGTGGCAAGCTGGGATAGACCTGTGGTGGCACTGGATCTTACCACCCAACGGGTCGATCTGGGCCTGGCCATCCCGGAGGCAGTGGGCAAACCGCCGGAAAGCCCTCGCTTTTTCCACGCCGCACTGACCCCGGACGGCAGCAGTCCCCTCCAGCCGGGCGAGGTCGGCATAGGTTATGACATCCGGCTGCAAGCAAAGGAAGTGGACTACGGCCCATTACGCATCACCAACGGTGCCGTTCGCATCAGCCCCGACCCGCAGATCCGCAAGGGTTTCCGGGACTGCCGCCTCACTGCCAGTGGTGATTTTTATGACGGCAAGCTGGACGGCTCATGTGTACTTGGCGGCAGCACAGAGGTGACCTATGCCATCCGACTGCGCGCCACGGGCATCAATGGCTCTCCTCTGGCCCGCGTCATACCCGTCCTGCCCCTTCGGCAGGGCCGCTATGAAGCCAGCATCGACATCAAAAGCCAGGGCCGCACACTGGATCGTTTTCTGCAAAAATTGTCCGGCAATGTCATCGTACAGGGCAAAAACGGGGCTCTTGGGCTGCCCGATGACAAAGAACAGCTTCCCTTTCACGGGCTGGAAGCCAGCCTGGATCTGCAAACCGCAGCCTGGTCAAACGGACGGCTTGGGCTGGACGGAAGATGGAAAGTACGTCTGGTCAATCAACAGTTGTCAGGCAATGGGGAGCTGAACGGTCGGCTCTGGTTTGGTGCGGACAGGGATGGCAAGGGGCCTGTACTCATTTCTGGCGTCCCCCTGCAAAGCACACTGGAACTGCGTCCCCCGCTTACCGGTTTGACAGTCCCTCTGTCCCTCCGTCTGGCAGGGCGTCTTGGCTGTCAGGCCAATGCTGTTGCACTGGCTGATGCCCAGGCCAGCACAGCCGGTATGACTGTGCGGGGGTCGGTGCGCTTTGCAGCGGGCAAGGGCGGTTCTGGCGGGCAACACGCTGTCCGGGGCAGCATCCGGGCTCAGTGTCCCGACATCCGGGCCAGCCTGCAACAGCTTGGGCTGCCTGCTGCCGATCTGCCGCAAGCCTTGCGTGATGCTGTCTGGCAGAGTGACTTTTCCTGCGACAGCAAAGGGCTGGAATTGCAAAAGCTGGAGATTGCTCTCGGCGGCAGTCGGCTTGTCGGCTCGCTGAAACTGCTCCTGCAGGAACGCCCGCGCCTCAGCTTTGAACTGGATATGGACAGATGCGATATTGGTCACTATCTGCCTGACAAGGAAAAACAACCCTCAAGTCCGTCTCCCCCCGCTGCCACGCACACAACATGGGACTTCCCCTTTTTGCGGGATTTCGATGCCACAGGCCTCTTGCGGATACGTCTGTTACAGGGCTGGAAATTTCGTCTGGAGGATATACGTCTGCCCCTCAAGCTGGAAAAAGGCCTTTTGCAATGTGGGCCATATGGCGGACGTTTTTACGGCGCACCCATGCGCGGCCAGGCCCGGATAGATTTTCGCACGGGCTTGCGCTTTGACAATACATTGGAGGTCAACGACTTTGACCTTGCTGCCGCCAGTCAGGACATGAACGGCACCTCTGCCCTGCGCGGCCAGGGCAGCATCCAGTCAGAACTGCGTGCCTCCCTGACCGGGCCAGGGCAAATGCCCCGCGCGCTGGACGGACATTGGGGCTTCAATGCCAGCAAGGGCAGCTATCAGGAGCGGGACAGCAATGGTCGCCCCAAGGGCAGCCCTACCTATTTCGATGTGGTCGCTGCATCGGGCAATATCCAAGGCGGTGTCTGTCGCAGTGGTGACCTGAAGCTGCTGGGGCCGGAACTGGACGTGCGCGGTGGCGGACTGGCAGACCTGAACACGCGAACGCTGGACTGCAACCTGACCGTGAATATGGGCAGCCTGAAAAACATCCCGGTGCGCCTGTATGGCAGCCTTGATGCTCCCAAAACCTCCATTGGCGCGGGCAAGCTCATCTTTGCGGCCATTGGTGGCATGGTACACGGCTTCATGGACGTGCTGGGCGGGATATTCGAGGGAACGTGGAAGCTCTTCAG
>JAFQED010000005.1 GCA_017415765.1 Desulfovibrio sp. | reverse complement strand
TCCCTTTTTACCGGGGAGATGCGCCTGTATATTTTCCCAGACCCTGTCACAAATATCATGTCGTCGATGCGCGTACATAGCCTCTCCTGTCATGTATGAAGAGAGCCTACCATATTATTATTTGTTTGACGACACTATCTAGAGCAGCCAGAGCGACTACCATGTTCAATGGCAGTCGCTCTGATCACTCAGGGCATATCCAGATGAGGCTGGCCTGACGTCCTGTCTGGCGGGACTGCCGGTAGGAAAAAAAGTGCTCGTGATTGCTCATGGTACAGAGGTCAAGCCCGTAGATCTGCCGTGCAGGCAAGCCGGCCTCCTGAAGCTGACTGCGGGTCAGGCCCCAAAGATCCATGGTCTTGCTGGCCGGGTCAAACCACGGGCGGAAGTCTTCTCCCCATTCGCGTTCAAAGTTGATGAACTCGGCCCGTTCCGGGCCAAGGCTGGGGCCGCGCACAGCCACAAGGTCTGCCGGGCGCAAATCGTAGCGTTCACAAAAGCGGGCCACGGCTGTCAGCGGGAAGTTACAGCGATTGCCGCGCCAGCCCGCATGCAGGGCTGCCACATGCCGCCCGCCCTTGTGGGCCAGCAGGATGGGCTGGCAGTCTGCTGTTTTGATGAGCAGCCCCTGCCCCGGTCTGGTCGTGGCCATGCCATCGCCCTCTGTCTTCGGTTCAGCCGCACAGGAAACCCTCTCCGGCTCAACGATAAAGCCATCCCCGTGGACCTGTTGCAGTTCCGCCCAGCTTTCAAGACCATACGGACGCAGATGATCCAGCAGCTCCTGCCGGTTGGCCCGCACCCTGTCGGCATCATCCCCCACGCTGAAGGAAATGTTGCCGGCAAAGGCAGTATCCCCGGCACTGTTGCCCCTGGTCTGGAAGGCACAGCACACTCCGGGCAACGCAGGGAAACGGAATACTATACAGTTTACAGACACCAGAACTCCTCATCGGTACACATACAGTGCATGGGCTTGTCCCATGTCTGTACGGGCAACTCCTGTACCAACTGGAAGCCGAAACACAGCCCCAGACGGGTACAGGGCCAATCACTTTCCAAAAAGCGGTCATAAAAACCGCCACCATAGCCCAGACGCGCACCTGTCCGGTCAAAGGCCAGACCCGGCAAGATCAAAAGTGGTGGCCCAAGGCGGGCTGCATCCTCCGGGCCGAAGGCCGGACAGCCTGCATCTGGTTCACGCAGGCCGAATGGCCCCGGCACAAGGGAATCCGGCCCCGGACACAGGGCCATTTCCATCAGGCCCTGCGTCCCGCGCAGAACACGCGGCAGCCAGACCTGACGCCCGCTTTGCCATGCGGCCGCAAGCAGGCTGTCTGTTGCCAGTTCATCCTTGACACCCACATAGAGGGCGACTGCCGGGGCCTCCTGCCAGCAGGCTGCGGCCAGCAGCCGCTGCTGGGCCAGTTGCGACAACTGCGCGGCATCCGGGTTGGCTGCCCGCAAAGCGCGCATCTTTGCGCGCAGGGCGGCCTTGCGGGCCTGTACCTCTGCCACGGCAACAGCACTGGCAGGAGCGGTGGATGCGGATCTACAGGGCATGGCGGCCTTTTCATCGGGTAAAACTTGTGGCAGAATCACGGCCATTGGACTATACCAAAGGGAGGGATACCATGCCAAGTGCCGATACGCGAGATCATCTCTGGATAGCTGTGGGTGACATCCACGATGAACCGGCAGCCTTCCATGATATTCCCGAACTCCCGCAGGCTGACGGCATCATCGTGACGGGCGATCTTACCATCACGGGCAGTGTCAAGCAGGCCGAACAGGTCATGGACGCCCTGCGCTCGCATAACCTCCCGGTCTGGGCGCAGATAGGGAATATGGATCGCCCCGAAGTGGACACATGGCTGAGCGAGAAAGGCTGGAATCTCCACACCATGATTCGGGAACTCACGCCCGAGATCGCCCTGTTTGGTGTGGGTGCCTCCACATTCACCCCCTTTGCCACACCCAGCGAATTTCCCGAATCTGCCTTTGCCGCCTGGCTGGAACAGTCGTGGCGTCAGGCCCGCCGTTATCCTCATGCCATCCTTGTATCGCACAATCCACCCAAGGATACGGCCTGTGATGTCATCCCCGGCGGGGTGCATGTCGGCTCTACCGCCGTGCGTGAATTTATAGAAGAAGCCCAGCCCGACATCTGCCTGTGCGGGCATATCCATGAGTCCCGTGCTGTGGACAGGATCGGCCGTACCGTGGTGGTCAATCCCGGTGCATTGGCTGGCGGCGGTTATGTTCTGGTGCGTTCCAATGCGGGACAGCTTTCCGTGGAGCTGGGGCAACTGGCAGACCGCTGAGCAGAGGGCTTGCATATTTCGGGAAAAACCGTAATCTTCTAGCTGTGCCTCTGCAGGCAAAGCCGGACGCGCCTTGTTGCGCTGCGTCCAGCCAGGCAGCCAAAGTGACGCGTCGTGTGTGCAAGTCTGCTGCCGTGTATGCGGGGCAAGAAATTTTTTTTGCGGCCTGACAGGTCGCTACAAGGATTTGCATGACACGTCAAACGGATAACCCCCAGGGGGATTCTCCTGTTGTGGAGGATTCCCCTTCTGCGTCCAAACCCCGGCGGCGTACCCGCAGCACCAGCAGAAAAAAAGAGACGCCCCCGGCTGTAGATATAACGGCCATCCCCTCCCAGACAGTTGACAGCTCACCCCGGCAACCAGACGACGCACTGTCAGGGCCAACTGGCGAACCTGCCGTAAATGCGAACAACGACACACCCGCAGCAAAATCTCCCAAGCCTGCCAAACCCGGCAAAGCCGGGGCAAGCCGCCAGACCTTAGCCCGCACGACTACATCCCGCACGACTACATCCCGTAGATCCTCTCCCCGCAAAAACACTGCCACAGCAAATACAGCCACAGACGCCCCTTTGCTGTCCGGGGCAGACGAGGCCCCCAGTGTTACCGCTGATGCCCCGGCCACAGCCCCAGCGCAAAAGCGTGCTGCGCGCCCAGGCCGTGGCAAGCGCAAAGATGCCCCCACAGAGGACAACGCAAGCCCCTCTCCGCTGGAAGCCACAGACAACAAGGCTGACAATGGGGCAAGTGACACAGCAGCAGAGGCAGCTCCTGCCCACACGTCAGAAGGCAGTGCCCATCCCCGGACTGAAGCCGGGGAAAGCAGCCATGGGGACGATGGGGACAACACAGAGGGAGACCAGCCCGATCCCACCGATGCGGAAGAAGCCCCCCGTCGCAAGAGCCGCCGAGGACGGCGCGGAGGGCGTGGCCGCAATCGCAAAAACAAGACAAGCCAGGGCGAAGCCGGCGGAGAGGAAGGCAATGCCTCCGGATCTGCCCCGGCTCTCGAAGCTCCCCTGTCAGAAGACGCCCCACAGCCGGAGGAAGCCGCCCTGCCCACCCCCGAAAGCACGGAGCAGGCCAGTGCGCCCAAGCCTGGTGGACGCGGCAGACGCAGCAAGAAAGCTGCCACGGAGGCAATTCCTGACGCGGACAGCCAGGCAGCCGCCACAGAAGGAGAGCCTTCCGCCAAGGGCAAGAAAAGCAAAACCACACCGGGCAACAAGCGTATGTACATCAGTGTTCTGCCCGGAGAACAGGTAGAAGTTGCCCTGACCGAAGAAAATATGCTGGTGGAGTATTATCTGGACATGCTGCACCAGCGCAAGATAAAGGGTAATATCTACAAAGGTGTCATCCACAATATCGACACCAATCTTCAGGCGGCCTTTGTCAGCTATGGCGAGGGCAAGAACGGATTCTTGCAGATAGACGAGGTACACCCCGAATACTGGCAAAGCCACCACGAAGTCAGCAAGGGAAAGAAATTTCCTCCCATCCAGAAGGCTCTCAAGGCCGGGCAGGAAGTCCTGGTGCAGGTGGTCAAGGAACCCACCGGCAGCAAGGGGGCATTTTTGACCACCTGGCTTTCCCTGGCCGGGCGTTTTCTGGTGCTGACACCGGGGCAGGAGCAGATCGGCGTTTCCCGCAAGGTGGAGAGCGATGAAGAGCGCAACCGCCTGCGTGAGATGATGAACGGCATCGACCCAGGTCAGGGCCTTGGCGTCATCGTGCGTACTGTGAGCGCGGGTACCACCAAGACTACCCTCAAGAACGACCTGCAATACCTCAAGCGTCTCTGGCGCGACATTCGCAAAAAAGCAACGGAAAACCCTGCCCCGTCCCTCATCCATCAGGAGCCGGGCCTTTCGGAACGCGCCGTGCGCGACTACCTCACGGACGATGTGGCCGAGATCTGGGTGGACAATGAAAGCGTGGCCGAAACCATCCGCGAAACGGTCAATCTGCTCTTTCCCCGCAAAAAGGATCTGGTGCGTCTGCATACCGATGTGCGCCAGTCCCTGTGGGAGCGTTTTGGCCTGCGCCGCCAGTTGGAGCAGATCTACTCCCGCGAGGTCGTCCTGCCCTCTGGCGGGCGGCTGGTCTTTGACCAGACAGAAGCCCTCATGGCCATTGACATCAACTCTGGCAAGATCTCCGGCAAGGGCAACTTCGAGGCCATGTCCTTCAAGACCAATATGGAGGCAGCCGAGGGCATTGCCCGGCAACTCCGCTTGCGGGATATTGGCGGGCAGGTCGTCATTGACTTTATTGAAATGCGCGACCGCAAGCATGTGGCAGAGGTGGAAAAAACCCTCCGACAAGCCATGCGCAATGACCGCGCTCGCCACGATGTGGGGCACATGAGTTCCTTTGGTCTGTTGGAGCTGGTGCGCCAGCGCATGGGTTCATCGGCCCTGGCCATCAGTCTGGAGCCTTGCCCCGCCTGTGGCGGTACTGGCCAACGCCGCAATCTGGAATGGCAGGCCCTGCAAAGCCTGCGGGAACTGCGCCGTCTGCTGCGCTCCAGCAATGGCGGCAAGTGCGTGTTTGAAGCCACGCCAGAGCTGGGCCTGTACCTGCTCAACCACAAGCGTGATACCCTGCGCGACATGGAGCAGGAGTTTGGCAAATGTCTGGAAATAGCCATCAAGCCATAAAGCATCATGAGCCATCACGCGGCCCGCGCAGTCTGCTTTTGCATGTCTGCTGCGGGCCGTGCGCCCTGATGCCCCTGACCCGCCTCAAGGACGAGGGCTATGAGGTCACGGCATGGTTCATGAATCCCAATATCCACCCCCTGATGGAGTACCTGCGCCGCCGTGAGGCAGCGGCCCTGTGTGCTGAAAAACACGGCATCCCCATACTGTTTGAGGATACCGCGTGGGATGTCACGGCCTGGCTACGGGCCACACGCGGTCGGGATACCCCGCCGGCCCGCTGCGCCTGGTGCTGTGAAAGCCGCATGGAAGCCACATGGGCCAGGGCGCGAGAGCTGGGCTTTGCCGCCTTCAGTTCCAGCCTGCTCTACTCCCGCTACCAGCCGCATGAGGTCATTGCTGCCGCCGGGCACAGGCTGGCGGCCAGTGCGGACGGCCCTGCCTTTGTGTATCGGGACTTCCGCAGCGACTGGCAGGCAGGCATTGACGCCTCCAAAGAATGGGAACTCTATCGGCAGCCCTATTGCGGCTGCATCTACAGCGAGGCAGAACGCTACCAGAAACGCCTTGTCCGCTGCTACAGCACTACAGCCTGAACCTTTCCCGGAACCCTCCCCCTTGCCTGTCCCTGTCTTTGGCAATGTCCATGCCGGTCGATGTGGTCAGGCAAATTTTTTTGAAAAAAATTCCTCAACACCTTCAGTACCTTGCCCCCAAAATCGGGCTTGCAAATCCCTGTTTTCCCGCGCCAGCCCTATCTTTTTCGAGATTGTGCCGATAAGCACTTATACAAAAATCGTCTGTATTCCTGTTGCGTGTGCAACAGGGAAAATATGCAGGCAAAACAATTAGTTCTGCCAAAGAGGGCCTGTCTGATGAAACTGTCGAGCAAAATTGCCGCGTCCATGGCGACCATAGGTGTGCTTATGGCCATTCTTGGCGTCTATCTGCTCGGCCAGATGCAAAAATCCGTTGATCTGGCTACAGAACTGACCCAGCGCATCATCCCCATGCTGGAGGCTTCCGAACAGCTCACCACCTATGAACTGCGCTTCCGACTAGACGAGTCTTATCACATCTTCTCCGAAGATCCGGCCGAAATGGCCGAGTTGGAGCGGCGGCTGGACTCTATCACCGATGGCATCCAGAAAAGCCTGAAAGAGGTGCAGGAGCTGGCCGTGGCAGACAACGTCAAGCGCGGTTGTGAAGACTATGCCGCCAAGTGGAAGCTCTTCCTCGATGATGCCAAGATCATCCTGGCCTTCTCCCGTGAAGGCAAGCGGGCTGAGGCCATGGCCCATATGCGCGGCCCCGGTCTCCGCTCCTATAACGAGCTGAATCAGGTCAACGTCCATGTACGCAACCTGCTGCTTGCCCAGCTTGATGCCAAGAACAAGGCCGATGACGAACGTGCCCAGGCCTCCCGTACCATAGGCATCACCCTGATGGTGGGCGCGGCCCTCATCGCGCTTTTCCTGACCATCTTCATCGTCCGCAACGTCAACAGCCAGCTTGGCAAGGACCCGGCAGAACTCAACGACCTCGCCCATCGAGTGGTGAACGGTGACTACAATGTGGCTGACGGCAGCCCCAAGGTGGGCGTCTATGGGGCCCTCGTGGACATGGTGGCTGCGCTGGAAACCCAGATAAACGCCGCCAAGGCCGCCAGTGCCAAGGCGCAGGAAGAATCCGCCAAAGCGCAGGAAGCCATGCGCCAGGCCGAGGCTGCCAGCAACGAGGCCCGCAGCAAGACCGAAGCCATGCTTGTGGCCGCCCACAAGCTGGAAGAGGTGGGCAATGCGGTTTCGTCTGCCTCCACCCAGCTTTCAGCCCAGATCGAACAGTCTGACCGGGGTGCTGGTGAAGCCGCTCTGCGCCTCTCCGAAGCTGCCACGGCCATGAACGAGATGAACGCCACCGTGCAGGAAGTAGCCCGCAATGCCTCTACGGCTTCCGGTGCTTCGGCCTCCACCATGGACAAGGCCCGCAATGGTTCCGAGATCGTGGCCCGTTCGCTGCGGCGCATCCAGTCCGTGCATGAGGTCTCGCTGCAACTGAAGGAAGACATGGGGCAGCTGAACGAACACGCCCACAATATCACCCGCATCATGAGCGTTATTTCGGATATTGCCGACCAGACCAACCTGCTTGCGCTGAATGCAGCCATTGAGGCGGCCCGCGCTGGTGAGGCAGGACGCGGCTTTGCCGTGGTGGCCGACGAAGTCCGCAAGCTGGCAGAAAAGACCATGGAATCCACACAGGATGTGAGCAATGCCATCCGTGCCATCCAGGAAAGCACGGCCAAGAGCACAGCCTCGGTGGACAATGCCGTCAGCCAGATAGCCGAAGCCACGGACTTTGCCAACCAGTCGGGCAGTGCCCTTGAGGAGATCGTGCACACCGCCGAAGCCACATCGGATCAGGTCAATGCCATTGCAGCGGCCAGCGAACAGCAGTCTGCCGCCAGCGAAGAGATCAACCACTCCATCCTCCAGTGCAATGACATGAGCAGCCAGATAGCCTCTGCCATGGGCGAAGCCAGCAAGGCCGTGGCCGACCTGGCCGACCAGGCCCAGACGCTTTCCCAGCTCATCCACGAGCTGAAGAACGCGTAAGCCGATCGCCACAGGATAGCAAAAGCGAAAGCCCCGCCGACCGGCGGGGCTTCTTTTCATTTTTCTGATACCTGTCGTATCAGCAGGTTCAGGCCATCTGCCTGGCGGCGCGCATGGTTCGCAACCAGCTGTACCATGCTTCCAGCCCTTCACCGCTGCGGCAGGACAGTTCAAAAATGTCAAGGTCCTTGTTCAGGCGCGAGGCAAAGGCCCTGGCCCTCGCCATGTCAAAATCCACATGGGGCAGCAGATCCACCTTGTTCAGCACCAGGGCACGGGCAAGGTTGAAGAGCAGGGGATATTTTTCGGGCTTGTCGTCACCTTCGGTCACACTGAGCAGGGCTACCTTGGCGTCTTCGCCGCAGTCAAACTCCACCGGGCAAACCAGATTGCCCACATTCTCAATGAAAAGGATGTCCAGCCCGTCCAGATCGATACTGTCCAGCGCGGTCAGCACCATATTGCTGTCCAGATGGCAGCCGCCATCGGTATTGATCTGCACGGCCTGTGCCCCGGTAGCGGCCACCCGGCGGGCATCGTTATCTGTTTGCAGATCGCCTTCGATGACGGCCATCCTGAACTCGCCCGACAGGTCATGCAGGGTGCGCTCCAGCAGGGAGGTTTTGCCAGCACCGGGAGAACTGATCAGGTTGAGGGTCAGGATACCGCGCCCCCCCAACTGCCGCCGGACATGGGCGGCCATTTTTTCATTGGCTTCCAATACATTGCGTACAACGGGAATTTCCATACCCCATGCTCCTTATCATGCCCCGGAGTGTCAGGCTTAGCTGGCCTCGATACGGCTCAATATCAATTCCTTGCCCTGCTCCACGCTGTGGCCAAACTCCTCCCCGCAGCCGGGGCAGGGCTGGTACAGGGCCTCCTGCCCTTCTCCGCCAAAGCTCGTCTTGCAGAAGGCGCAGCGCAAACGCAACGGCAGACAAACCAGTTCCAGACGCACTCCCTCGTGCGCCGTGCCCTTGACGACAGCCTCAAAACCAAAGCGAAGGGCCTCCGGCACGATGCCAGCCAAAGCCCCGTACTCTACCCGGATCGCCTCCAGGCGGCTCAGGTGCAGACGGGCCAATTCCTCTTCTGCCAAGGCCAGGATGTTCTCTGCCACAGCCATTTCGTGCATGCCGCATCCTAGCCCAAAGGGCTGGCCGCGTAAAGGCCGTGGGGGGAATCTTGCCATTCGCGGCAAATGATGTACATTCTAACCATGCGGCCACCACAGTATGTCGGCGTTTTTTCGCATCAGGATGCACAGCAGCCCGAAACAGGCAAGGGCCTCTATTTCGTCTGGCAAAAGGACGATGGGAACTATATTGCCCAGCAGGTGGACGGTACCTTCCGACCGCGTGGCCCTGTGCGTGAGGTCTCTGCCCCGGAGCTGAAGCGCGACTACAAGCCTCAGCCCCACATGCAGGCCGCCCCCATGACCACGCTGGACTTTGCTGCGCTGGCACGTCTGCCAGGGCAGCGCAAGGCGGTTTCCTCTGCCGATGAGGCCATCACCGGGCTGGATACGGCCCTCTTCATACCCTCAAACGATCCACTGGCCGAACAGGTGGAATCCACCCTGCGCGAGAGCTTCCGCAAGGCCTTGCTGCGCCTCAAACGCCCGGCAGAACGGCAGACCGCCATCGCCACGCTGGAACGACTGGCCGCTGTCACGGAAAATATCACCACTGTCCACAAGCACATGTTCCGCGACTTTGGCGTCAAGCTGCGCCAGAGCGGTCTGCCGGAACTGGCTCTGCTCTTTGGCAAACGTGTGCTGGCACTGGCCCCCGATGACGACCACGCCCACTTCAACCTGGCGCGTATCCTCTGCGCCCTTGGTGCGTATGACGAAGCTGGCAGCCATATCCGCATGGCTATGGGTATGGACAAGCACCAGCCGCTCTACAACACGATGCTGGAATACATCAACAGGGAAAAAAAGCTCAACAGGTACGGCAAACCGGGTTCACCGGGCCGGGCCTGAGCTGTTGCATCCGGCAGGAGCCTTCTGGCATGAATAAAACTATTTTCGGCTTTCTTCTGGCAGTCTCTGTCCTTGGTATGATCCTGGTCATGCTCAACACACAAAACAAGCAGGATGAACCGCCGCGTTTCGTCCAATCCGGCCCGTCAACACAGCCCGCCCCCCTGCCACCGCCAGCCGCCCTTGCCGGTGGCAGCGCGGCAGAAGCTGAAACAGGGCAGCAGGGAGTGTCTGACGTGCCGCCCCTGCCCAATGCACCCACTGTGCCTGAATTGCCTGCGCCTCCTGCGGAACGGCCCGCATCCCCGGCAAGGATGCCGGAAGCCACTCCCGCAGCAGACAGCACGAAGGCAGCCAAATCTGTTCCACCAAGGGCAGACACAGGGGCTCGCGCTGCATCCAGCAGTGCAGGAGGAGCCGGTGTCCTCCCCTCCCCCAGGGAAGCTGCACCACAAGAACAGCCCCAACAGGTGCGACCAGCCCCCCAGCCTCCGGCCGCTGTCGCCCCATCCGGCAAGGCTGACAAGCCCGCCCAGGCCGCAGCCCCCAGGGAAAAGGCCGCAGCCCCCAAGGGAAAAGCCACGGGCAAGCCCAGCCTGAGCCGTTTTGTGGTCTTTGCCCGCGAAACAGGGGCCACAGTGCGGATGGGGGGTGATCAGCCCATCCGCTACAGCCATATGCAGTTGGATGATCCCCCGCGTGTGGTGGTGGACCTGGAAGGAGACTGGCAGATGACCGCTCCGGGTGTGCCGGGCAATCCGCTGGTCAGCAAGGTGCGTGTGGGCAAGCCCGATGGCAAGACCCGCGTGGTCATCGACCTGAAGGCCGTACCGCGCAAGCTGCGCATGGTCCAGTCCGCTGACCGCAAGACCCTGGATGTGCGGGTGGATAAATAAGCCACATCAGTGCAACACATGACGCAAGACAGGGGAGCCTTGGCTCCCCTG
>JAFQED010000029.1 GCA_017415765.1 Desulfovibrio sp. | reverse complement strand
TCATCCCGCAGCTTGAAGCTGGCAAATTCACTCAGGGGCATATAGGCGTTGTAGGCCGCACCGTTGCGTGTGCCGCTGACACTGACATGGCTGGCACCCGGCAGGGGCTGGGCCATAGTCAGAAGGCCCGCACCGTCAATGCCCTTGCTCTCGAACTCATAACGGGCTGGCTGGCGGATAAGGCCCAGGGCAGCCACACCCGCGCCGCGTTTGTCCACAAGGATGACATCGCCGTCTTCCAGCCGGACAGAGGGCAGCACGCCACTGAGCAGGAATTTGTAAAGGTCGATATTGGCAATGACACGATTCCTGCGTTTGACCTGCACATGCCGGTAGGAGCCGCGCTCGGCCACGATACCGCCCGCTCTGTCCAGGTAGTAGAGGATGGTATCCCCCGGCCCACCGGCATAGCGGCCCGGTCGCAGTACATTGCCTGTCACGAAAACCGCCACGGGCTGGCTGCTCATGAGGTTGGTATAGACCTCCACATTCTGGGTGAACACGCTGCGAAGCTGCGCCTGTACTGCCCGTTGCAGGGACTCATGGCTGACCCCGCCCACGGCAATGGGGCCGACCTCCGGCAGAAAGATATTGCCCTGCTGATCCACAGCCAGCACCCCCTCAAAGCTGAACGCCCCCCAAACCCGCACCAAAATACGGTCGCCGGGCCGGATGAGGTACTGGGCCTGTAGGCCGTCATGCCACGTCCCTGCAAAATTGCCCAGAAAGAGCGACGCCCCAAAGGGCTGCAAGGCCTCAATGGCAGCCGGAGGATAGGGGCTTTGTGCCCAGGCCGGAGGCGCGGTGATGGGGGCTGGCTCCTTGCGTGGCGTATAAGCCCGCTGCACCGGACTGTATGGGGACTGCTGTTCCTGCAACTGGCCGGGCTGCATCCCCGCGCCCTGCCGGGATTGTGGCATGACGGTATCTGCATCAATGGCAGGTCGGGCAGTGGCTTGTTGGGTAATTTGACCATTTACGCCGTCAGCCAAACCTCCCATGAGGGCCTGCCGCGAGGCAGTGGAGGTGCTGACAGCCTCGGCAGGGGAAGCAGCCAACAGCATGGAGAACAAGGCGATACAGCAATACAGTCGTGTCATCATCAGAACCCCGCATGTTCACGCACAGCGGCAATGATCAGGGAAACCAGCCCCAGAAGCAGCAGGGCCGTTACCATGAAGATAAAGGTAAAATAGACAGGACGCGGATAAAGCGATTCATCCGGCAAGGTGGGACGCTCAAAGGCTTCAATGTACAGGGATTGTGCGTCAGCCTGTACCCGCGCCGTCTCCAGCGAGGCCATGGCCGAGGTGAGCTGCTTCTGGGCAAATTCCTCTTCAAGCGTCAGGCTCTGGAATTCGCTGACCAACGCGCTCAGGGGTACGTCTTGCTTGAGGTCACCTGCCAAACGCTGCTTCTCCGCCTCAAGCTGCTTTTGCAGCACTTCAAGGCGGTTGCGTAGCTGGATAACCCGTGGGCTGTCACCCTGCATGAAGGTCAAAGCCTCGGCCAGTTCCGCTGCCGTCTTGGTGGCGGCAGCTTCCAGCTCATTGACCACGCCATAGAGGCCCGTGGCCACGGCTTGCGGGTCAAGGATGATGGTGCGCTCCCGATAGGCCCGCATGGCTGCCTGTGCCTTGCGGATGCGCTCTTCTGCTCGGTTGACCTCAAGCTGGGCCTGGGAGATGGCATCGGCCCGTGCCCGCTCGTTCATGGCATTGACCAGGGCTTCGCTGTTTTCCAGAATCCCTTGGCATATCTTGTGTGCCATCTCCGCGCTGAACGCCTTGACCTCTACTGATAAAATCCCCGTATCCGGGTCATAGGCCACTGTGGTAGCCCATTGCCAGTAGTCCCTCATCTCATCCTGCGTGGGATGTTTCCAGAGCCGAAACCAGATGTCATTGGCCCTGTTGCTGTAATGGGCGCGCAGATCCAGTTTGGCATCCAGCTTGTCGCACATATCCAGCGACGTGATGTAATTGAGGACGATGTATGAATCGCTTTGCGTAGAGGTTGTTACCCTGAAGAGCGAACTCAAAGCATCCATGGCCGGGGCAGCGTTTTGCCCGCGTACCGCAAACTTGGCCTCTGAGATATACATATCCGAAGCCCAGAGCGAGAGATACAAAAAGACCAGCAAGCCCGGCAGCAGCACAAGGGCCGTGATCAGGCGTTTGGCCAGGCCTTTAGGACTCAGAAAGGCAGAAAACAGGTTTGTTGCCTGTTGCCGCAGACGCGCTGCACCAGTAAGGGGCGGCCCTGTCTCCGGCTCTTTTGGCATAACAAGGGGCGCGGTGGGTGGAACCGGGGCTGCTGGTTTGGCCGGGGCTGCTGGTTTTGCAGGTGCAGCCGCTGGCTTTGCGGGCGCGACAGGCGTTTGCTTGTTCTCGTCAGCCACCTAAAACACCCCGTCAGCAAAAATATCCGGCGCAAGTTCCCACTTCCCGTCCGTCTGCTGACAGGCAGCCAGATTGCGCGGCAAGCCATTGGTCACGGCCCGTGCCTGTCGGCAGGGCTGGTTCAGGGCCGAGGTATAGCTCTTGCCCACGGTCACCACCACTGGGCCGCTGCCCAGCCGCGTCTGGCTGAAGCTGGCACTGCTGCCCGGTAGGCTCTCTCCGATGAATTGAGCCAGGGCCGCATCCGGCGAAAGCGGAGCTGCTTCCAAGGTATCCACCGTTCCCCCCTGCTTGTGCTGCGGCGCACAGGCAGCACAAGCCAGCCCCGCCAGCATGGCCAACGCTCTCATATATCGCATCTTTCCCCCAAAATGGATTCAATCAGATAAAACGCAGTACCGGGGCTTCCCGGCAAATCTTTTCATAAAAGACCACGGCATCATCTATCTTATCATAAAAGATAATCTTACCATCATGCAGCACTCCGGCCACATCACAATGCTGTTTGATGGTACTGATACTGTGTGAAACCACTATCAATGTAGACTGTTTCTTGCGCTCGTTAAACACCTTGGTACTCTTGGCCCGAAACGAGGCATCCCCCACGGCGGTCAGTTCATCTATCAGGTAAAAGTCAAAGCTTATGGCCATACTCAGACCAAAGGCCAGCTTGGCAGCCATGCCGGAGGAATAGCTCTTCACAGGCATATCCATGTAATCGCCAAGCTCGGAGAAGTCTTCCACGAACTGGGTCACTTCCTTAATGTCCGCGCCATAGATGCGGCAAACGAAACGCAAATTGGCCCGCCCTGTCAGGCTGCCATGAAAGCAACCCGAAAAACCAATAGGCCAGGAAATACGGCTGGTACGCTCAATCGTGCCGGAATCAGGAAAGGCAGCCCCCCCGATAATGCGCATGAGGGTAGACTTGCCCGCACCATTCCTTCCCAATATGCCCACATTGACGCCCGGCACAAAGTCCACATCCAGATGGTCAAGGATGATACGGCGGCGGTTGCCCGTTGCCTTGTAGCTTTTGCAGATGTCACGCAGACGGATCACGCTTGCAGACTCCAGTATGGAAAATTTTCTGGAAAATCATTGACGGTAGCAAAAAAAATCCATATCCAAATACACAGGAGCAGCCGTTGAAGCGTAAGGATATTCTGAAAAAACTTGCCGAGCTTGGCTTCCGCTTTGAAGAAGGCGGCAATCATACCAAGGTGTATGACGCCTCTGGACGTTACCGAACTGCTGTCGGTCGGCATACGGAAATTGCCGAAAGCACGGTGAAACTGATTGAAAAACAGGTCGGGGCAAAGCTGCGTTGAATACCCACGGCTTGAAGAGGAGTTTACGTCATGAGTGAATACTATTTTGCGGTATTTTGCCCCAATGAAGACGGCGGCTATACGGTATGGTTCCCTGACGTGCCGGAGGCCATGACACAGGGCAATGATCTGCGGGAGGCCATGGAAATGGCTGCTGATGTACTGGGCCTGAGCCTTGAGGAATACGCCAGGGCCCGACGTGACGCGCCCAGGGCATCCACGCTGGAAGAAGTACAGGCCAAAGCCCTTGCCACCATGCAGGAGTTGGATATTACCCCGCAGGGCGCGGTGGCTTACCCCCTGATTGCAGCCCCCAACTGCGATACTACGCCCGTCAAGCTGGGCATCAGTCTGGCCCGCAATGTACTGGCAGAGGTTGACCGTAAGGCCAAACGCAACGGTATGACCCGCTCCGGCTTTTTGGCTGCTGCCGCACTGGCTTATCCAGCGTAGCTTTTTGCAGTGGCGGATCCTATTTGTGATTGACCACCGCAAGCACTGCGTACTGGATTTTGCAAAAGCGATACGGTAAAAAGACGTAACAACAGCGATGGAGGTTGCCATGCTGCTTTTTAACTCAGGCAAGAAACTCGAAAAAGCCTTTACAGAAGAACAGTTTGCCGCCTTGGTGGAAGTCTTGGAGCAGCGCGAATCCAACGCAGCAACCCGCGAGGATTTACGAGAAACCGAACTCCAGCTGCAAAAGGATTTGCGCGAAACCGAACTCCGTCTGCAACTGGAAATTGAAAAAGTTCGGGCTGAGCTTAAGTCAGACATTGAGAAAGTACGCGCTGACCTCACGGCAGAAATGGAGAAGATGCGTACCGAAGCCGCAGTGGCAAAATATACCCTGCTCAAATGGCAGTTCGCCATTGGCTTGGCCATAGTCTGCATCATGGCCAAGGGCTTTGGCTGGCTGGGCTTCTGAATCACGCTTGCAGCCTCCGCCGGATAAAACGCTCCAGCAACAGACCCGTGCTGAGTACTGCCAAGTTGACAAAAAGCAGATACTCCACATCAAAATACGGCGATATATAGCCTTGGGACATGGCCGTCCGCGCCATCTCAATGATTTGCATAATGGGGTTGAGCAGCAGCCATTCCCCCACTCGGTGGCTGAACATACTGACCGAGAAAAACACCCCTGAAGCAAAAAACAGGATCCGCAATACCATGGGTACTATGTTGTGCAGGGCTGGCATATAGGCTGCCAATGCCGAAAGCATGGCACCGCAGCCAAGGCCAAAGCAAACGGCCATAAGCAAGGCTGTCAGCAACAGGCCTAGATTACTGACGGTGACTCCATAACCACACATGGCCCCGATGCCCAAAATGATGGACATGCTCACTACCTGAGTAGCTATAACAACCACCGCACGCGCCAGTATTACGTCCAAAGGAAAAACCTGCGGAAAGGTCAGCAGATTACGGTTGCCGTCAATGGCGTGCATGGCTTTGGTCAGGATTTGCGTGGTGATATTCCAAATGAGGAAGCCGCAGACAAGATAACAAAGGACAGTCATGCCGTGGGGCGCACGGGCCTGCATGAAAGTACGTAAGCCCCAAAATACCATGATGCTGAAGGCGGACTGGATGACGGCCCAGAGATAACCTAAGGATGTGTGACCGTAGAGAGTGTAGATTTCTCGTAGAATAAGTGCATAGAATACTCTGTATTGTACCGCATAATATGTACTGGTTCCGACTTGATCTGACAGTAAGCTCCGTTTTGATGGTCAACTGTCCGTTTAGTTGAGCTGTCCGACCTTCTCCATCCAGATGTTTTTACCCTCCAGCAGAGTTTGCATGGGGGTTCGGCCACAGCAC